>JAEINP010000013.1 GCA_016342355.1 Desulfatibacillum sp.
ACAAGCAGCCGCCAGGGGGCGTTCCTCCAGGAAGGATGGGAAATCTCTATTTTCCCCTTGACATTACTTATCATGGATGTCCCCCCAATTCCAGCTGTTTGGTATGCGTCAGAATCCATGGGGAAGGCAAACTGTCTTCGGAAAGTGATACATGGTTGAATTTGTAGAGAGATTGGCGGCCCATGGGTGGGATTCGCTAAAGGTTACCGGTCTGACTTTATTCATGGTCATGGGGCCCGGGATGATCCTGGCTTTGTGTATGCACGGGGTCTCCACCCGGGTGAAGTCAGGCGCCTGGGCCTTGTTGGGGCCGAAATTGTATCTGGGCCTGTTTGGCTGGCTTGGTATTTGCATCCACGAGTTGGGACACGCGATCATGTGCGTGATTTTCGGGCATCGGGTGGAAACGTTGCGTTTGTTCGCCCCGGATGCCTCAACCCGGACCCTGGGCTATGTGAAGCACAGCTTCAACCCCCATAATCCTTATCAGGTCATAGGGAACTTTTTCATAGCCCTGGGACCGATTATCCTGGGGACCGCCGTTATTTGGTTGGCGGCCCGGTATCTGCTGCCAAGGGAACTAGTAGCCCACGACCTTTTGTGGCACTGGAGCAATTTTCAATCTCCGGAGGCGGTCTGGAACCTGGTAATGTCTACATGGGACATGTGTCAGGCCATGTTTCAGGAAATATTTACTTTTAAAAACGGAAACCGATGGCAGTCGTGGGTTTTTGCATACATCCTGGTAAGTGTTGGCAGCGGGATATCCCTTTCGTGGGAAGACATTTCAGGCGGGTTGGAAGGATTTGGGGTATTCTTCATCCTGGCATATATTGTGGTGTTTGCAGCCGGGTATTTTGGCGGCATTCCCGCCCACTGGATCAACGCCAGCAGCCAGGCCGTGGGATCGTTCTATCCATTACTGCTTTTCACCATGTTATTGAACGGGTTGCTCGCCATTTTCATTACCATCATGAATCTGGCTGCCGCCTCCTTAAAAAATTAAACTTTTGTGACAAATGAGCCGATGACTATCCAAAGGCTTTTTGGTTTTTGTATGCGGCGCCATTCCTTTTCCGGACGGAGTGACTATCATGTTTTCCATACAGGAAAATGTTGGCAAAAATCGTTTGTATATCACGATCGGAACCTTAATAATCCGTGATACCAACGATGTCGTCAATTCCATGGTGAAAAGATCCTCCAAACTGCAAAAGGGTTTCACCGTGCTTATGGACCTCACCACGTTCAGGCCCACCTCGGACATTGTCACCCGGCAGATTTGCCTGGGGCTGGAGTTTATGGCGGAACAGGGTATGGGAAAAGTGGCGCTGATCTCTCTTGCCATGGAAGCCATCATGGGTCTGGATATTTTGTGCAAGCCCGGAAGCGCCGGTGTCCAAACTGTTTCCTCAGTCGTGGAGGGGGAAAAAGTTCTGGACTGGTGGGTGGCCGAACAAAGGGCCATGGATGATTCAAAAAGGAAAAGACCCCAAACCATTCTGAGAAAAAACCGCCTGACCCGCGGGTTGTTTCAATCTATAGGCCTGCGATAAGCTATCCTACTGTTACTGTATCCCCCACGCCAAAGCGTCGGATTTTAAAGGCCATATAGAACCTGCTCAGGGCAGGCAGGGCTGTGCAATGGTTGGGACATAAATATTCCACCTTTTGTTTCTTGAAATATTCAATGGTTTTTTCCACGACTTCCGAATCATCCAGCAAATGAAATCCCCCCAGGACCATATGGATATGCTCCTGGCCTGTGACGGTTTTAGCATACTCGCAAATATTGCAAACCCCCGCGTGGGAGCAGCCGGTCACCACCACCAAGCCCTTGGGAGTGGTGATGGCCAGGGCCGAGTCGTCCGGGAGGAATTCGGGATATTTTTCACCGTGTTCCACGTAGTAAAAAGAGGTGGATTGGGATTCGAAATCGTTAATCCGTGGGATTTCGCCTAAAAACCACATGTTTTCACTAATGCGATATGGCCCGGGACTTTCGATCAAATTAAATTTTTCCATGGCCTGATCCCGGGTCATGGCCATGCCGTTGAATTCTCCGGAGGGTTTTCTCCGATCCCGGAAAACCAGGGGATGGGCCAAGAGTTTGGTGGTTATACCGGCTTGCGACAAGGCCGCCAAGCCGTCTGTGTGGTCCCAGTGTCCGTGGCTGAGAACAATCATGTCTGCTTGGTTTAGGTCAATGCCCGCCAATTTGGCGTTATAGAGGATGACATCGGAGGGACCGGTATCGAATAGTAGGTTGCGTTCCTCTGCAATATAAATGGAAAAACCGTGCTGGCCCGAGAATTTTTTGTCCAGAAATCCCATGCGGGCCTGGTCCTCGCACAGGATATGCATCTTAATTTGGTGTTCCATGCCTGACCTCTTTAATCCGGATTTGCTCACCGCAAAATTCGCGCCAAAAACTGTTGGGTGCGTTCATTTTCAGGATGGTTGAAAAAGGTTTGCACATTGCCTTTTTCCACAATTCGCCCGTGGTCCATAAAAATAATTTCGTCCGCCACTTCCCGGGCAAATCCCATTTCGTGGGTGACCACCACCATGGTCATGCCATCCCGGGCTAGGTCCACCATGACTTCCAATACCTCCTGGATCATTTCCGGGTCCAGGGCCGAGGTAGGCTCGTCAAAAAGCATGAGCGCGGGTTCCATGGCCAG
The DNA here is from genome assembly GCA_016342355.1 of Desulfatibacillum sp. Taxonomy (GTDB): domain Bacteria; phylum Desulfobacterota; class Desulfobacteria; order Desulfobacterales; family Desulfatibacillaceae; genus Desulfatibacillum. The sequence goes on from JAEINP010000013.1 coordinate 2,685, forward strand.
GCCCCTGGCGATGGCCACGCGCTGCTGCTGGCCGCCGGACAGTTGCCCCGGATACTTGGCGGCCTGGTCGGCAATGCCCACCCTCTCCAGCAATTCCATGGCCTTTTGCCTGGCTCGGGTTTTGGATATTTTCAAAACATGCATGGGCGCCAGGGTGATGTTTTCGGTAACGGTCATATGAGGGTAGAGCTCAAAATGCTGAAAAACCATGCCGATATTGGCCCGGAGCCTGTATATATTGGTGTTGGGGTTCTGTACGGAAATTCCGTTGACAAGAATCTCCCCTTCCTGGAATGTTTCCAGCCCGTTGATACACCTTAACAGGGAACTTTTACCCGACCCGCTGGGACCGCAAATGACCACGGTCGAGCCTTCGCCCACTGTGGCCGACACATTGTCCAGAATTTTTTGGCCCTTGCGGTACCACAGGCCGATGTTTCTGATTTCTATCACGCCTTGGAAGCCTCTCTTTTTCTTTCCAGGTGGTCGGCAAACAGGGATCCCAGTGTGCAAATGACAAAATAGACCACCGCCGCAAAACAATACAACTCCACGGACCGCACTTCCCGGGTGTCCACCAGGTTTACCCGCCTAAGGAATTCCCTCAGGCCCACCACATAGGCCAGGGAGGTGTCCTGGAAAATGACGATGGCCCGGGTGATGAGGGCCGGGGCCATGTTCCCCAAGGCCTGGGGCAGGACAACATAGCGCTGTATGGTAAAAAATCCCAATCCGGTCGCCTGGGCCGCCATGACCTGGCCCTTGGGCACAGACTGGATGCCGCCCCGGATGATTTCGGAAAAATAGGAGGCCTCGAAAAACACAAAGGCGATCATGGTGGAATAAAAGGCCCCCAGGGGCCTGCCCACAAAAACCGGCGCCAGAAAATAGAGCCAGAAGATCACCAGGATCAGGGGTTGGCTCCGGAAAAAATGCACATAGGCCGAGGCCGGATAATACACCCATTTTTTTGAAGATAACCGGCCCATGGCCAGGAAGCAGCCCAGGAACATCCCCCCGGAAAGGGCGATGAGGGTCATTTGAAAGGTCAGACCCAGGCCTCCGAGCATATAACCCATGTTGTCCGTTATGACTGCCCAGTCCATGGGTTAATTGCTCCTTTCCATCAAACCAGGAATGCGCATCTTTTTTTCGACCCGGGCAAAAGCCGCCACCACGCACAAGGTGATGGCCAAATACACCAGGCTGGCGGCCGTGGTGGTTTCCAGACCATGGAAGGTAAAGGAGTCTATGAGGCCCGCCATACCTGTGGTTTCCATAACGCCAATGGTCATGGTGAGGGCTGAGTTTTTAAAACAACTCAGGATTTCGTTGGACAGGAGGGGCATGGAAATGCGCAAGGCGTAAGGAATGGTCACATGACGGTATGTATTCCAGGGAGAAAGGCCTGTGGCCAGGGCCGCCATGGTCACCCCCTTGGGTACAGCCAGGAAGCCGGACCGGATTACCTCGGCCACCCTGGAGGCCGTGTAGGTCCCCAGGCACACCACTCCGCAATAATAACCCAGGTGGGGCACCTCGTGGTTCAGCCACCGCCCCATTTCACGGGGCAACAGGGCGGGCACGGCGAAATACCAAAAGAACATTTGCACCAGGAGCGGAATGTTCCTGAACACCTGCACATAAGCCCCTCCGGCAAAGCGCACCACACGGTATGGGGCCAAACGGGCAAGGGCGACCATCAACCCCAGCATGCTCCCAATCACCCAAGCCAGGAGGGAGAGGTGGATGGTCGTCCAGATGCCTTTCAGGAGCCAGGGGCCATACGTCTGGCTCCAGAGTATGCTCCATTCAAAATTGTAGTCGAGCATATAATGGCACGGTTATTCGGGAAAGGTCAGGACGTTGAGCATGTTCTTATATTCCTCGGACATGGGATAAACCACCACTCCCCGGGGACCAAACCATTTTTCGTAGATTTTTTCAAACTCGCCGCTCCGGATGAGGCCGATGAGGGTGGCGTTTACAAAATCGCGCCAGTCACTGTCGTCCTTGGGCAGGATGAACCCGTAGGGCTCGTAGGTGACGAAACTGCCCACGATTTCCCAATCCTGGGGATTCCTGGCCTTGGCGACCATGCCCGCCAACATGCTTTCATCGGTAAAATAGGCATCCACCTTGCCCTGTTGGAGCCCCAAAAAACCCTTGAGATGATCCTCGAACAGGACGATTTCGCAGGCCGGGTCAATGCGCTTATCCGCTATGGCATTGTTGAGGGCCTTGATATGAGGGGTGCATCCGTTGCCAGCCCCCACCCTTTTTCCGGCAAGATCCTTGAAAGAACGGATGGAAGAGCCCTTGGGAACCAGAACCTTGGTGCCGGTCAGGAAATATGGCAGGGAAAAGTCCACCACTTCCTCCCGGGCCATGGTGATGGTGGTAGCGCCCATGACAATATCCACCGTCCGGTTGGCGACCAGCACGATTCGGGTTTTGGGGTTGATGGGGGTTTTATTATATTTTATCTTCTTACCCAGTTTTTCCTCCAGCTTTTGGACCAGGATGTCTCCCAGATCCATGTCAAAACCGCCCCACTCCCCTTTGTCGTTGATATAGCCAAAGGGCACGCCCCCTTCCCGGTATCCCATGGTGATGGACCCTGTACGGTCGATTTTTTCCAGAACGGTTTCCGCAAAAACAGGCGGTGCGGCCAGCAGGCAACAAATCAGCCCCCAAAAGCATACCAATCCCAGTCTTTTCATGTGTTTCATCATGATTCCTTTCTTGTTGATTCATTTTTCTCTTGAAAAACCCAAGACCAAGGCTGCGCTGGATTACATAGCCAGAATAAATATGTCAAATTGTAATTATCTATGGATTGGCGGCGTGTTATTCATAAATATATCAATATAAAATTTTTGCAAATCAAATCTGCATGTTATCCTTGAGATGCAACGCGGAAACAGCAGGGCGTGGTGTTCGGAAATGGCTGAAGCGCAGGCGCATTCGGACCAGAAGGCGGTGATCTGGGGGGGGCTGGAGTAGGATCTCGCCAGGGTTGCCCCTCCGGGCTGGGGTTTTAGTCCCTTTGGAGGGCAATAAAGCTGATATCGTCGGAAAAGGTGTGATCTCCCCGGAAGCGGTAGAGTTCTTCAGCGGTTTTTCGCATGACGCCTTCCAGGTCCGTGGCGCGATTTTTGTCCAGAAGGCGCATGAGCCGTTCCTGGGAGAACTCGGAGTCCTGGCAGTTACGGCATTCGGTGATTCCGTCGGAGTACAGGAACAGGCGGTCGCCCGGGTTCATGGTGAACTCGTGACGGGAGTATGTGGCGTTTTCCAGGAGGCCTACGGGAAAGCCGCCGTTGCCGATGGTTTTCAGATCTCCGTTTGCAGGCGCCCATATGGGGTGGGGATGCCCTGCCTGGGTGAGGGTGGTATGGCCTGTGCGGCAGTCGATAATTCCCAGGATCATGGTGAAGTAGGCCTGCAGGGTGTCGCTTGTCTGGAACAGCCTGTTGAGTTTCGCCACCATGTCTTCGGGAGAGAGGACTGTGCCGGACCCGTTTTTGGAAATACCATGGACCATGGCTTCTTCCCAGATAAGGGACGTAAGGGTCTTGCTGACTGTAACAGACAACATCGCGGCAGGAACGCCATGGCCGGAGATATCCAGGATGAAAAAGGCTATGTGGTGATCTCCAATGCGAAAGAAGTTGAACATGTCGCCGCCTACAATGGCGCAGGGCATGAACAGGGAGCCGAACCGGAACCCGTTTACCTGTCCGGTTTGGGCGGGCAAAAGGCTTTGCTGGACCGACGCCGCCACCTGAAGATCCTGGGTGATGATGTCGTTGGAGCGGGACAGATTAATATTGGACTGGGATAGCTCCTGGTTTTTAACCTTGAGTTCCTTTTCCAGGGTCAGGATTCTTTCGGCGGCTTTGATTCTGGCTTTGAGTTCACCGGCGTTGAAAGGTTTGGAAATAAAATCGTCAGCCCCTGATTCCAGGCCCTCCATAAGTTCTGTTTTTCGGGATTTGGCTGTCAGGAGGATGAGATAGGTGTAGGACGCCAGGGAGCTTTTGCGGATGCGTTCGCACAGGGCCGGGCCTTCTATCCCGGGCATGATCCAGTCCAGGATAGCCAAACGGGGCGCCCCGGGTTCCTGGAGTGTTTCCCAGGCTTGGATTCCGTCCTCCACGGTTATGACTTCGTAGCCCCATTTGGTCAGAAGGGTTTTAAGAGCTATGCGAACGGTTCTGTCATCGTCAGCGACAAGTACTTTCATGGTTATGTTTTCACCAGATTCCCGCCCTCAGCGGCAATGGTTATATTTCTAAGGCCTATTTATAAAATCGGCTATCCATGCATTATCCTTTAGGCAATTTTCGGGCCAGAATGGGATTCGCGAAAATAGGACTTTGCGAAGATTGTATGGAACTGGCAATTGGGTACAAAAAATACCTTGATAGTTTTGGATGAAATTGCTATGCACCATAACTAATCATTGAAATCAGAATTCATGCAGTAAATTTTGAGATTGCATAAACGAAGTTGCTTGTTTACCACGATTTTCCAAAAGAAGCTCCGGTAAATTATGAATCCTTCCATTGCACTCAGGGGTCGACTGGATTTTGTGAGCCTGGGTCAGATCATCCAATTCCTGGCGTCAAACTCCAGCAACGGCACCATGGTCCTTAAGAGTCCTTTTGTTAACCAGCCGGGTCTTATCTGTTTTTCCAAGGGGATAATCGTCAATGCCTTCTGCGGGAATTTGCAGGGCATTGACGCAGCCTACTCCCTGTTCGGATGGACCGAGGGGGAGTTTGAATTTGACGTGGCAAGAGTGGAAAAGGAACGGCGCATCACCCAAAGCCTGATGGAAATCATCATGGAAGGGTCCCGGATGCTGGACGAGGGCCGCATCAAGGAAATGGGCGCGGAAAGCCGGGATATCGCCAGGCCGTACAGGCCTCATTTGGAAGAAGGGGTGACCTTTGTGCCCAGCCCGGACGTGGACTATTCCTACGTCGTGGCGGAGGAGGTTTTCCCCCCGGGCAAAAATATTGTGGAGGAAGGTAATCACGGCAACTGGATTTGCGTGATCCTGGACGGATACGCCGACGTGGTGAAAGATACCCCAAGTGGTCCCCTGACCCTGTGCCGCGTGGGGCCGGGCGCTCTCATCGGGGATATCGCCATAGTCCTGAAAAAGGAAAACGTCCGCAGGGCATCGGTTCTGGCCATAGAGGAAGTGACTCTGGGAGTCTTGGATCTGGAGCGCATCCACAGGGAACTGGCCCTCATGTCCCAGGGGCTCCAGGGGATTCTTCTGAGTCTAAATCGCCGATTAGCGGAGGTGAACTTCAACCTGTCCCGGCTCCATGTATCCGGAAACAAAACCGACTTGAAAAATCTGGAGGGGAAAGGCCGGTTTAACCTGGATCAGGGCAAGGACGCGTTGTATTCAATTACCCGGGGATGGGCCTCATTAGTGTGCAAGGCAGATAAGGGATACGTGCGCATTGCGGAACTGGAATCCGGGGATTTTGTGGGCAGGGCGCCTTTTTTGGATATCGGTCATGAACCGGGCCAGGCGGTTTTACTCCCTTCGGATGATTTTTCCGTAAATGAGCTTCCCCTGCAAGAGATTGTGGAGGAATATGAAAATTCATCCAACATGATCAAGTGCATTGCCAGTTATATTTCCAATTGTGTGGCCGCCACAACCATGCAGGTCCGGGGCATGAGCCTGCCAGCCCCAATACCCGCAGCAAAGAACGTCCGCTCCCTGAGGTAAATGGGAGACGCCTCTCTAAATACATTCGTGCCTAATTGTATTGGTATTTTTTTGCCAACCCACATTCCAGCCCCTGGACGGAAAAACCAGCTGCTTTAACTTTCAGCCTGTTTTTTCCGCAAACGGGTTTTTCTTTCGCCTTGCGCGGCCTTGTAAGCAAGGTCCGGTCATGCTAATAAAATGCAGACAGTTAGAGAAAATACTTAAGCAGGCTTACAATGTCTGTTTATTCCAGGAAACAGGGGAAACAGCCCATGAAGGGGATTATCCTGGCCGGGGGTTCCGGCACCCGGCTCTATCCGATCACCCAGGTGGTATCCAAGCAGCTATTGCCGGTATACGACAAGCCCATGGTCTACTATCCCCTGTCCGTGCTCATGCTGGCGGGCATCCGGGAGATTTTGATCATTTCCACACCCCAGGACCTGCCCTTGTTCCAAATGCTGTTAGGGGACGGCGGCAGGCTGGGCCTTTCCCTGTCCTACGCCGCCCAACACAAACCCGAAGGCCTGGCCCAGGCGTTTGTGATTGGGGATTCCTTTATCGGGGATGACACGGTCTGCCTGATTTTGGGGGACAACCTGTTTTACGGCCAGACCCTGACGCCCCTGTTGCGGGAGTCGGTAAGCCTGAAGCAAGGGGGCATTGTTTTTGCCTATCCGGTGAAAAATCCCCGGGAATACGGGGTGGTGGAGTTTGACGCCCGGGGCATGGCCGTAAGCATCGAGGAAAAACCCCACCAGCCCAAAAGCCGGTACGCCATTCCCGGGCTTTATTTTTACGACAACCAGGTTGTGGAAATGACCCGGGGCCTGAAACCCTCGCCCCGGGGTGAGTTGGAAATCTCGGATATCAACCGCCTTTACCTGAAACGGAACGAGTTGAAGGTAAAGGTCATGGGCCGGGGCATGGCCTGGCTGGATACGGGCACCCACGACACCCTGCAACAGGCCTCCAACTATGTGCGGATCATCCAGGAACGCCAGGGGCTTAAAATCTCCTGCGTGGAGGAAATCGCCTTTCGCATGGGGTTTATCACCGCCCGGCAGGTGGAGGAACTGGCCCGGCCCCTGGTTTCCAGCGGCTACGGACAATATCTTTTGGACATGCTGGCCCAGGACCAGGCCTGATATAGAAAAAGAAACCTTATGAAAATACTGGAAACATCCCTGCCAGGGGTTTTGATCCTCGAGCCCCGGGCCCACGACGACAACCGGGGTTTCTTTATGGAAACCTACCATGCACAACGCTATGCCAGCCATGGTCTGGACTGGAATTTTGTCCAGGACAACCTGTCCTGGTCCCGGGAAAGGGTGCTGCGGGGACTCCACTACCAGATAAACAATCCCCAGGCCAAGCTGGTACAGGCGGTTCAGGGAGCCGTGTACGACGTGGCCGTGGATGTACGACGGGATTCTCCGACTTTCGGACAATGGACAGCAGCGATTCTGGACGAAGAAAACCACAGGCAGATGTTTGTTCCCGGGGGATTCGCCCATGGGTTCTGCGTGCTGAGCAAGGAAGCCCGGGTGTATTATAAGTGCGACGCCCTGTACACGCCCGGAGACGAGGGCAACCTGTTATGGTCCGACCCGGACCTGGCCATTGACTGGCCGATTTCCGATCCCATCTTGTCCGAAAAGGACCAATCCAACCCTTGCCTGAAAGACATCCCCCCTGGCAAATTGCCGATGTGCATCAGACCGTAACCCCGGACAATTTTTTCGTATAAAGTGGATTTGGGATTCCCCTTAAAGGCGAAACAACCTGCTGGACAGGACTCGGGCTTTGGCCAGACGGAAGCAAAGGGCCGTGTGGAGGCAGCCGAATCCATAGACCACGCTGCGGCGGAAGGTGATGGAAGAGGCCTGGGGGAAATATCGGGTGGGACAACTGATTTCCGCGATCTGCTCCCCTGTCCACAAAACCTGGGCCAGAATCTGGTTGTCGAACACAAAATCATCGGAATTGGCTTCCAGGGGCAGCTTGTTCAGGAGTTCTGCGGAAAAGGCCCGGTACCCGGTATGGAACTCGGAGAGCTTGGCGCTAAGGAGGATGTTCTCCACAAAGGTCAAAAAACGGTTGGCCGCGTAACGCCACAAGGGCATACCTCCCTTGAGGGCGTACCCTCCCAGGATGCGGGACCCCAAAACGCAATGATACAGGCCGTTGCCGATGAGCGCGGCCATGGCCGGGATAAGTTTGGGCGTGTATTGGTAGTCCGGGTGCACCATGATGATGATGTCGCCGCCTGCTTCCAGGGCCAGGCGGTAGCAGGTTTTCTGGTTGGCTCCGTACCCCCGGTTTTGGGCGTGCACATGGACCAGGGTATGGGGCAGGCCTTGGGCGATGCGTACGGTCTCGTCCTGGCTGGCGTCGTCCACCACTACCACCAGATCCACGATTTCCTGTTCCATGACGGCCTGATAGGTTTTCACCAGGGTTTGGGAGGCGTTGTAGGCAGGCATGACCACCACCACTTTTCGGCCTTTATACAAGGTTGTCCTCCGGGAATTGATTGGTTTTGGGTTGGTTTCTTTTTCAAGGCTTGGGCCTTCATACCAAAACCGTGTTGATTTTTCAAGAAATTCAACATCCTTTAAGGTTTGCCCCCCATCTGTCCCCGCGTTTCCTCCATGTGTTGAAAAACCGGGCTTTGATGCTCGAAATTCTATTGCATTCCCAATGCTTGATAGACTTTCTTCTCCGTGCTACATTGTCTTGTCCTGACTATTTGGTTCTCAACGGAGCACATCATGATATTACCAGTCATTTTAGCAGGCGGCTCAGGCACCCGGTTATGGCCTTTGTCCCGCTATGAATATCCCAAGCAACTGCTTGCCCTTTCCGGGCCGGATTCCCTGCTCCAGAGCACGGTCCTGCGCCTTCAAGGCCTGGAAGGAGCTGCCTCGCCCCTGGTGGTTTGCAATGAAAAGCACCGTTTTTTTGTGGCTGAGCAACTCCTGAGGATGGACATTGCCCCCTTTTCCATTGTTCTGGAGCCCATGGGCAAGAACACGGCTCCTGCCGTGGCCGTGGCGGCCATCCAGGCACTGGCGCAAGGGGAGGACCCTGTTTTACTGGTGCTTCCCGCGGATCACCACATACGGGATAAACAGGGGCTGCAGGACGCCGCCCGGTTCGGGGAAATCCTGGCGGAACAGGGGCGGCTGATCACTTTTGGATTGGTGCCTCATACTCCCGAAACAGGCTACGGGTATATTAAAAAGGGAAAGGCCTTCCGCGAGGGAGCCTTTATCCTGGAAGAATTCGTGGAAAAACCCGACCTGCCCACGGCGGAAAAATACCTGGCTTCCGGGAATTACCTGTGGAACTCGGGCATGTTCATGTTCAAGGCCTCGGTGGTTCTGGATCAGTTGGAAAAGCATGCCCCCGAGATCGTGAAGGCCTGCAAGGAAGCCGTGGAAAAGGGCCAGGAAGACCTGGACTTTTTTCGTCTGGAAGCCGGGGCGTTTTCCCGGTGCCCGTCCATATCCATAGATTATGCGGTGATGGAAAAAACCGGCCAGGGAGCGGTTTTTCCCCTGGATATCGGGTGGGACGACCTGGGTTCCTGGGAGTCTCTGTGGCAGACCGGCGAAAAGGACGCGGACAGCAACGTGCTGGTGGGGGACGTGACAACGGTGGAGACCACCAACTCCTACCTCCATTCCACCAAACGCATGTTGGCTGCGGTAGGCGTTTCGGACCTGGTGGTGGTGGAAACCGCGGACGCGGTTCTGGTGGCCAACCGGAACAAGGTCCAGAATGTGAAGCATGTGGTGGAGCAATTAAAAAAACTCCAGAGGGAGGAAGCGGTCAGCCACAAGAAGGTGTACCGCCCCTGGGGATCGTACGAAAGCATTGAGACCTCCAGGCGTTTCCAGGTCAAGCTCATCACGGTCAAGCCCGGAGCCAAACTCTCTTTGCAGCGGCATTTTCACCGAGCCGAGCACTGGGTGGTCGTGAGCGGCACTGCCATCGCCACGCGGGACGGCGAGGAAATCACTCTCCATGAAGACCAGTCCACGTATATCCCTTTGGGTGTGGTGCATAGGCTGGAGAATCCGGGACGGATTCCCCTGGAGTTGATTGAGGTCCAGTCAGGCGCATACCTGGGCGAAGACGATATAGTCCGTCTGGATGACGTTTATGGCCGGTGATTGTTTGCAGCCGGTTCGCTTCCTTTGGGAGAAATCCATATAGAGGCAGTTGTTTCCCCATGTTCAGGACTATCATCCGCATTCTAATCATAGGCCTTGTCGGAGCGGCAGCGGCGGCGGCGGCCTATGCCCTCTGGACTCCCGGCGCCAGGGAAACCCAAGGCATCCACGATGTGGGTTCCAACGGCATGTGGCTTGGGCACGGGTGGATCGGCGATGACGGCTGGTTTACCAGATACCGCAAAAAGCCTGCCCTGTTCAGGGACCCCATGCGCATACAGGCCTTGTCGAATCAGTTAAAAAAATATCATATCACGGATATATACCCCCATTTGTGCCCCACGGATACTGACGGCAACATCCCTGCCGTAGACCCGGACCAGATCGAACTTTTCCTGGATCATTGCCAGGGAATCCGGGTCATGCCCTGGATCGGCGGCATCCTGGACACCCATTGTTTTTTGCAATCGCCCGAGTGGCGGAAGACTTTTTGTGCGTCGGCAGTATCCCTGCTGGAGGAGCATCCCCGTCTGGCCGGGGTTCACGTGAATATCGAGCCCATGCCTTCGGGCAACCAGGATTTTGTGGTTTTGCTCCAGGAATTGAAAAACCGGATGCCGCCGGGGAAAATCCTGTCTGTGGCTGCCTATCCCCCCACCACCTGGATCCTGCCGGTCATATCCATCCATTGGGGGGAGGAATACTACAAGGCCGTATCTGCGCCGGTGGATCAAATGGCTGTCATGACCTACGATTCCGCCGCGCCCATGCCCAAGATTTACGAGCACCTTATGGCCGCGTGGACAAGGGACATCCTCACCTGGGCTCAGGATTCGGAAATTCTGTTGGGAGTGCCGGTTTATGACGATACCGGAGTCCTTTACCACAGCCCGCGGGTGGAGAATATCAGGACCGCCCTGTCAGGCATTCATGGCGGGCTGCATTCCTTTGACCGTCTTCCTGCCAACTACAAAGGGGTGGCCATTTATTGCGAATGGGAAATGGAGGACTGGGAATGGGAGTACTTGGGGGAGAACTTTCTATCCCGTCTGCACGTTGAACAGTAACCTTTCCACATAAGGCCTTGATGAATCTTCTTCAACCCATAATGAAATGGTGATTGTATCCCTGAACGAGGGCGGACAGGCAAGTCCGTCCCCATGTCAAAAATTGCATTGGTTTATACCATCCGTGCTTTTGGAGGTATGGATGGTATATTTTTTCAGGTAGTTAAGGCAATCCATTCTGTGGTTGGTCGAAATGGGAAAAGATTATTGTCCTCCCTCATTTTTCCGTTCATAGATTTTATGGCGGTGGATTTCCCCTTCAATAAGATAAATCACTTCCTCGGCAATGTTGGTGGAGTGGTCGGCAATGCGTTCCAGGTGACGGGACGCCAGCAGGGTATTAATCAAAACGCCTGCGTTCTCAGGCTGCTTTTGAATGGCGTTTTTGATCAAATCATAGATATGCCGTTTGATATCATCCACTTCATCGTCTGCGAGGCAGACCTGGTAGGCGAGGTCCACATCAAAAGCCACCAGGGCGTCCAGGCTGTTCTTTAGCATGGTCTGGGTTTTTTGGGACATTGTTCCAAAATCAACCCCCACGTTAAGGGGCGGGGCTTTCATGATGCTTTGAACCCGTTGGGCTATGTTGACGGCCTGATCCCCGATCCGTTCCAAATCATTGTTGATTTTCAGCACGGCAACCAAAAAACGCAGATCCACGGCCACCGGCTGATGGAGGGCGATGATTTTAAGGCATTCTTCCTCCACAGCCACTTCCGCTTCATCGATTTCCATGTCAGAGCTCATCACTATTTTCGCCAGATCAAGGTCCCTGTCTTTCAGGGCCTTGGTGGCGTCCCGGACTCTTTCTTCAACCGTGGCCCCCAGGCTGAGGATGAGTTTTTTAATATTATCCAATTCCGCATGTAGAGGTCTGCCCATGTGGGAATCTCCTTATTGATCAGCCAAAACGGCCGGTAATGTAGTCAGAGGTTTGTTGCTTGCGGGGTTTTGTAAACAGCTTTTCCGTGGCGTCGGCCTCAATGAGTTTGCCCATGAAGAAAAAGGCCGTCACATCGGAAACCCGGGCCGCCTGCTGCATGTTATGGGTCACGATGATGATGGTATAGGTGGTCTTGAGCTGCAAAATAAGCTCTTCGATTTTCTGGGTGGCCACAGGGTCCAGGGCTGATGCAGGCTCGTCCATGAGCAGGACTTCCGGCTCCACGGCCAGGGCGCGGGCTATACACAAGCGCTGCTGCTGGCCGCCCGAAAGCCCCAGGGCCGAATCATGGAGCCTGTCCTTTACTTCGTCAAAAAGCGCGGCGGATTTCAGGCTTTTTTCCACCTGGGCGGCAATATAAGCCCTGTTCCTGATTCCTTTGACGCGCAGCCCGTAAGCCACGTTCTCGAATATGGTTTTGGGAAAAGGATTGGGCTTTTGGAACACCATGCCCACCCGGCTTCTCAGGTCCACCACGTCCACTTCAGGACTGTAAATGTCTATGTCGTCAATGCGGAGATCCCCTTCCACCCTGGCGATGGGGATCAGGTCGTTCATTCTGTTGATGCACCGCAAAAAGGTGCTTTTCCCGCACCCGGAAGGGCCGATGAGGGCCGTGACTTTGTTGGTTTCGAACTCCAGGTTTACGTCGAACAGGGCCTGGGAGGGTCCGTAGTAAAAATTAAGGTGTTTTGCTGAAACTTTTATGGGCTCGGTCATTGTATTCTCTCACGAAAGGCGATTTCTAAGCCGGGACCTGTATATGATAGCGGCGAGGTTCATTCCAAGAACAAGGGCAATCAGCACCAGGGCGGACCCGTATTGCAAAGGCCGTGTCGCCTCGATTTCCGTTCCCGCCGTAGCCAGCACGTATATGTGATACGGAAGGGTCATGACCTCGCTGAAGATGGATGAGGGCAGATGGGGCGCAAAAAACACGGCGGCCGTAAACATGACAGGGGCAAGCTCCCCGGCGGCGCGGCTCAGGCCAAGGATGCCTCCCGTCAAAATGCCGGGCAAGGCCGCGGGCAGCACGACCCGGTATATGGTCTGCCACTTGGTGGCGCCTAATCCCAGGGAGGCTTCCCGGTAGGTGTCGGGGACTGATTTGAGGGCTTCCTCCGATGCTCCGATGATCACCGGAAGCGACATGGCCGCCAGGGTCAGAGCCCCGGCGATCAGGCTGACGCCCATATCCAGCCAGATGACAAAAAACGCCAGGCCAAACAGGCCGAAAACCACAGAAGGAACTCCGGCCAGGTTATTGATGCCCAGGCGGATGATCCTGAGCACCTTTCCTGACCGGGCGTATTCGTTCAGGAAAATGGCAGAGGCCACGCCAATGGGAAAGGCGATGATCATGGCCCCTATGCCCAAAGCCAGGGTTCCCACAATACAGGGCAGAATGCCTCCCTTGGTCATGGAGTCCGTGGGGGCTTGGGTCAGAAATTCCCAACTAATGGCTCTCCAACCCCTGGCGATCATAAACCAGAGGATGATGGCCAAGGCCAGGCCGTTTATGAGCGCGGCGATCCGCAACAACCCAAAAATAATGTTCTGGCGCAACCGGCGCGATTGTTTGGATCTTCCGGCAGGCATAGGGCTCCCTTCAAAGGGTTCGCCCTCGTTTTTTTGGATGGTGGATTCTGTTTCCAAATTCAAAACATCCTTCCCTGATGCCGTTTACAGCGTGGCATCTCCGGTTTGTTTGTATTTGTTGGCGATTATGTCCGCCACAATATTAAACACGAAAGTAAACAGGAAAAGCACCACGCCCGTGGCGAAGAGGGCGTGGTAATGATCGCCCCTGAACGGCGCCTCGGCCATTTCCGCTGCAATGCTGGCGGGCATGGGTCTTACCGGGTCGAAAATGGAGTGGGGGACCATGGCGGCCCCGCCCGCCACCATCAAAACAACCATGGTTTCTCCGATTGCCCGGGACATACCCAGGATCACGGCGGTGCTCACCCCTGAGATGGAGGCCGGTAAAACAACTTTCATAATGGTTTCCAATCGGGTGGCGCCCAGAGCGAGGGAGGCCTCCCGCAGGGCGTTAGGCACGCTGTATATGGCGTCTTCGGAAATACTGCATATGGTGGGGACGGACATAAAGGCCAGCATGAGCGCGGCGTTGAACAGGTTAAGGCCTGTGGGGATGTCAAAGGCATCCTGTAAAAACGGCGCCACAATCACCATGCCGAAAAACCCGATAACCACGGAGGGCAGGGAGGCGATGAGTTCCACCATGGGTTTGACTATTTCACGCATTTTTGGCTTTGCGATTTCTGCAAGATATAGGGCGCTCATGACTCCCAGGGGAATGGAGAAGGCGGCCGAAAGGAGGGTGACAAAGATGGAGCCGGTGATAAGGGCGAAAATCCCAAAATCCGGCGGTTCGGAGGTGGGATACCAATAGACGCCAAACACAAAATTCTTGATGGACACCTTGTCGAAGATGGGAATGCCTTCCATAAACAGAAACAAGGTGATTAGCCCCAACATGATGATACAAGCCAGGGCGACGCAAAAAAATATGTTCTTTATGATTTTTTCTCTTGTGCGGCTGTTTAATGTTGCCATGTTCACCTGGTGTTTAACAAGTCTGGCCCGCGCCAAGGATCGTGCGGATATGGGGGGCTGCAGCGACGCAATTGATGGCGCGGGCCAGACTCTTTGTCAAGTTTTTTATTTCATAAAACCGGTCTGTTAGTACAGGGGCACGTAACCCGACTCCTTAACCAGCTTCTGTCCCTTTTCAGGATGCAGAAGGAAGTTCAGGAAATTGACCGTGTCGCCTTCAGGCCATCCGCGGGTGAACATGAACAGGGGGCGGCTGACAGCAAAGGTTCCGTTCAGGGTGGTTTCTGCAGAACCCACAATGCCGTTTACGGAAACCGCTTTCACATCGTTGTTGAGATATCCCAGTCCAATGTAACCCACGGCGTATTTATTTTTGGCAACGGCCTGGGCCACGGCGCCGTTGGAGGCCTGGATCAGGGCTCCAGGCATGACGCGCTCCTTTTTCATGACTTTGCCTTCCCAGACTTCAAAGGTGCCGGAGGAGGTGTCGCGGGAGACCGCCACGATTTTGAGGTCCGGTCCGCCGACTTCCTTCCAGTTGGTGATTTCGCCCTTGTACATGCCTTTGAGTTGGTCCAGGGAGAGATCCGAGACAGGGTTGCTGGGATGGACAATAGGCACGATGCAGTCGTAGGCGACCCGGAAAGGCACAGGGTAGGCATCCTTTTCCACTGCCAGCTTGACCTCCTTGTCCTTGATGAAACGCGAGGCGTTGCCAATGTCGGTGGTTCCATCAATGATGGCTTTCATGCCGTTCCCGGAACCGCCGCCTGAAATGGAGATTTCAACATCCGGGTTTTGCTTCATGTAGGCTTCGCCCACTTTTTGGGCGATGGGCAGAACTGTGGTGGAACCTTTGATCACCAGCTTGCCTGCAAAGGCGGATATGGGGGCGATGCACATGAGTGCGGCAAGTACAATTGCGACCAGTTTAATCCTCTTCATTTGTTTTCCTCCTTTTGGGTGTTGGGAAAATCCGTATGCAAACCAAGTGAGCTTGGTTCGTCACCGTTTCAAATCAAGTGGAATATACGGCCTGTTTGTTAGAGATCTGTTAGGATTGCATTAACATTGGGTTAATGTCAAATTAATATATAATCTTTTTATTTCAGTCGGTTGTATCCTGTTTTTAATATTATTTCAGCCTTGAAAAAAAGGGGGGGGGAAGATGGAAACGGCTAAGCATAACAGGTCAAGAATATTTATGAACCCCGGCAGGGCCGGGGTTTTGATGACGGAAAAAAGCAGGCGCAGGGTGGGTGTTCAGGGATTGAGGTGCAGGGTGAAAACAGAGCCCTTGCCGATTTGGCTTTCCACGGAAACATGGCCTCCATGGGCCGCCATGATGTGTTTGACAATGGCAAGCCCCAGCCCTGTTCCCCCCAGGCTGCGGCTTCGGGCCTTGTCGACTCTATAAAAACGTTCGAACAGGCGGGGAAGGTGGTCCTGGTCGATGCCGGAACCATCGTCCTCCACCATAATCACCACTTCCTGGTCCCGGGCTTTGGCCCTGATCCGCACACAGCCGTGTTCCTCGCTGTATTTGATGGCGTTATCCAGGAGGTTGGCGATAGCCTGTTCCAGCATAGTGGGTTCAAAGGTGGCGGTCAGGTCCTCGGCGCAATCCATTTCAATGGTGATGTTGCTTGTAACCGCCTTTGTTTCACACAATTGGATAGCAGTTTCCAGGGCCTCCTTGACGCTGGCCTTTTCCAGGGAAAGCTCCTGCCCTCCCGCCTGTTCGATACGGGAGAGTTCCAGGAGATCCTCCACAATGGCTTTCAATCTGTCTGTGTGTCGGGATATGATTTCCAAAAAACGGATGGCGTTTTCCTTGTCGTCCAGGGCGCCGTCCAAAAGGGTTTCCACAAAGCCTTTGATGGCCGTGATGGGGGTTTTGATTTCATGGGACACGTTGGCGACAAAGTCCTTGCGCATGTTTTCCAGTTTGGCCACCTGGGTCATGTCATTGAGGACCACCAGGGCGCCCATGCGTTGGGCTTGTGCGTCCCGGAGGATCATTCCCCGGACCTTGAAATAGCGTTCCTGCCTGCCAGCCATTACAAATTCTTCTTCCACGGGGCTTTCGCTTTGGAGCGCGGCGAGGACAAAATCGTGAAAACTTGTGTTTCTGACCACTTCCTGAATGGTTTTCCCCGTAGCTGACTGGGGGTCGCAACGGAGCATTTTGCCTGCGGCCTGGTTCATGCTCAGGACCCGCTGGTCCGAGTCCAGGGCCACGACTCCTTCCACCATGCTGGCCAGGATGGCCTCCATTTGGTTGCGTTGCCGGGTTATGAAATCAATGCGTCCCTTGAGGTCTTTTCCCATTTGGTTCATGGAGGCGGATAAGGATTCTATTTCTTCGGAATTTGCTTCGGGAGGGTTATAATTAAAATCCCCCCTGGCAATGGATTCCGACCATTTTTTCAATTGTTCGATGGGCCGGGTGATGCGTCTCGCCACCAGGAGGCTGACCAGGGCGGCGATCAGGGCGATGACCAGCACCCCCATGGCGATTTTTGTCCGAATGTCCGCCACTGCTTTATCCAGGGCGGTCACGGACACGGCTGTGCGGATGATAGTGACCACTTTTCTGTCGTTCATGATGGGCACGGCCACATACATCATTTTTTGTTCCAGGGTGCGGCTAAACCGTATGGAGGAAGTCACCTTGCCAGCCGACGCCGCCATGATTTCGGGGCGGTCCACATGGTTGTCCATCTTGGCGGGGTCTTCGTTGGAGTCCCCCACAACCTTTCCGGAGGGCATGATGACGGAAATCCGGGTCATGGTATGCCTGCCCACCTCTTTGCACAACTTGTCAATGGCTTCCCCATTCAAGGGGTTCAGGAGCCGAACAGTCTGTGGTTCGAAAAACAAGGCCCGGGCCATGAGGTCCGTTTCCATGTGGGAGAGGTAAAACCGGCTCAAGGCGTTGGAGGAATACCAGGCTACAGCCGCCACAGATATGAGGGTCACCAAAAGATACGTGGGATAAAGCTGCATGAGCAGCCTTCTTCTTTTTGCCATGGTATTATTCTTTCAGGCGGTAGCCTACTCCACGTACGGTTTCAATAAACTTGCCGGCTGTTCCCAACTTCTTCCTCAGGCCCACAATCTGGACGTCCACGGAACGGTCTGTCACGGCGAAACCCTCTCCGCGAACAGCCGATACAATCTGGGACCTGGTAAAGACCCAACCAGGCCTTTGGGCCAGGTAATGCAAAATGTCGAATTCCGACATGGTCAGTTTGACCTCTTTGCCATTGACCGCCACTTCCCGGCGTCCGGGATGGATGGTAATGCCGTGAATTTCCCGCGCCTGGAATCCGTCATCGGGCTCGGCGGTCTGTCGGCGCATCACAGCCCGGACCCTCGCCACGATGACCCGTGGAGAAAAGGGCTTGGTGACATAATCGTCTGCGCCGATTTCCAGGCCCCGGACCACGTCGGATTCATCCCCTTTAGCCGTAAGCATGATAACCGGTATGGAGGAGGTGTTAGGGTTTGATTTCAGGGCCCTGGCCACCTCAAGCCCGTTGATCCCGGGGAGCATGAGGTCCAATAGAACCAAGTCCGGAGGACTGTTCCGGACCGCTTGCAGGGCTTTTTCGCCGGTTTCGGAGCAAATGACTTTAAACCCCTCTCTTTCCAAATTGAATTTTAGGAGTTCCAAAATGTCTTCTTCGTCGTCAACAACCAGAATACTTGTTTTAGGCATGGCATCTCACCGTTTTGTAGGTTAAATAAACAGCCTCCAACTTATGTAACGCCAAAGTTAGACTTTTGTTAGGGTTGGATAAGGGTTCTGTTGGGAGGAAAAAACTGCCTCCTATACAATATCAGCTTTCTTGATGAAGATCAAATAATGTGGTATGTTATGCATGAATACCCAACTTCCCTCGTGTAGGTTTTTTTTAATGGTGATCCTCCCGGAGATCATGGCCTCCACGGGTTTGAGCATGCCAATCCGGACGGCATGACAATCCCCATCAAGTGAGTGTTGGTTAATGTCCTCCTTGTCCATGCCCATTGCCATTGCCGCCACCCTGACCATGGGCGCAGGTATTTTTAACGCATTGGTCTACATGAGGCAAAGCGCCCGCCGGGAATACCTTTCTTTTTCCATAGCCTGTTTCCTGATGGTTTTCTACGACATTTTCTCCATTTATCTATACAGTTCCTCACATCCGGAACAAGCCTTTTTCTGGTTGAAAGCCCGGATGCTGGTTCTGGCCCCCACAGCGGTGGCTTTGGTCTGGTTCCTCCACGACTATACTGGTCATCCCAACAAAAAGCCCGTCTATGCCTTCACCATCTATTTTGTAAGCGCCCTCTTATTGGGACTCATCGCTCCGGGGGGGATGGTTTGGGTCAACGATGCCCCTGTCTTAAGGCTTGTCGACTTGCCATTTGGTTTTCATGTCGCCTTTTACGAACTGGTTTTAAGTCCCCTCGGCTTTCTTCGCTTTATTGTCAGGCTTGTCTTACTTGTGTATTTTTCCTGGGTGATTTTGTGGTTCCTGAAACGCACCAGCCTTCGTAAAGGGTTGGCCATGGTATGCTCCTTTACGTTTTTTTTTGTGGGGCTCGCCAATGACACTGCGGTAAGACTTGGCCTATACGACTTCATCTATGTCATGGAATTCGCGTTTTTGGGCGTGGTCCTGTTCATGACTTACGAGCTTGCCAATGAAATCGTGGAGGCTGCCGCAATCAGGGATCAACTGGCGGAGAGCGAAAAGCGCTATCGGTTGCTGGCTGAAAATATTTCTGACAATGTCTGGACGTTAGGGCTGGATTTGAGGTTCACCTATGTGAGCCCCTCCATCATGGGGTTGTTGGGCTATACTCCCAAGGAAATAGTGGGAACCGATGTGCTGGAAATTCTCAGTCCGGATTCCAGAGATATTGTCCGCCAGGCTCTGGCGGACGCTTTGGAGGAAAAACTCCGGTTTCCTGAAAAGGAGTTGCAAAGACGATTTCGGGTCCAGTCTGTCCGCAAGGACAAGTCTTTGGTGCACGTTGAGATCCAGGCCGGGTTTCTCTATGATGAATTTCAAACCCCTTTGGGAATAGTGGGGGTTTCCAGGGACGTGGAGGCCCAGGTCAAAGCCGAAGCCGCTCTACGGGAGAGCGAGGAAAAATACCGGAGGATGTATGAAAGCATTCAGGACGTGTATTTTGAGGCGGATCTGGATGGAATAATCCAGGAGGTAAGCCCCTCCATCAGCACTGTTACCCAATACAGCCGGGAAGACCTTATCGGAAGAAATATGCGCGGTCTATCCCTTCACCCGGAGGAACGGGCGGACAGGCTTGCATCCATTGCCGAAACCGGCAGGATCAACGACTACGAAGTGGCGTTCAGAGACAAGGACGGTTCTGTTATCCGGACCGCCATCACCGCCGCCTTTCTTTTGGATGAGGAGGGAAAGCCCTTAGGGACTGTCGGCACCATCAGGAATATCGAAGCCCGGAAAAAGATGGAAGAGGCTCTGAGGGAGAGCGAAACACGGTTCCGCATCCTGGCTGAAAACTCCACAGATGTCATCTGGACCATGACTCTTGGGGGCGCCTTTACTTATGTCAGCCCATCTGTGGAGAGACTCACCGGCTTCACCGTGGACCAATTACTCAAAATGACTCTGGAAGACTATGTCACCCCGGAATCCTTAACCCAAATCCATTCTCTGATGGCCGAGGAGCTTGCCCGGGGTCCTGTGACAAGGGTTGATCCCGTAACCATGGAAGTCCAGCAATATGCAAAAGACGGAAGCATTATTGATATAGAGGTTTCCGCCAATTGGATCTTGAATGAAATTGGCCAGCCTGTGGGCATCAGGGGGGCCACCCGGGATATCCGGGCGCGGAAAATCGCTGAAAAAGAAAAACAAAAACTGGAAGCCCAGCTTCTCCAGGCAAGGAAAATGGAGGCCATCGGTACTCTCGCTGGCGGCATCGCCCATGATTTCAATAATATACTGCATCCTGTAATGGGCTATGCCCAAATGCTTCTGGCGGAAGACGGTCATGGGGAATCCACTCGGGAAGCCCTGGAGGAAATCATGCAGGCTGCCAAACGGGCCAAGGACTTGGTTTCTCAAATCCTTACGTTTGGACGCCGTTCCGCAGAGATCCAGACCTGTGTCAGTCTTGACGCCATTGTGCAGGAGGCCCTTGGGCTCTTGAAGGCTTCCATACCTTCCACCATAGAAATCAGGCAGGAAATCAAAAAACCCGGAGCTTCTGTTTACGGGGATTTTTCCCAGCTTCACCAAGTGGTCATGAACCTGTGCACAAATGCCTATCAAGCTATGCGCAATAAAGGAGGCGTCCTTATCATTGGCCTGGAAGAGGTGAACCTCACGCATGAGGACAAAGAAACCTCCCTGGATCTGCCCAAGGGGGCTTATCAAAAATTGTCCGTAACAGACTCGGGTCCGGGTATAGCCCCGGCTGTCATGGAAAGGCTATATGAGCCCTATTTTACCACCAAGGAGGTGGGAGAAGGCACGGGAATGGGTCTGGCGGTGGTCCATGCCATTGTTAAGAAACACAGGGGAGAGATTCGTGTACGCAGTTCGATTGAAGGAGGTACGACCTTTGAAGTGTATCTCCCCGCCGTGGAAGGATTTCCGGAACCCGTCAGTATCGCCATTGTGGCTGATGCGCCAGGAGGCAAGGAACGCTTGCTAATTGTAGATGACGAAGGGCAGGTCCTACGCCTGACACAAAGAATGCTGGAAAAACTGGGATATCGGATCCAGGCAGAGCAGGACAGTAATAAGGCGCTGGAATTGTTCGCCTCCGATCCCCGGGCTTTCGATCTTGTTCTCACAGACATGACCATGCCGGGTCTTACCGGGGAGGACCTGGCGAAAAGAATTCTGGAAATCAGGCCTGATATTCCAATAATTTTATGCACCGGGTATGCGGATATTTTTTCCCAAAAACAGGCAAGGGAACTTGGATTTGCCCAATGCCTTTACAAACCCCTGGACAGACAACTGCTTGCCCAGACCCTAAGAACCGTGCTGAGCCGGAAAAATTAGAAACAAGCCAAAACGGTTTCTTCCCCTCAAAAAATCCCCAGAGGCTATACATTCTTTTTATCATCTGTTTTATGAGATACTATACCGGGTACAAAACATACCATTAGATGTGATAATGCTTTTTATTTCAATTTCCACCCCTGAAGTCTTAACCGTTCACCCGGTTCCAGAAACAGGATCCGAAGGCAGGGTCAATAAACGGAATAAATGCATCAGTCCCGGGGAAGGATTGACGAAACATTTCCTCGGACATCCGGGCGTCCTTGGCAGGGTACAAAGCTCCCCCGGCGTGGGAAACCACCTGATCCAGGCTGGACAGCAGATTTCGGGTTTTTTCGCCCAGGTTGGGAAAATCCAGGGCCAGGGTGACTCCGGGTCTGGGGAATGAAAGGAGCCCGGGAGAGGGGATGTTTCCAAATTTTTTTAACACCGCCAAAAAGGAACCCAGCCCCGACATGGCGATCCGTTCCAGGATTTCCCGGATGCCGTCCCGGCTGGTTTCGGGCGGTATCACACATTGGTATTGGTAAAATCCTCGTTTGCCATAGAGCCTGTTCCAATTGTCAATAGAGTCCAGGGGATAAAAGAAAGGCTCGTACCGGACTGTTTTTGCGGACTTTTTGGTGGCCTGTCTGCTGTAGTACAGGGCGTTGAAAATTTTCAGGCTCAGGCTGTTCACCAGGGAAAAAGGCGGATCAATGGGCATGGGAAGGGCTTTTCGTCCATATGCGGGATAGTGCGCCGGTTTATTGATAAAATTGCCCCGGATAAAATGCCCTCTACCCAAGGAACGGCCCCGGGCCAGGCAGTCCACCCACGCCACGGTGAATTCGTATTTCTGGTCCGATTCATCAGATAATGTGAAAAACTCCCCCAGGTTTGGGAATCTAATGGTTTCCTGGCCAATCAATGGGTTTTGGCAAGGGGCAAGCTGGATTTCCGCCCATGTAATGAGCCCGGTAATCCCCAGGCCCCCGATGGTGGCCCGGAACAGGTCCGTGTTTTCCTTGGGAGAGCAAATCAGGCTTTGGCCGTTGGAGCGTTTCAGCTCAAAACAGCGCACATGACAGCCAAATGCGCCGGCCCTGTGGTGGTTTTTTCCGTGTACGTCATTGGCGATGCAGCCTCCCACGGTGACAAACCGGGTTCCCGGAGTCACCGGTAAAAACCATCCGTGGGGTATAGCCAGACGAAGGATTTGGGAGAGCAAGACCCCGGCTTCGCATTTTAGGACGCCGGTTTTCCGGTCAAAGGCCATAAGGTGGTTCAGACCCCGGCAATCCAGCAGGACCCCGCCGGTGTTCTGGCAGGAATCCCCGTAACTGCGCCCGTTGCCATAAGGGAGAAAAGGAGGGTGCGCGTCTATATTTGTTAGGGAAAAAAAACGGTTGGGGATTATTTTTCCTTGCTGTTGGCCAAAATTCAGGCCGCCCCATGCCGGGTAATTGGTCGCCATTACACCCATCCTGCAGCGATAAAGATTAGCCCGATCGCACCCAGTAAAAAGAGGGAGATTTTGTCTCTCAAAGCGAAAACAATGGGGTCGTCGGACAAAAGCCCCTTTTGGGCCTTGAACCAGACTCGGCTGATCCAGAAAAGGAGCAAAGGACAACTGAACCACAACAGGGCGGGGGAGAGGTACATGTCAGCCGCTTTCATGCTGTTGACATACAGGGCCAGGGTGATGACCGCTCCCATGCCCGAGGATATCCCCAAAGACCTTAACATCTTTTCATTTCCTGCGGAATAGCCCCGACCCTTGGTTTTGGATCGGTTTCTTTCCCGCAATTCCACCACTTCCACATATCTTTTCGCCATTGCCAGGCTGGTGAAGAAAAACATGGAAAAGGCCAAAAGCCACATGGATATGGGAATGGCGGTGGCTGCTCCTCCCGCGATGATCCTGAGGGTGTACATAAGCGCCAGCACCAGGGTGTCTATGAACGCCAACCGCTTGAGCCACAGGGAATAATTGAGCCCCAGGAAAAGGTAAAACCCCAGAACCCCCATGAAAGGGAGCGGGAGTCCAATGGAACAGGCCAGCGCCGCCAGAAGGAGCAAGGGGGCGGCCAGGACGCCAAACTGGTGGGGTATGGTCCCGGAAGCAAAGGGCCGGAATTTTTTGACAGGGTGAATTTTGTCGGCCTCCCGATCCAGCACATCGTTGATAAGATACAGGGCCGAGGCGCATAAACTGAAGCAAAGGAACGCCGCCAGACCGGCCAGCATATAGGAGACTGTCACATGGTGGCCTGTGAATACCGGCGTAAAAATCAGAAAATTTTTCACCCACTGGTGGGGCCGCATGGCCCGGAGCATTTCCGTGGCGGGCTTTGCAGGCTGTTTCACAGTCCGGGAGATGTTGCCGCCGATTTCGGGCGCAAGGCGGTTTTCGGTGGGCTGGCCTGCTGGATTCATGATTTCCAGTTGCATTTTATTAAAGAATCTGTTCGAGTGGATAAACTTGCCAGATAATAATGGGCATGGTAAATGATTTTGCTTTTCATTGCAATGCCTGAAGGACAATCATAATAAAGGGTATGATCATGAAGACCTTGGAAAAAGTGTCTTGCCCGGGCTTTTCCGCTTCCGGAATCGCCAGTGGGCTCAAGAAAAGGGGAGGGCCGGACCTGGGGCTGATTTTTTGTTCGGTTCCTGCTTCCGTAGCTGGCGTGTTCACAAAGAACAGGGTCCAGGCTGCCCCGGTGCTGTTGGATAAAAAGAATATCAGTTCCGGCACATGCCGGGCTGTGGTGGCCAATAGCGGCTGCGCCAATTGCTGCACCGGCAAGCAAGGCGTGGACGACGCCGTGGAGACCACCTGCCTTGCGGGCGGGAACCTGGGGGTTGTGCCCGAGGACGTCCTGGTGGCTTCCACCGGGGTTATTGGCCAGCCTCTGAACGTGGAAAAAATCCGTGCGGCGTTTCCTGGCTTGGTGGATTCCCTTTCCCCGGAAGGCTTTGGGGATTTTGCCGAAGCCATCATGACTACGGACACCGTGCCCAAGATTTCAGCCATCCAGGCGGAATTCGAAGGCCAGACCTTTAATGTGGTGGGCGTGGCCAAGGGCGCGGGCATGATCCGGCCGGACATGGCCACCATGCTGTGTTTTGTGTGTACGGACATCCAGGCCAATCCCAATACCCTCAAGAGGGTGTTGCGGCCTGCCGTGGACGCCTCGTTCAACCGCATCACCATAGACGGGGATACCAGCACCAACGACACGGTTTTGCTTATGGCCAGCGGCATGTCCCGGGTGGCGGCCAACCGGTGCATGGATCTTTTCCAGTCGGTTGTGGACAAGGTTCTCCTGGAACTGGCCCACATGCTGGTGCGGGACGGCGAAGGCGTGAACAAAGTGGTGACCATTGACATACAGGGCGCTGACTCGGACCAGGACGCCCGCCTGATTGCCGACACCATCGCCCATTCGCCCCTGGTCAAGACCGCTTTTTTTGGGGAAGACGCCAACTGGGGAAGGCTTCTGGCAGCAGCAGGCCGTGCGGGCGCGCCCATGGACCCTTATACCGTGGATGTTTTTTTTGACTCCGTGCAAATGGTCAAGGACGGTATGGGCCAGAACAAGGAAGTGGAGGCCCGGGCTACAGAGGTCCTTAAGAAGCCTGAATTCACGGTCCGTATGGACCTCAAACAGGGCAAGGGGCAGGCCAGCGTACTCACCTGCGACCTTTCCTATGACTATATAAAAATCAACGCGGACTATCGGTCCTGAACCATGGCCCTTGTAAGACTCCAAAAATACCTGGCCCATGCGGGCGTATGTTCCCGGCGTCATGCCGAAGAACTTATTACCAAGGGCAAGGTGGTTGTCAACGGTGAAACCGTCACCCAAATGGGGGTGAAGATTGATCCGGAAACGGACGAGGTTTCGGTCCGTGGCAAAAAGGTGGAGCCGGAGGACAACAGGACTTACATTATGCTCAACAAACCGGCCGGGTATGTGACCACATGCCACCAGCCCGGCCGGAAAATTGTCCTGGACCTTATTGACCTGCCCCAGCGCCTATACCCCATTGGCAGGCTGGACAATAGTTCCACCGGGCTTTTGCTCCTTACGGATGACGGCAGGTTGCACCACCATCTTTCCCACCCCTCTTTTGACCATGAAAAGGAATATCAGGTGGAGGTCGCCTGGGATATTCCGGACGCGGCCCTGGAATCCATGCGCCAAGGCATGGTCCTGGAAGGCCGGAAAACCCGCCCTGCCCGGGTCACTCGTACAGGTCCCCGTTCTTTTACGATGGTATTGAAGGAAGGCCGCAACCGGCAGATTCGCAAAATGGTGGAACTGGCAAAAAACAGGGTCCACAGGCTTCACCGGATTCGCATGTCCCAAATCCGTTTGGACAACCTTGCACCCGGAAAATGGCGCCGTCTGAACGAGAAAGAAATCCAAATCCTGACCCAAGGCCTGGAATAGCCCCCTTACCTAACAGCCATTGTTTTAGGCTGTTTTATAATCCCGTTTATCCAATCCGTATTTTTTCATCTTATTGTAAAGGGACCGGGATGTTATCCCGGCCAGATCCGCTGCCTGCCCAATCCTGCCCGCGGCTTCCTGTAGCACGGACTCCAGGTACAGCTTTTCCACCTGTAGCAGTGCCTGCTCCGTAACCTCTTTCAGGGTTTTGCCCTTCCATGAATCCGGGGCCGTATCCTGGCGCAGGGTGTCATCCTGAATGCTGCTCTTGAAGATATGGGGCAGGTCCCGGATGGTGATTTCCCTGTCCGGGCAAAGAATAATGGCCCGCTCCAGCACGTTAAAAAGCTCCCGCACGTTGCCGGGCCAGTCATAGCGCGTAAGGGCTTCCATGGCTTGATGAGAGATGCTTTCCACGTCCTTTCCATGGCGTGTATGCTGTTGGGCAATAAACTCCTGGGCCAGGTGGGCTATGTCTTCCCTTCGGTCTTTCAGGGGCGGGATGGTGATGGTGATGACGCTCAGGCGGTAGAAGAGGTCTCCCCGGAATTCCTTGTTGCGTACTTCTTCCTCCAAATCCCGGTTGGTGGCTGCAATTACCCGCACGTCCACCCAGGTGGATTTGTCGCCTCCCAGGGGTTTGACTTCAAAATCCTGTAGCACGCGTAGCAGCTTGGCCTGGAGATGGATGGGCATCTCGCCGATTTCGTCCAGGAAAATAGTGCCCTTGTGGGCCATTTCAAAGGCCCCCCGCCTGGACCGTACCGCTCCGGTAAAGGCTCCCTGAATGTGGCCGAACAGTTCGCTTTCCAGCAATGTTTCAGGCAGGGCCGCCATATTCACGGCCACAAAAGGTCCGGCGGACCGGGCGCTTTCAAAATGGATGGCCCGGGCAAGGCGCTCCTTGCCCACCCCTGTCTCTCCGGCGATAAGCAACTGGGCGTTGCTGGAAATAACCTGCCGGACCTCCTGGAGCATGACCTGCATGGATTGGCTGCTGGACCTGAAATCCTCCATCCTCGGACGGCTGCCGGCCTTGGGGGTAGGCGCGGTCCGCAGAATATATTGCGTCCGTGATTCGATGACCGCCTCAATGGCCTGGACAATGCTTTTGGTCGGGATGCCCGAGTGGAGCACCACGTCCGCCCCGGCAGCCACCAGTCCGGCCTGATCCTCGGAGGATTCGTGGGTGTGCAAGATGATGGTGGCCGGGTTTTCCGGCAGATCATTGAGGGCGGCAATGCTGGATTCTGCAGGCAGGGGAAGCAGGCTTTGGTTGATGACCACAATGTCGGCGCAACTGCGGATGACGCTTTGCCAGGAAAAGCGTCCCGGCCCATAGGCTTCCAGGCTGATATCCAGGTCTTCCAGGGCCTTTTTCATTTTTTGGAGCAGGTTTTTATTGTCGATGCATAGGGCGATTTTCAGGAGCATGAGCTTCTCCAAAAGGGTTGGGGAGGTAAGAAAGGATGTTAACCGGCAAGGAAAATTTACCGGTTTTGGGTGTCCTCAGGTATTTGGGGGGAGTGTATCGGAAATTCAATTCCGAAGTCAATGAATGAATGCCTGAAACATAAAGATATACTTGGGATTTTTTAAAGTAAGAAATTAAATTCCTTTATTTTTGAAAAAATAAGCAATCTATTTCCTTTTTGTCCGGGGCTTCCGCCCCGGGGGCCTTCCGGCCTCCCTCACTCACTCGCACGCAACCGCTGATTTCTCCTCCCGCCTTCTGGTTTGGTCATTATCTATAACTATCTAATGTCATTTATTTTTTTGTAATTTGTTCCCATTTCTTGCTGGCAGTGAAAAATTATTTCAGAGAATGGCCCCGCAAATGACGCTGTTTTTGGAAATACGGTTTTTTTTGGCACACCACTTGCCTTAGGGCAGTTTGTTCGGAAACATTCATGTGTTTTCGCCTATACAATTTAATTGGGGATACTCAAATGATGACGAAAAAGAAGAAACGCATCTCAGGCGCCAAGGGAATGGGAAACCGTGAAGTCTTTCCTGTGGTGGAAATGGATTTCGATGCTGAGAGAATGAGCCGCAAACAGCGCTCTCTCAAGTTTTCCAAGGAAGTGCATAAAAAGGGCAACCCTGAGGATGAGTTGGATTTTGCCGACGACTATACCGGGGATGGCGAAACCCAATATCGTGAAGGTCCGGCAGGACCCTTTGCAGTTAATTCGTTGTTTGAAGGAGAAGCCATCAAGGAACAGATGGAAAATGAAGCATGCTGGGGCCTGGCTTCGGCTGTTGACATTTACGGATGCGATCCGGACCTTATCCGGAACGCGGAAGCCATCAAGCGCTTTGTGGTGGAGTTGTGCGACCTCATTGATATGAAACGCTTCGGGGAAACCCAGGTGGTCCATTTTGGAGAAGACGAGAAGGTGGCGGGTTACTCCATGGTCCAGTTGATCGAAACTTCGCTCATTTCGGCTCATTTCGCCAATTTGACAAAAACCGTGTACCTGGATGTGTTCAGTTGCAAGTCGTATAACCCTCAACTGGTTCGCCAGTTTGCCGAGAATTTTTTCAAGGGGTCTGAAAGCAACCTCCAAGTGTCCATGAGGAGATAGGGAATGACAAGGATATCCCTGGTTAACGACCAGGACCTGGTCGCCCGACTTTGGGCGACTCACATGCCCGAGCCTGGAAACGTGTTTGACCTGTGGGAAACCCGGATGTGTTTTGACCGGTCTTTTAGGCGGCCTGTACTCGCTGTGGTGGCCTCGGACGGACTTGGCCAAACCACAGGGTTTTTGCCCCTCTCCTGGGTGGAGGAAACCGCCAAGTGGGTGTATTTTCCAGGGGAAACCTGGAAAGGCAAAACTTGGCTGGAGGGAAACCTGATCCCGGCCAGGGACCCGGAAACCATGGAGGCCCTTTTGGAGGCCATTCCCGGGGACGCTTATCTGAGGTATCTGGACCCGATGGCGCAGGCGTTTCCTTATCCGGGCGCGGACCAGGATGAAGTGGGATATTTGTTTTTTCCCGAAAGGTATTCCAATAATTATCAGGAATATCTTCAGAGTTTTCCCCGGAAGACCATCAAGAAACTCCTGGGGGAAATGGCCCGGCTGGAAAGCCGGGGCGTGACATACCGGTTTGACAGCATGGAAGACGCCCAGCGCCTTTTGCAGATGAACCTGGAAGCCTTTGGTCCGGAATCGTACTTTTTTGACTCCCGTTTTTCCACGGGTTTTGAGAATCTTCTTGCCTGGCTCAAGCAAAACAATCTCCTTCGGATCACCACGGTCCTTATTGAAGGCCGCGTTGCGGCCGTGGATGTGGGCGCCTTGTGGCGGGGGCATTATTCCATCCTGGCCGGTGGTGTGGACCAAGAATTCCCGGGAGTGGCCAAGGTCATCAATTTTCATCATTTGGAAAGGGCTTGCGCTGAAAAGCTGAATTGTGTGGACTTCTTGTGCGGGAATTTTAATTGGAAAGAGCGCCTGCGCCTCATCCCCCGGCCCCTTATGGAGATCCGTCTGGAGGAGCAACCTGGCATGGTCTATTCTCCGGTCAAGGAAGAGGAGCACGCAGTCAGTGTATGAGACATCCAGGGTGTTGGTGGTTGGTACAACTCCCGATTATGTGGACAGGATAAGGACAATCCGGCCCGGTAAAGCCTTGTTCCTTACCAGCCCGCAACTCAGGGAAAAGGCCTTGGAAACTCCTCCTGCCCGGGAAGAGGAAATTTTGTGCCCCCTCAAACCCAAGGAGGCGTTACAGGCTGTGGAAAGGCATCTTGCCGCCCATGACCTGACTTTGGGGGGGATTGCCTGTTTTGATTGTGAAACCATGATCCTGACGGCCACCTTGGCCAAGGAACTGGAACTGGACTATCCGGCCCTGGATGCGGTAATGAATTGCCGCAATAAGTACAGGGCCAAAAATCTGTGGCAGGCTGCCCATCTCCCCACTCCCCGTTTTGGATTGGTGAATGATTCGGGCAAGGCCTGGTCCTTCATGGAAAAAACCCGGCCGCCCTGGGTGGCCAAACCTTTGGACGGATCAGGCAGTTCCCTGGTGTTTAAATTGGAAAAGCCAGGGGACTTGGAGGGCGCCGCGGCAAAAGCCAAGGCGTTTTATGTCAAGCAGGGGCAGGATGCCCAAAAAGCGTGGCCCATGCTCCTGGAGGAAATGGCCCCGGGCCCGGAATACAGCGCGGATTTTCTTTTTGTGGGAGGCCAGGCCCGGATATTGCGGCTCACCGCCAAGCATCGTCTGGCTTCGGAGCTTTTTGGCATCACCCAGGCTTATGAATTGCGGGAGAACCTGCTTTCCGAAAAAGATCGGCGCGAATTGGAAAACCTGTTCGCCCGGGCCGCCAGGGCATTGGGTCTGGCGGCTTGTATTTGCATGGTGGATTTTATCCTTAATGAACAGGGGCCGTGGCTTTTGGAAATAGCCCCACGGCCCGGTGGGGATTGTCTGCCTCTGTTACTCAGGAAAGCAGGCGGACCGGACACCATGGGATTTGCCCTGGATTTTGCAGGCAAAGCCCCCTTGCCCCAGGATGGAAAAACCCTCAGCCCCCATGTAGGCCTGCGGATTTTCGCTCCCTGCAATGGTGTGTTGGAAAAATTGGAGACCGAGGCCTTACTCAGGGATAAACGCGTGGTTTGTTTCGAATCCATTAGGCAACCCGGTGACAGGGTGGAACTGCCGCCTAAGGATTACGATTCCTGGATATTGGCAAATATAATTTACAAACCAAGGACCGGCGAGGACATCGCCCTGCAGAACCGGGAATTGTCCAGCCTGGTATCCGTTAGGATAAAGCGCCCATGACATTTGACTACACTCCACATCAGGCTAGTACGCGGGATGCTCTTTCCCGCCTGGAATCCATGCTCCGGCACCGGGAAAAGACCCTGCCAGGGACTAAACTCCGGGCTTATGTGGAGCGTTTTTTCAACATGAAGGATGTCTTTCTGGACTTGGCGGCCGTCCACCAGGAACCCCTTTATGTGCTGGATCATGAAAATCTCCGCAAGCAGGCAGGCATATTTAAAGAGACTTTCGCCGCCTGTTTTACGGATTTCTCCTGTTACTACGCCATGAAAAGCAACAGCCATCCAGATGTCTCCAAGACTCTCCTGGAACAGGGTTTTGGCCTGGATGTGTCTAGCGGGGTGGAGGTGGAAACCGCCCTGTCCCTGGGTGCTTCCAATATCATTTTCAGCGGTCCGGGAAAAACCGCCAAGGAACTTTCCCTGGCCGTGGCAAACAGTTCACGGGTGACTGTCCTTATGGACAGCCCCGGCGAACTGGAGCGCCTGAACCTCCTGGCGTGTCAGGCCGGGAAGAAAATCAGGGTGGGCCTGCGGATCACCCCCCCGCTCAGCCCCTGGAAAAAATTCGGGGTTCCCATGGCAAGGCTGGGGGCCGTGTGGAAAAGGGCGCAGGAATGCGAAGGCCTGGATATTCGGGGCCTCCAGTTTCATACAAGCTGGAACCTGGACCCTTCCCAGCAGACCAAAACCATTGCGGCCATAGGCAAGGAGATCAGCCAGTGGTCGTCCTCCATGCTCCATTCCCTGGAGTTTTTGGATATTGGCGGAGGATACTGGCCCCAGGCAGGGGAGTGGCAGGTGTATCCGGCCACTCAGGCTGGGCAGGTGCAAAAATTGGCGGGGCTGGACATCCAAAAACCCCTGGAGCATTTTTACGCCCCGGCCAGCCCCCTGGAGATTTTCGCCCAGTCTCTGCACCAGGCCCTGGAACGGCATATTTTCCCGGTCGCGCCTTGCCGGGTTTGTCTGGAACCGGGACGTTGGCTAAGCAACGGGGCCATGCACCTGCTCCTGAACGTAGTGGACAAAAAAGATCCCGGCCTGGTCATTACCGATGCGGGAACCAACGCCATCGGCTGGGAGCGTTTTGAAATGGATTATGCCCCCGTGCTGAACCTGACCCGCCCTTCCATGGAGGAAAAGGCCTGTGAAATCATGGGGTCCCTGTGCACGCCGCACGACCTGTGGGGGCTTTCCTACTGGGGGGAGGATATTCAACCCGGAGACGTCCTCCTGATTCCGGATCAGGGCGCCTATACATACAGCCTGAGGCAGAATTTTATCAAATCCATTCCCCGCGTTGTTCCCATGCCTTAGCAAGTCTCATCCCGGTATTGGCGCATGGGCGAAAAGCCTTTTGCCCTGCGCCAGCCGGGCCTTTCTCATTTTTGAAAAATTTCATCGCACGGTTTTCTTCCCGAAGAAATTGGAGTATGATATCCGGCAACCAGAAACCGGAGGGGGGAAGATGTATGCGAAAAAATAGAAGCAAGTTTTGGGTTAGCGCACTGTTTGTCGTTGTACTGGTTGTTTTTGCCTATGTCGCCGTCAACACCACTTTATTCAAACCTTCCGTGGGTAGCCGCCTTGCCCGTTTGGTCGTAGTCCATTATCTGGCGCCCAGGTTTACAGCGGACACCCCCTATCAGAAAACCCGGGACACCCTGGAGTTTATGGCCAAGCTGGGCCGCCTTCCCCTGGGAACCCGGGTGGAAGAAACTCATGTTGCCGGGCTTCGGGCGGAATGGGTCCGGGCCAGAACTGTTCCGGAAGACTCCTCCAAAGTACTTTTGTATTTTCACGGGGGAGGCTTTTTTTGCGGCTCCGCCAATACCCATAAGAGTCTGGCGGCCATGCTTTCCAAGGCATCCAAAATGCCTGTTCTGCTGCCCGAATACCGTCTGGCCCCGGAGCATAAATATCCGGCGGCCAACCTGGATTGCCTGGATTCCTACCTTTGGCTTCTGGAACAGGGATATAAACCGGAAAACATCGCCATAGGGGGAGACTCCGCCGGGGGATGCCTGACACTCATGACCCTGCTGACCCTTAAGGAAAAGGGCCTTCCCATGCCGGGGGCGGCCATTCTCATTTCTCCCGTGACCGACGCCATCCATTTCGATGGGGAGTCCATAAAAACCCGTGACAAGGCAGATCCCTTGTTTGCCGCCAGGGACATTGGCAAACACATGACCTGGTACGGGGGAGAGAAGGACCAACGGCCCGCTCTCATGGCCCCCCTGAATATGGATCTGTCCGGGTTGCCACCCCTATTCATCCAGGCGGGCGACGACGAGATTCTTTTGAGCGATTCCACCCGATTGGCTGAAAAGGCTAAAAAGGCGGGGGTGGACGTGACCCTGGAAGTCTGGGAGAACATGTGGCACGTGTTCCAGTCTTTTGGGGTGATCGTGCCCGAAGCCAGACAGGCGATCGCCAACCTGGGGGCTTTTTTGCAGGAAAAATTGTCGTGATGAAGTTGTTTGCACCGTCAGCTTTTAAGAATTAAAAGACAGGATTTAAATGGAAATATTGCACTATACCGACGCGCACAAGGCGTTTCGTCAAAGGCTCCGGGAGTTTTGCCAACAGGAAATCACACCTTTCACAGATCAATGGGAACAGGACGGAGTCACCCCCCGGGAGATCTGGAAAAAAATGGGCGCCCAGGGCTTTTTGTGCACCTGGGTGGGGAAGGAATACGGCGGTATGGGCGGGGATTTTCTCTACTCGGTCATCGCCCTGGAAGAGGTCTCCCGCACCAACCACTACGGCCTGGACGCCTTTTTACATAGCGATATTGTAACGCCCTACGTCAACTCCTTTGGCTCCCCCGAGCAAAAGAAAAAATACCTCCCCGGCTGCGTGTCCGGCGATTGCATCACCGCCGTGGCCATGAGCGAGCCCGATGCAGGCAGCGACCTGGCCTCCATGACCATGTCCGCCATTGAAGACGGGGACCACATCATCCTGAACGGAACCAAGACATTCATTTCCAACGGGCTGTTGTGCGACCTGGCTGTGGTGGCCGCCATTGACCCGGAGGAAAGCAACCGGCACAGGGCGGTTTCGCTGTTTTTGGTGGAAGAGGGGACTCCCGGCTTTGAAAAAGGCCGGGGCATGAAAAAAATGGGGGTCAACAGCCAGGATACGGCGGAACTGTTTTTCCGGGATTGCCGTGTTCCCCGGTCAAACCGTCTGGGCGATAAAGGCACAGGTTTTCCCAAACTCATGGAAAAACTTCAGCAGGAACGCCTTTTGGTGGCCCTGCTTGCCGTGACCAAGGCGGAATTCGTCCTGGAATGGACCACCAATCATTGCAAGGAAACCAGGTCCGAGGGAAAACCCCGGTCCAAATTCCAGGCCGTTCAGTTCGCTTTAGTGGAAATGGCCACGGAAGCCAAAATTGGCAGGACTTTTTTGGACAAGCTCATTGTGGAACACATGGCTGGTCAGGACATCACCGCCCAAACCTGCATGGCCAAGTACTGGGCCACGGACATGGCCAAACGGGTTGCGGGCCAATGCCTGGATCTTGTGGGGCTGGACGCCGTGGCCGAGTCCTGCCCCATTGTGCGGACCTTCCGGGATATCCGGGTGTTTCCCATTTTTGCGGGAACCAACGAGGTCATGAAAATTGTGGTGAGCCGGAGTCTGGGATTGTAAATTTTTTGAGGTGGGCAAGCGTTTGGGGCTTTAACTGAGCCATGCCGGATTTTGCACGGCTTAACCAAGCCTACGAAATGCTATCGTGGCAGGGCTTGCCCGGCATGGCGGTTGCGTGGTCCCCGCGCTCGGATACCCCCGGGCAGGGTTGAATTCGCCGTGTAGGGAACACTGGTATGTATTCCCACGCAGGAGCATTGGAATGAGGAATGTCAAATGAATCCGGTATGTTTAATATGCCATGTAGCCGCAGGGCTTGCCCTGCCAAGGCGCGCCAGCGCTATAGCGGCCCGAATGATTTTCAAGGCCGGGAATGGATGGCGGCCCATTGGGATTGTTTGAATCCTGGCTTCAGGGGCGAAAACAGGTTCATCGCAGACCTTGGAATTTACAAACGCTTCGGTCGACTTACTGTCCATCGGAGTTGGCTTCCGCGTGGCAAGTTCAATTCACTTTTTGGATTCTTCCAAAACCCGTTTCACCGTTTCAGAAAACTGGGTCAGGGATAAGGGCTTGATGCAAAAGGCCTGAATTCCCAATTCCAGGGCCTTGGCCCTGTCGAAGAAATCGCTGTGGCCTGTGCAGGCGATGACGGGGATATCCTTGCGTATCTCCCTGATTTGGCGGATCAATGCTTCTCCAGTCATTTGGGGCATGGTCTGGTCCGTCACCAAAAGGTCAATGGAGGCGCTTTCCGCAGCGAAAAAATCCAAGGCGTTAACCGGGTTTTCAAAGGTGGTGACCTTATAATTCAAGCGCGTGAGAATATTCTCCCCCAGCATGGTGATGGATGGCTCATCGTCCACAAACAGTACATGTTCCCCGTTTCCCATGGTAATGGCGGGTCTTTGGACAGGAGATACATTTTGAGTTTCTATCCGTGGAAAAAGCACGGTAAAGGATGACCCCTTGCCCGGGGTGCTCCGCACGGAAACAGATCCTCCATGAGCCTTCACAATCCCGTGGACCACCGAAAGACCCAGGCCCGTGCCCTGGCCTGGCTCCATGGTGGTGAAATAGGGATCGAAAATCTGGCCCAAAGTCTTTGGGTCCATGCCCCGGCCCGTATCCGTGACCATCAGCCGGACCGCTGGAATTAACAGGCCCTGAGTTTCCATTTCCAACTCCCATGCCTCGGCTTCCACGTTATCCAGAACAATGGACAAGGTTCCTCCAGGCCCGTTCATGGCATGGACTGCATTGGAACCCAGGTTCATGAGAAGCTGTTTGATTTGTGTGTCGTTTCCTTTGACAGGGCAGGGGCCGCCCTGCATGATGTGGGGCGCAACCTTCACCGTTGCAGGGAGGGTGGCCTGGAGAAGCCTCACTGTGTCCGTGACCAAGGGCACAAGATCCATGGGGGTTTTTTCCATGGAGTCCTGCCGGGAAAAAGTCAAAATCTGGCTCACCAGATCCTTGGCCCGGTCGGAGGCATTCAGCACCTGTTTCAGATTTGCCTGGGACTGGGAGCCCTGGGGCTGATCCGACATGGTAAGCTCCGTAAATCCCATGATGATATTCAGCAGGTTATTGAAGTTGTGGGCAATGCCACCGGCAAGCGTGCCTATGGCCTCCATCTTTTGGGCTTGGCGCAATTTGACTTCCAGGAGTTTTTCATTGGTGACATCCCGAATAATCGTCAGAACAGCCGGTTTGTTCTCCCAATCAATCCGCACCACATTGGCTGTCAGCCAACGGGTAGCTCCTGAACTGGTAAGGACACGCAGGCTCAGGGAGCCGTCTTTCCGGACGCCTGAAATCAAGTCGTAGTATAGGTCTTTGGTCTTTTCCCTGTCCAGGGCATGGATGTGGGCTAACAGATCAATATGGCGTGTATGGGCATTCTCATACCCTAAAAGTTCACGGGTGGCCCTGTTGGGGAATTTCATGGCGCCATCCTGCACAATCCCTATGGCCTCATTGGCGTTTTCCACCAATAACCGGTACTTTTCCTCGCTTTGCTCCAATTCTTTTTTGGAGTCCAAAAGACGCTGTTCCGCCTCCACGCGATCCGTCACATCCAGTAGAATCCCGTTGGAAAATTCCGGTTTGCCATCCCCATCGCGTGTGATGCTGAAAATGACCTTTATCCATCGATATTGTTTTTTTTCAGGATGAAAAAATCGGGCTGTTTTTTGAAAATCCAATTGAGAAAGGGCCTTTGTCGTAGCCAGGATAAAGGGCTTTTTGTCCTCGGGATGCAGAATTCGCCACCAGGTTTCAAAGCGCAAGGGATCGGTAATCCCGAAAATAGTCGTTATGGAGGGGCTAACGAACACCACGGAAACGTCCGAAGGATTGTCCTTGGAAAATTTCAGGCGATACACTGCAAAGTTGGCCGGGGTCTCCATGAGGGAGCTTAAGTGTCTTTCCCTATCCTCCAAGGCATGTTCGGCCTCCTTGCGTTTTGTGATGTCACGCATCACCGCGTTGAGGGTCTTTACCTTCCCGTTTTGAAATTGGCGGGTGGTGACCACTTCCACGGGAAAGGACTCCCTGTTTTTGGCGATAAAAAGAAATTCCACTGTCTGAGTATCGCGCTTCTGAGCCTGTTCAGGAGTATAATTTGCAAGGAGTTTTTTGTCCTTTTCTTCCAGAACGAAATCCAAAAAATCCCTGCCTTTCATATCAAGGGGGTCGTAACCGCCAAAGTCCTTGATGGCCGGACTGCAATAGAGGATTTTCCGGTCCAATCCCAGAGAAAACACCACATCCTTTTGGTTTTCGGCCAGAAAACGGAATTTTTCCTCGCTTTCCTTTAAAGCCTCCTGGGCACGGATACGGGCAATGGCATTGCCTACGGTGGCCGCCACCAGTTCCAAAGCAGCTCTGGCCTCTTGGGGAATAGTCTTGTGCTTGCGCGAAGCCAGGTTAAAGCTGGCAATTACGGCTTTTCCATGGAGAACGGGAATGATTCCCAGGCTTAACAATTTTTCTGTTTCCAGATTTTTTGTGCCTTTCCATGGATGGGTGTCTGTGGAGGCATAAATGGGACTCCCCATCATGATCGCCTGTGCTTGCTCAGAATCCGGCGAAACCCAGGCTGTGTCCTTTAAAAAAGTCTCGGATAAACCCCTGTGCGCTACCAGGCGCAGTCCTTCTATTGGGTGAACAAGATGAATACTCCCCGCTTCCAAACCCGACATTCTCAGGGCGTTGTCCAGACATATGGCGGCGGCCTCGTCAATATTGACGATGCTGGCCAGGGCAAGGCTCAGGTCACGCTGGGCTTTTAGTATCTCCCCGCTTTCCAGAGCGTTACATTCCATGTTTGAAAAAGAATTAATTTTGCTCATATTTCCTTTGTCTTATGGCAAATCGGCCTGCCTTCCCCAAAAAATTTCACCTTGACGAGAAAGAGCAAGTGCAATAAATGCTTAAGTATAGTCTTGATCACTACAAGATCGCAGTAAATGAGGATGCAAAGCCTATACCACTATACTTGCGCATGAGCACAGTTTTTATACGGGGGTGTATTATGAAACATTTGGAAGGTATTATTCAACGGGGACCGGGGCAAGATCTATACTACCAGCGCTGGCGCCCGGAACAGGATGCCAAAGCCGTGGTTGCCATTGTCCATGGATTTGGCGAACACAGTGGCCGCTATGCCAATGTGGTCAACAGCCTGGTTCCCGCAGGCTACGCCGTGTACAGCTTTGATAACCGGGGCCATGGCAAATCCTTCGGCAAACGGGGCCATATAGACGGATGGGAAGACTTTCGCACCGATGTCTTTGCCTTTCTCGAAATGGTTCGGGAAAAAGAGCCGGAAAGACCCCTCTATCTCATGGGACACAGCCTGGGAGGCCTTATCGCCCTGGAATTCGTACTTCGCCTGCCCGACGGCCTTGATGGCGCAATTATTTCAGGCCCGGCCCTTACTCAGGGCGCGGTGAGCCCTGTTCTGCTCATAGCTAGCAGGCTCATTTCCATGGTTTGGCCCGGGTTCGCCCTGGATACCAAACTGGAATCCAACGATATCTCAAAGGACCCCCAGGTGGTTATGGCCTACCAGAAAGATCCCCTGGTCCACAGCATGGCCTCCGCACGGTTCGGTACGGAAATGGGCTCCGCCATCAAATGGGTCCGCAAACACGCCGAAGACCTTCAGGCGCCCATACTGATTATTCACGGCGGGGACGATCGCCTTGTGGACCCCAAATGCAGCCGGGAGTTTTTCGAGAACATCACCCTGGAAGATAAAACCCGGATTGAATATGAAGG
This sequence comes from Desulfatibacillum sp., assembly GCA_016342355.1. GTDB lineage: Bacteria > Desulfobacterota > Desulfobacteria > Desulfobacterales > Desulfatibacillaceae > Desulfatibacillum. The sequence continues at coordinate 41,406 of JAEINP010000013.1, forward strand.
CTACTTCCACGAAACCCATAATGACCTGAATTGGGAAAAACCCGTGGGCGATATCCTGGATTGGCTGGAAAAAAGAGTGAAATAGAGCCTTTTCAATCCAATGGACAGAATCAACGGCAACCTGCCTGCTTTGTCCGGCTTTGGTCCTGGCCGCAAATCGTTAAAAACAATCAATCCGGGAGGCCAGCCTTTGGCTTTCCGGACTTTTGTATTTCCAAGGCAAAATACCACAACACAAACCAGATGGCTGTATCCGTGAGGGTAAAGGTCCAGGCAGTTGGATAACCGCCTGATTCTTTGCCTAAAACAATCAGAAGCCCCAGCAAAAGAAGTGCCACCCCGTCAAAATGCCTCCTGGCTATGACAAGGATTTTTTTTCCTTGAATAACAGGCCACAATGTTTCTGTTGCCCGGCCTAGGATCACCAGAATCACCATGGAAACCACCCCACCAAGCACGATGGCGGGAGCATTCAGCCAGGGATGCTGGCGGATTAGCCCCAGGATGTCAAAAAGACCCAAGGATAAACCCGCCGGAAGATAAGCCACAAAATGTAGCGCCACAAATGTCAGCAGGTTTTTTGAAATATATCCCGATCCCCGGGCAAGACCGGGCGCCGAAAAATATATGCTCTGCCAATGGCGGACCGCACTTATCAGAAAAATAACCATTCCTGTCCCAAACAGGAAATAGGGACCCGACATGGGCCATCGCACCAGGATAAAATTATTCCATACCCCTAAAGATCCTGCCAAACCAAAACCCAGACCTAAAACCATGAGCAGGATGGATATCCCCATGTCCCTCCCGGTAGAGCCTCCCACCCTGGAAAACACAATGCCTGCCAAAACAAATCCGCCCCAGGGCAGTAAGGGGAAAGAACCGGGCAATCCCAGGCCAAACACGTTACTCATGTCCGTAAACGGAAAAAGGAACAGGCCTCCGGCAATTCCGGCGGCAATGATTGCCCATAGCACTGTTAAGGGCCGGAAAAATCCTTCAATCAAAGCTACCGCCGCCTGCCAGAACCACAAAAACCAAAAAAAGTCCGAAGCCAGCAACCTCTTGTGGAACAATAAATTGACACACAACGCCAGATAAAAAAAACGCCTGCTCCGCTCCCACATGAAGCCAGCACCCTTGGCGAAAAACCGGTCAAAGGTCATGCCGAAAGAGAAAAAAAACAGCGGTGCGCTCGTTTCAAACACAAACTGCAATACCCTGGCAGACAGGGTTAATTGGGGCAAATGGTAGGAATAGTGGCTGACGGTCATACACACTATTGAAAGAGCCCGTAAAAAGTCCAGGCCAGGGTCCCGGTCCTTGTCCCAGGAGTGGGAACCCCCTGGGGATGTCTGACTGACGTGGCTTATCAATCGCCCTCCTGGTTTCCGGCCATTTTCAAAGCCGCCTTCACAATGGCCGGGCCTTCTTCATAGGTCACGTCAAAGGCATGCACCTCTTCCCTGCAATGGGCGCAGCACATCATGGGCTCCAACCGATGCCCGCAGGTTTTGTGGTGTAATATCAAAGGCGGGCCGTCTTCGTCCGAAAGCCACTTGTCCCCCCATTGCATGAGCGCCAAGGTTACGGAAAACAGTTCCATACCCTTTTGACTGAGCCGATAAACCATCCTCCGGGCATCCTGGGTATCCCGCTTTTTTTCCATGATTCCGTTTTCCACCAAGGCCTTCAACCTGTCAGACAAAATATTGGAGGCGATACCCAGGTTGGCCTGAAACTGGTCATAATACCGCACACCAAAAAATGCTTCCCGTATTATCATGAAAATCCACCGGTCCCCCAATACCTCCAGGGTCCTGCCCACCGAGCAGATGCGATGATCCTTAGTTGTTTTCAATGTGTTTCCAGCCCTTTCTAAAGAATTTTAAAAAGTATAAAAAAAATGCTTGCAAAAAGCAAGGGGAATGGGGCATGGTTATTTTACTTGTTATTTGCAAGTGAAATGAGCGGCCTTAGCATCCCTTAATCCAAACCAAGGAGGAAAACCCATGAGCCAAGATGTATTGATTCTGGAAATGGACGGAGATACCGCCCGGATTACCCTCAATCGCCCACAGGTCCGTAACGCCCTCAGTATTGAGTTGTCCGAAAGGCTGGTGGACGCCATCACTACGGTAAAACGGTCCACCCGGGTAAAATTTGTGGTGTTCAAGGGCGCCGGAGACACTTTTTGCGCCGGGGACGATATTACCGAAATGCTCCGGTGGGCTGAGGATGAAAACGGCGAGTACACCCAAGGCGCCAACGGGGTCATGCGAAAGGTGCGCATGTATCAGGACATGGCCAACGCCATAGAGGATCTGGACAAACTCACCATCAGCGCCGTGGATGGGTATGCAGTGGGCGGGGGGCTGGAGATCACCATGGCCTGTGATTTTGTTATTGCTACGGAAAGAGCCAAATGGGGTATGCCCGAGGTGGACAGCGGCATCACGCCTGGGTGGGGCGGGACCACCCGCATGGCCCGGTATATCGGCAAGCGCCGCACCAAGGAGATCAACATCATAGGCGCGATCATGAGCGCCCAGCGGGCCGTGGACTGGAACCTCTGGAATCGCGTGGTGCCCGATGATCAGCTTGACAACGAAGTGGAAGCCCTGTTGGATGTGTTGCGTTCCAAAAATCAACAGGCATGCCGCCAGTTGAAATACATCATCAATCGGGGCTGCGAAACCGAGTTGTACACGGCCCAGGGCTTTGAAATGCTGTCGGCCGGGTTGAGCGGGGCCGTCAACGGCCTGTGGGAGGTTAAGGACGCGGACAAGGGCGCGGGAGTTGTTGGCTTTTCGTCCAAGGATAGTCTGTGGCACAAGCGCCGGGGGCTTTCCAAACACTTCTGGGCGGAATAGATTGTACTCAAGCATGACTTGCCGGTGGGGCAGGGCGCATGTCTGTCCCCACCGCTCTTTTTCCATAACCGCACTTCCGTTTGCCACATCCATGATCCTGGGATATAAGAAGCAGGCCAAAACAGTCGATCTTACTAACCAAAAAGAGCGAAACATCATGATGGAATTGATCGACAGCTCCTTGCTGATCCTGGGCGGAATCGTCCTGCTATCCTACACAGTGCAGACCTTGTCCGGCTTCGGCTCCACCATCATTGCCGTCACCCTGGGCTCTCATCTCTACCCCATTTCCTTTTTGCTGCCCGTGCTGGTGCCCCTAGACCTCTTTCTCAACACCTATCTCATGGTTCGTCACAGGCGGCATATCAAAAAACCTGTTTTGTTTCGACAAATACTTCCGGCCATGGGTCTGGGGCTTTTGGTGGGCATGGCCCTGTTCAGTGTACTGGAAGGGGATATCCTGAAAAAGGTTCTCGGAATTTTTGTCGTTCTTTTATCATCCCGGGAATTGTGGATCCGGCTTAGGAGAAAAGGCGGCCCCAAACCCATAAGCACCCTGCGCTTTAACGGGTTTACGGCGGCCGCAGGCGTGGTGCACGGAATCTATGCTTCCGGCGGCCCCCTGCTTATTTACGCCCTCAGCCGCCTGAATTTGTCCAAGGCTTCGTTCCGCAGCACCCTGGCAGCCTTGTGGACTATCCTCAATTTGGTGCTGACCGTGTATTATGTCGCCTCGGGCAAGGCCACATCCACATCCTTTTCATATATCATGCTGCTTTTTCCGTTGATTTTAGCGGGCATCGTCATCGGCGAAAAACTTCATACCCTCATTGACGAGTACACCTTCACCATCCTGGTTTTTGTTCTGCTTTTGGGCGCGGGAATTTCTATAATTATATAGAATCATGGATTATCAGGCTGCTTTCTTGCCCACCAGCCCCAGCATTTTAAGCATAACCAGGGAGACCGCCATAATCCCTACAAAAACCAGCACCGTCAATCCTACGCTCCAGCCCCACCACAAAGGAGCATTGACCAGCACCGCGCCCCCTCCCACAATGGGTAGGGCGAATGCGTTCATCACGGCGATTTCATACGCCACGGGAGTACGGAATTCCGGGTCCACGATCCTCAACAGCAACAGTCCGCACGAAACCGTGCCCGTGACCGTCCCGAATATGGCGGCCGTGCGTTCCAAAGAGTACTGGGGAAGCCGCCTGCCGAACCAGATGACCAGCAAGGTGGTGCAAACCCCCACCGCCAGGGAGATCACCCCGATAGGCAGGATGTACTCCCACACCACTTTTAGCTGGATGGCCATGACCGTGGCTACAATCAGGAAATCCACAGACCATCCCGTGATTCTGCGTTGGACTCCCGGGTCTGGCAGATGGCCCAATCCCAGCAAATCCATGGCCTTCTTAAGCCCCAACGCCACGCCCAGGCCCATGAAAAAGAAAAATCCCCACAAAATAATGCCCACGTCCGGCGGTAAAAAAGACCCCAACACTCCGATGATGGCGTAGGTGACGCCGTAAACAATGCCGATGAGGGCGGCCTGAAAAGCCAGGGTCTCGGCGTTGCCCGAGTGGATGGTCAGCTTGCCTGCCGATTCGCATTCCGCGTCTTTGGAATAGACGCCCGTGATGCAGTCCCGGGTAAGGTTTTCCTGCCCATGGAAAGCCCACCCCTTGCGCATTCCATAATTCACCAGGGGCACGCCCACGAAAAAGGAAAAGAAATAACCCACTGCTGCAAAGGTAAGCCCGATAGTCGCCCCATTGGCAAAGCCCACGGCTTCCCACGCCTTGCCTATGGATAGGGCCTGGCCCGGGCCTTCGTTAAAACCCAGGGGAACCAAAAACCCGAAAGTGCTAAACAACTCCATGCCCAAAGCACCGAACACCAAAACCACAAGCCCGCCGATCACGGCTTGCATGGGAAAGGTCAAACCTTGTATGAGGGCCATCCAGGCGGGACCTTTCATGCCATGGAATTTGGAGGTTGGTACGTTCGCATCCTCGCTTCGTGTCAGGCCCACGGAAATAAAGGATATATTGAAAAAATGATATCCGAAATTTTCCAGGGCGCTGGTTTCCACGTCAATCAGCCTGGTTTGCATGAGGATTAATCCGGCAAAACCTCCCACAAGGCAACTGGGGAACAAAAATTTCTGGATGAATCCCACCCTGGCCCGGAGATAAATACCCACCAGAAAAAAGAAGGATAACCAGGCGAAAACCAGCATGGAGTCAAAGGCAAAGGGGACGTTCATAGGCGTCTTGTGCTCCGTTTTGAAGGGTTCTTATGCAAAGGGCTTGAGGGCATCACAATGATAATCCGTCATGGGCATTACTACTGTTAATAGATTGGGTTGAGGGGCGTTGATATTATGGTTAATATTCTATATGTGGTTGCCCCGCCCCGCCGTCATTCCCGAGCGTATCTGTCGGGAATCCAGTCCTTGTCTTTTTGCCGTAGGGGCGCCGCTTGCTGCGCCCTGTGGCTTTGCCGTAGGGGCAATTCCCCTGTGGTTGCCCCAAAAAAAAATCAATGAATCCCATATGGGCAGGCACGGGGGCCTGCTCCCTACGTACAACAGGCAGGGCAAGCCCTGCGGCTACATAGCAAAATAAAAGGCAGACCAATGGTTGAAATTCTCGGCGGCATGAAACGCCTTGTGGTCACGTAGGGGCGCTGCTTGCTGCGCCCATTTAAAATCATCGCAGCAACGCGGCCACATAAAAAAGGGTAGCCCGGGCAACTTGTTGCCCGGGGCCGAAGGCCAATAGATCGACCCATGAGGACACAAGACGCCAGGGCATTATGGCGAAAGAAAACCAGTTTAATGCCAAAGGATAAACAAAACGTAGCCTCTGGACAGAACGTTCGTCCGCCCATCTTTCCAGGCCTCGGTAAACATTCCGGGCCGCGCCTAATGCGCTTCGCGCCCCGGCAACAAGTTGCCACGGCTAGCCAAACCAGGGAACGGCTCCCGAGGATTTAACCTTTGCGGTTAAATGAAGCTATGTAGCCGCACAGCTTGCTGTGCTGTCATTCCCGAATGTTTCTGTCGGGAATCCAGTCTTTGTTCCATGGATTAAAAAGGGAATCATTGCCGCAATAAAACACAAAACTGCAAAGACGCTGGATCCCCGACTACTACCTCGGGGATGACAGACTTGGGGCGCCCTACTGTTGTCTTATGGCGTCAGCGCCACCCGCCCAAACCCTTGAATTACGCCAACCGAACGCCTTCTCCCTCCAGTCTTCGTCCCTTCCCCCCTTGCGGGGGAAGGACAGGATGGGGGGAAAATCTGTCATTCCCGAATGTCCCTGTCGGGAATCCAGTGTCCCTTGCCTTTGTCCTTTTTTTGGGTGGCACAGGCAGATCCGTATCCTGCCTGTGTGCAACGCACAGTAGGTTCGGCCCTGACTCCATGTTAACACCGGTGATACCCACGGGACCATTACCAACCCTATGTGTTATCCTTCCTTTGCCGGGCATTTCATTATCCAGGTTGCAAACAAAACCCTGCCTGGAAAAACTGTCCTAAGGACCCAGGTAGCAAAGGACGCTCCCTGGGCCACCCACTACTTTTTACTGCCTGGGCCACCCGCGGCTTGCATGGGAAAGGTCAAACCTTGTATGAGGGCCATCCAGACGGGACCTTTCATGCCATGGAATTTGGAGGTTGGTTCGTTCGCATCCTCGCTTCGGGTCAGGCCCACGGAAATAAACGAGATATTAAAAAGATGGTACCCGAAATTTTCCAGGGCGCTGGTTTCCACATCGATCAGGCCGGACTGCATGAAGAGCAACCCGGTAAAACCTCCCACAAGGCAACTGGGAAACAGAAACTTTTGGATGAATCCCACCCTGGCCCGGAGATAAATACCCACCAGAAAAAAGAAGGATAGCCAGGCGAAAACCAGCATGGAGTCAAAGGCAAAGGGCGCGTTCATAGGCGTCTTGTGCTCCGTTTTGAGATAGGTAAATAATTATTGGCGAAAGGAATAGAGTAAATGCGCTTGAACAGAAACTCAACAAGCATACTTGCGTCTTCGGAAATAACCTGTCCAACGCTGTGTAGGTGCAGGGCTTGCCCTGCGTAGTTATTTCCAGACGGGGAGACATATCGGCGCTATCAGCAAGTCAGACCCCGTTTATAGACGGTGGTATTATAAATTTCAAGTATCCAGAGATCATAGCCTCACATCAATATCCTGTTTGGGAATGGAGGCGGCCCCCCCAAAAAAACAATCTACTGCACAAACAAATCATTCACAAAGCTGACCAATATTGCTTTTCGGGCGGAGGCTGGCAATTCGTTCAAGACCCCGTTGATCTCGGCCATGCGTTCGGGCAATCCCTGGCCCTCCAGGCCAGCCATGGCCAAAAGCCCGTTGATTTCCTCGTCCGTGGCGTTGGTCAAATCCAGGTCCTTGAGCATGGGCCGCAGGGAGGTCAGCAATTCCCCCTCGGGCATAGCGGCTGCAATGCTGGTGCATTTTTCCAGGTCTTCAATCAATTTGTCTTCCCACCCCACGTTGGAGGCCGACACGGACAAATGGACGTGGGCCGGGCTGTTGTCGTAAGACAGGGCAGGCTGGATATACCAGCCCAGGGAGTTCATTTCGTCGATGATCTGGAAGACGTTGATGGTGTCCGAGGTAAAGGCGATGAGGGTCATTTGGGGTGGAGCCAACAGACGCAAGCCCGGGATTTTTTCGATTCCGGCACTGATTTTTTTGACCGCCTCCAGCTTTTTCCGGGCGATTTCCAGATACCCCTGATCCCCGATGTGGTTCAGCACCGCCCAGGCCGCGGCCATGGGGCCGCCCGACTTGGAGCTTTGCACGGCGTTGTTGATGATGGTGTACCCAATCCAGTTGGCGCAGGCGAAAATCTGGTGTTTGCGCAGGCTTTTATTCTTATACAAAACAAGGGAAGCGCCCTTGGGACAATAGGCGTATTTGTGCAGATCCATGGACATGGACGAAACTCCGGGCACGGAAAAGTCAAAATCCGGCGCCGGCTCGCCCAGGCGTTTGAAATAAGGCAGCAGAAATCCGCCCATGCAGGCGTCCGTATGGAGCCACAGATTTTTTTCCAGGGCCAACTTGCCCAGGTCTGCAATGGGGTCGATCACTCCCTGGGAATAGGTGGGCGCCGAGCCCACCAGCATGATGGTGTCGGGCGTGATGGCCTGACGCACGGTTTCGGCGCTGACCTTAAAACTCACCGGGTCCACCGAAACCTGAACCACTTTCAAAGCCAGGTAGTGGGCGGCCTTGTAAAAAGCGGCGTGGGCCGTGGTGGGCAGGATGATTTCCGGGGTTACAATGTCGGGGCGTTTTACCCGGTAATAGTCCCTGGCCGCCTTGACCGCCAGAATAATGCTTTCCGTGCCGCCGCTGGTGAAATTGCCCACCGCGTCCTTGCCGCCCCGCAGGTGTTGGGCGCCGAATGCCGCCAGTTCCTTTTCCAGTATTTGCAGGCTTTGGAACACGGTAAAGTCCAGGCCGTTTTCCGACAAAAAGGAAGTGTAGGCCTTTTGGGCGACCTCGCGGACTTTTTCGCCAGGATCAAAAACATACCCGAAAACCCGGCCTTCCTTCCATTTCACATCGTTCTTGCGAAAGTCTTCCAAGGCCGCAAATACTTTGTCCGCAGGCATTCCGTGTTCCGGCAGCTTCATGAATTCCCCTCCATATTTCGGGTCAGTTGTCAGGCTTTATTGGGATTAAAATATCACAAGCAGGGTTTTGCTGCAAACATTTCCGGCGGGATACTGAGGGGCGGCATATTGCAATTCCTTAGGTCCGGCGGCTCGAACCGCAACACAAAAACCTAAATATCGCACAACCGAAAACCCTAAAAATGGCCGGGCTGAAGAATAAGAAGCATTTTGCAGGACGCCCTCCCGGATATTCTTTCCGGGAGGGCGTTTTTTATTAGAACGGGGATTGGCTGGCTATTCCGCCATCCTGAAAATCTTAAACGCCATGCCAGCGGCAATCATGCCCAGGCCGTGCTGGACCGCCTCGAAAATATCCGAATCGCTCCAGCCCATGTCCTTCAGGGCCTTGATGTCGTCCGCGTTGGAGAGCGCCGGATCTCCGGTCACTTTCAGCACATACAGGAGCAGGGCCTTGTCCTTGTCGTCCAGCTTGGCGTTTGCCGGGTTTGCCTTGGCGGCGTCAATGTCTTCCTGGCTCAGTTTGGCAAGCATCATGAGCATGCCCTGGTTCAGATTGATGCAGTACTCATAGCCCTCGTTGTAGGACACCAAAAGGCGGATATGGGCCAGAAGCTGAAACTTGAGGTTGGGGTGGCTCATAAAGAATTGCAAGCCATTGCTCTGCATTTCCAGGAAATAGGGGCTGATGCTCATCATCTGCATGGGCAGGGGCACGGGAGCGCCCATCTTCTCGAAAAAGGAATAGGCTTCCTTTGCTTTTCCTGTTGCCTCTTCGGGGGTGATGGTCTTAAGTAACGGCATGTTTTGTCTCCTCTTTGGGGGTTATTTGCCGAATCCGCACCTGGGGTAGATGCAGGTCTTGCAGTCCAGGCAAAATGAACCATGGCCCATTTTTGCAAGATCCCTCCGGGTGATGTCCAGGCCTGCCAAAAGCCTTGGCAGCAATAGATCAAAACTGGTTCGTTCGTGGAAAAGGGCGCAGGCGGGCACGCCGATCACCTGTACGTCGCCCATGTCCGCCAATAAGGTCATGTTGCCGGGCAGGATCGGGGACCCGTACAGGAGGTTTTCCGCCCCGGCGTCCACCAGACCCAGTCGGGTGACGTCGTCCGGGTCTACGGAAAGCCCGGCCGTGGTCACCAATAGATCCACCCCGGCGTCCACGAATTTTTTGGCGCAATCAGCAATGGCAAGCCTGTCGTCCGCTACGATTTCCGAGCATACTACCTGGCTTCCGTAAGCCTCCACCTTTTTTTGGATAATGGGTGAAAATTTGTCCTGCACCAGACCCTGAAAAACCTCCGTGCCGGTCACCAGCACTCCCACCTTGGCCTTGCGCATGGAATGGACCGTGTACACGGGCCTGTGCGCCAGGCCGTCCAGGGCCTGGTTAAAATACTGCCTGTGGAGGTACAGGGGCAGAGCCCTTGTTCCGGCCAGCTTGTCTCCCTTGTTGACCACCGTGTAAGAATGGCGTCCGGCGCAGGCGACGCCCAGCACCGAGTTGAAAGCCTCCAGGCTTAATGTATCCACGGTGAGCAAACCGTCCTGGTCCGCCACGATTTCCGCCTTGCCCTCCCTGGGCGCTCCGGAATGAGTCACCCCATCTCCGGCAAGCGCCTTGGCGAAGGCCAGGGCCGCCTCGTCCTCATGAATCCATTCCGATCCGGGAGCGTTTTTCTCCGCCACATACACCCTGGTCCGTCCCATTTTTTGCAAACGGCATACATCCGCGCCCTTGAGTTGCTGGCCCTTTTGGTACAAGGGGCCTTTTTCCACGCCGGGAATGATTCGGGTCATGTCGTGGAGGGCGTGCAGGCCTTCGGTTTCCTCCACGTTCAAGGCCACCAGATCCGGCGTCTGCCAAAGCTCCCGGGCCGGAGCCTTTTGGGTGCTGGCATAGGGATTTTGACCCTGGCATGAAAGGCACAGGCTGCCGTCCTCCCAGGGATAGGCTTCCCCGCATCCCTTGCAAATATCAAAACCCTTGCGGCGCTTGTGCTCCACAAAGGAGTCATGCACCTGCACTTGGGCCAGGGAGCAGAACCCGGCGCCGGCGTCGTATATCTGCTCACAAAGCAGGTCAAAGTCCTGTTCCTTTTTGGGTTTCAGCTTGAAAAACCAGGATTTCACTTCAGGCCAGGCATCCAGTTTTTCGGGGTTCACATAAACCCGGATTCCTTCGCCCTCAAATTTTTCGAACAGGGTAAGGGCGAATAATCCCATGTTGATGACCCGCAGCCAGCCGTTGCCTATGGTGCAAGGCGTTAATAGCTGGATGGCGTCCGGCAGGCAGGCCCGGGTTTCGCAAATAGCGTCAAAAAATTCCCCCTTGGGTAGGTTCCGGGTGGCGGCGTCCACCATAAAACCGCCGATCAACATGCCCGGCGCCAAATGGCCGTGAAAATTCCGCACCATCTCCAAATAGTGTTCATATGTGTGACTGCAAATTGTTTTCATCGATGTTCCTGAGCTATGAGCGGGATTTCCCGCTTGAATTCATATTTAGGGCTGGCATTCGGGAAAAGAAGTCAAAGGGAGAAGGATCACATCCCTCTCCCCTTGTTTTATGTCTTATCCCAAAAGAACAACGGCTGATTATACTGCCTCCACCCTGCACGGCACAAACCGGTGAATGGGTGTGCCCATGCTACTGCGATGGGTGTTCTTAGTCAAATGGTTTACATTCAAACCGTACACGTCATCCCCGTATTGCAGACCAAAACCATGGGGAATGAGCACCGTACCCCTGCGCACCTGGTCGGTTGTCTGCAATTCTCCCCGGGCGGACCCGGCCTCCGTGGTTACTTCCACCTGTTGACCGTCTTCCAGGCCCAGGGCTTTGGCCTGCTCAGTATGCATCGCCACGGTGCAGGCGCGTTTTCCCTTGTTCCATTCGGGATTGCGCATGAGGGTGTTGGCGTTGTAGTCCATGTGCCGTCCTGCGTTGAGGATCAAAGGAAAGCTCTTGGGCATGACCATGGCCGCAGACTCGGAATCCGCGTCCAAAGCCTTGATGTCCTCTTCCAATTCGGGAATAAAAACCTCCACCTTCCCCGAAGGCGTCTTGATCAGGCAAAAGTTTTCGTCCGGGTCCACAATTCCGGCCCAAAGTCCCTGGGGTTTGTCCAGCAAAGCCTGGAAAATCCGGTCCCCCTGGTCCATGCCCGGTTCAAACCCGGCCCGGGCCGCATTTTTCCGGAACGCCTTGGGCGCGGTCATCAATAATCCCCAGATGGCCGCCAAAGCCGCTGAATCCCACTCCTTGCCCAGGGTTTTGGCCAGCACCAGGGGCATGACCTTCAGGGCGTTGGGTTGCGCCCCCGCATACTCCATGAGCTTCATTCCAAAGGTCAGCCGGTCTCCCTTGGCAGCCTCGTAAAGCTCCTCGGGGATTTCCGGGATCAGGCCCATTTTATCGGCCAGCAGGGTGGTGATCTGGCAAGACTCCAGGCAAAGCGGGGGGGGCTCCACCACCGGTCTGCGAATCTGGAAAAACACCTCGGGAAAATTATTGGGGAAAAAAGTGGTGTCGCAGGATTCGTAAAAGGTCCGGCAGGGCAGCACATAATGGGCCAGCCGGGCCGTTTCGCTCAGGACGATGTCGTTAACCACAAGCAAATCCAGCTTGGCGAAAGCCTCCTCGTAAGCCTGGGTGTCGGGATAGGCCCGCAAGGGGTTGACCGCGCTCACATACACGGCCCGCAAATGGTCGGGATGGCTGGACAGGATTTCCTCGGGCATGACCGCCGGAGGGAAGGAGCCCGCCGCCACAGGCGGCATGTTGGTTTCCACCGTGCGCCATGTTTTGGGGTCTCTTTCATCCGCATGAAATCCCATAGGCACCACAAAGCCGGGGATGACATTGCCGCCCCGGACTCCGAACCGTCCGCAAACAGCAGCCAGGGTCTTGAGCAGGTACAGGCTCAACATGCCTTTCCGGCCCATGTAAAGCCCCAGGTCCGGGTGCATGCACCATTTTTTGGTGGTCATAAGGCGGCACAATTCGGTTACCTGATCCAGTTCCAATTCACAGGTGGCGATGGCGGCCTTGTAATCAAACCCTTCAAACCAAGGCCTTATCCGGTCCCAGCCCTGCACATGGGCCTGGATGTATTCGGAATTCTCCCAACCTTCCTTCACGATAATGGCGATGATGGCTTTGATCAGCAGGGCGTCCGCGCCCGGTTTTACCGCAAGATGGATATTGGCGATGGCTGCGGTTTCGCTCACCCGGGGGTCCACCACCACAAGCAGCTTGTCCGGGTCCTTGGAAATGGCCCGCAGGGTCTTACGGGCCTGTGGCATCTGGTGGCTCATCATGCCGTTCCAACCCCAGGCCACCATCATTTCCGTGGCGTGCTCGTCCGGGACCGCCAGGTTATATTGCTTGCCCAGCATGCGCCCGAACAGCCACCAGGAATCGGAGAACTCCTGCCCGCCCGAGGAATAATAATAACTGGAGCCCATGCTCCGTAGCCAGGTCAGGCCAAAGGCGGCTTCCATATGCCCGCCTTGGGCGCTGCCCCCCATATACGCCAGACTTCTGGGGCCGTGTTCTTTGGCGATGGCCTGCATTTTCTCGGCGATTTCGGTGATGGCCTGATCCCAGGAAATGGGCTCGAATTTACCGTTCACTTTTTTCAAGGGCTCGGTCAAACGGTCCTTGGGATATTGGTGATAGACCACGTTCAGACCTTTCCGGCAGGCATAGCCTTCGCTCCGGAGATTGTCCTTGTCAGGCCTGGATTTTATTATGCGGCCGTCCTCCACCAGCAATTCCAGCCCGCAGTTTTGCGCACACAACACACATCCCGTCTTATGCCATTCGCCCATGATTGCCTTCCTTGTCTGCAAGGTTAGTATTTATTGCGGTTGCCGGTTTTTCAATATTTGCTCGAACACCATGCGGTTGAATACCGCCATGGATTCCCCGTTCTTCATAACCTTGGTCTGGAGCAGGGTCCCCTGCCACGCGCTGATGATAAAATGGGCCGTGGCTTCCACGGACAGATCTTTGGGGACCTCTCCTGCCTGGATTGCTTCTTTCAATACCTTGGCGATTCCGTTTCGCATCTGCTCCAGAATGCTTTCCAGTTTCTCCCGGAACGGTGCGCTCTGGTCGCTCATTTCCAGGCAGAGATTGCCCACCGGGCACCCCCCCTGATACCCATAGCGCTCGAAATTGTCGCCATAGGCCTTGAAAAAGTTTTTCAGCCGGGTGAGGGGAGAAGCCTCCTTGTCGTACAAGGCGGCAATGCCCACGGACGCGGCCCACATGGCCATGTAGTCCAGGAGTTCCAGGCCAAAGTCTTCCTTGCTTGGGAAATAATGGTAAAAAGAGCCTTTGGGGACCTTGGCGGCCTTGAGAATTTCTCCGATGCCGGTGTGGTTGAAGCCTTTTTGGTAGACCAGCCTGGCGCCCTGTTCCAGGATTTTTTCTTTGGTTGAGTTTTTCATAGTGATATTTTTAGTAGACCGGTCGTCTATTGTCAAGAAAATATATTTTTGGCTCCCTGCGTGAGGAGAGACCTCCCTTGCTCCTCCCAATCCTCCCCTCCCCACAAGGGAAAAGACGCCATTGAAAGGGCCTAAACCGTGGTCTTCCAGTCCTCCCGCGCGATGTCCAGAAAGCGCTTGGCGCGGTCCGAGTAAAGATTGAGGCCCTCCCAATTGGGCGGATTCAGGATTTTTTGCATGAGCAGGCCGTCATCGTCAAACCAGCGGGGCAGCAGGCCGCCCAAAAAATACCCCTGGGCCCTCAGGGCGTCCACGGCGGCCGAGCACCAGGGACAGGACAATTTTACCCATGCCTGGCACACCAGGATTTTGTTTTGATCGCGGATTTCTTTTTCCGTTGCCCGGAAATCCCTGGAAAAATCCGGGCCGATGGACTGGACGGCAAAACGCGCCACCCGGGCGAAATCATACATGGTGGGGACTATTTCTGTGGCGCCATCAGCCGGAACATTGGCATGGGCGTTTTCCAGGGTGCGGGAATCGTCCATATCCTCGTAAAAAAACCGGAATTCCTCATCATAGCACTTTGGCAGGTAAACTGTATGGGGCTTGGGCGCAATGGTCATAAAGCCAACCACGGCGCCCACCCGGCCCATTGCGCTTTTTTCCTGGGTATAGGCTTCCGCGGGCATAAGGTCCACTTCCAGGGCCGTTTCACGGAATCCCATGTTTGCGCATATTTTTTGCATGAAAAAATGGTTGGCGACCGCCTCTCCCCACAGCCCCTCGACCTTCAGGTTTTTCAGGGTTTTTCGGCTCAAGACCAGCTCGTGCAACCGGGAGGCGATCCCGAACCCGCGGTACTGGGGCAGCACAATGCCGGAACCTATTTCATACAGGCCTTCAAAGGGGGAAGACCGGTAAATGGCGAGGACGCCGATCATGGCGCCATCCTTGTCCTTTGCAATGAAAGGCAGCACTTCCTTTTTCCGGAAGGCTTCCCGGAGTTTCTCCGGGTTGTAGTAAAGTTTGACGGGATAGCCTTCTCCATACACCGCCCTGAACAGAGTGGCCACTCTGGGGGCGTCCTCCGGCTGGAACAGGCCGACAGTGAACGAAAAGTCCGGGGGTTTGTTTTTCATGGTTTATACCTTTCCGGCAAGCCGCAGGGCTAAAAGCCCGAATATGATGGAAACCGCCGACATAAAGAAAAAAAGAACAGGATAACCGTACCTGGCAATTATAAGGCCGCCCAAAACCGGCCCCAGAAAATAGCCCAGGTCCACCATTTCAATCAGCATGTTGGTGTTAAAGGCGCGGAGCCTGGGAGCCGACATATTGAAGACAATGGCCATGACAACCGGCATGGCTATTCC
The DNA here is from genome assembly GCA_016342355.1 of Desulfatibacillum sp. GTDB lineage: Bacteria > Desulfobacterota > Desulfobacteria > Desulfobacterales > Desulfatibacillaceae > Desulfatibacillum. The sequence goes on from JAEINP010000013.1 coordinate 56,820, forward strand.
CCACCCCAGTCCCAGCAAGCCGCCGGAGACGTAAAAGCTCCAGGGGCTGCGCACGGATTCCAGCAATACAAACATCAGGCCCACAAAAACCAAGGCTCCGGCACACATCCAGGCTTTGTTCCACCGATCAAACAGGGAGGAGGCCGCAAGGCGGACGCTTATCATGGCAAAGGTGGAAAAAACGAAAAATGGGCCGACCCGCTCTATGCCGATGGTTGGCCCGTAGCTTTTCAGAAAAAAGAACACTATGGAAAAACAAAAATAGGAAACCGCCGCCAGGGACAGGGCAAGGAGTATGGCCGGGTTCCTGAAACTGCCCATGATTTCCCGGCGGCTTAAAACCGCCTTTGCTTTGCCCTCGTCATGCAAGACGTTTGACGGCGATTTGCCGATCAGCCATAGCACGGGAAAAACCATTGCCGTGGAAACCATTGCCGATAAGTATACGGAGGCCTGGCTGAAACCCCGGGAAAGCCCGAATTCCACCAGGACCGGGACCACCGCAAAGGGCAGGAGGTTGATGATGGACATGATTCCAAAGGCCATGCCGCTTTTTTCGGGATGGATGACGCTGACAGTCCGGGCTATAACGGCGGTAATCATGAGCACAAAGGCCAGTCCGTGCAAAGCCCGCAACAAACCAAAGAAGGCCGCTCCGCTGGCCACTGCATAACCACCCAGGCAAAGGATCATGCCACCGGTTCCACAGGCAATCCACGGCAGGGCGTTTTGCGGATGTATAAACGGACTGATAAATGGGCGAACAATAAGAGCCGTCAGGGGAAAAAGACCCAAAAGAAGCCCCGCCGTCTTCGCTTCCACGCCGCCCCTGATGAGGCAATCGTAAAAATTGAAGAATACGGCCATGTTGCAAAGGCCTAAAAAAAAGACCAGAAGGAGGAGCATGAACGATCCCGTGAATAAGGGCCCGGCCTGGGGACTTTCCTGAAAGGAAGGGTTTTCAGGCATGATGCGGCTCCTTTTTTTCATGAACCATCCAACGCGTCTTTTCCTCTGGTTCCAAAAAGCTGTACCGGAAGCCGTTGGCCAGGATGTCCGCGAGACAAGCCATATCAATGCCCATACGCTGGTGCGCCAGGGAATATTCCTTGCTTAAGGAAGTACTGAAGAATACGGGATCATCGGTGTTCAGGGTCACGGGAACTCCTATTTCCGCCAGTTTGGCAAGCGGATGATCTTCGTACGAAGCCGCAGCCCCAAGCAGCACATTGCTGGAAGGCGATATTTCCAGGGCAATGTCCTTTTCCGTCAGCAGGCGGCAAACCCGGTCGTCCAGGGCGGCTCCCAGGCCGTGCCCTATGCGTTTTGGTTGCAGAATCTCAATGGTTTGCTTCACATGATCCGGCCCGGCGAACTCTCCGGCATGGGCCACGGTTTCCAGTCCCATGGCCCTTGCCTTCTCGAAATAGGGGGCGAAAGGAAGAATGCTATCCGCCACCTCCATGCCTGCCAGGTCTATGCCCAGGATCAGATTGTCGGGAAATTGGCGGATATAGGCAAAGGTTTCCTCGGCAGCTTCGGCCCCAAACATGCGGGACATGGAAAACAAAAGCCGCACCTTAACATTGTGTTGCCACATGCCCTCCCGCAGTCCGGCGTACAGGCCCCGGAACATGGCTTCCGGAGCCACGCCCCTCTTGACATGAAAGGCTGGCATGAAAGAACACTCCGTATAAACGATGTTTTCCGCTGCCTGCATTTGCATAAATGCCCGGGCGGCCTGATAAAAGTCCTCCTCATCTTCCAGCAGGCCGGTTGTCGCAAAAAAACACAGGGCGAATTCTTCAAAACCTTTGAACGCGAAGATATCCGGCATAATGGGTTCGCGTCCTTTGGCCGCGGCCAGAAGGTTCAGGAATTCAAGGGGCAGGGCGCCTTCCAGGTGCACATGCAACTCTGCCTTGGGCCGGGTCCTGAAGCGTTTTTCCACATCAGATATCATGGCCGCACTCCCTTAGTATATTCTTGAGGCAGGTCACAAAAGTATGCATGGCGGGCATGTCCCCCACGGAAACCCGGATGAAATTGGGAAAGCGGAATCCGGTCATGGTGCGTATCATGACCCCCTGCTGCATGAGCTTGCGGTATGCCAGGCTATCGCTCATGGGAAGGCGCACCATGAGATAGCACCCCTCCCCGCCCACGGTGGACAGGCCGAGGGCGTTCATTTCATAATCCAAATACGCCTTGGCTTCCCTCACAAGCGCCCGGGTGTTTTCCACATGGTCCCGGGACTCCAGGGCTGCCAGGGCCGCGACCTGGGCCATGGCGTTGACCGAATACACAACGCAGGTGCGGCGGATGATGTCCACCACCTCCAGGGAACCGGCCAGGTATCCGATTCGCAGGCTGGCCAGCCCGAACATCTTTGAAAAGGTGCGGAAAGTCACCAGATTGGGGTATTGGGACAACAGCTTCATGGCGTCGGGATAATCCGGTTTTTCCACAAACTCGCAATAGGCCTCATCCACCACAACAATGCTCCTGTTTCCCACCTGATTCAGGAAATTCAGGAGCTTGTCCCGGTTCCAGTAGGTTCCGGTTGGGTTATTGGGATTGCAGATAAAAAAGATTTTTGTCCGTTCATCTGCCGCGGCCAGCATGGCTTCATCATCAAAGCCATAATCCTTCAGGGGAACGGTCCTGGCCTCATATCCGGAAAACCTGGCCACCCATTCATACACGGCAAAGGTTTTGTCCGCAGTGACGATGTTGTCGCCCTCCTGGCAAAAAGCCTTGATGGCGAAGGCAATCACCTCGTTGGCGCCGTTGCCCACCAGGAACTGGTCCGGCTCCATGCCAAAGCGTTCAGCCAGTCTCTGGCGCAGGTGGTAGGCATCACCGCTGGGATAGACAGAAGCCCGTTTTGGAGGGAAATCCCGGATTGCCTTTTGGGACTCCCGGGGCGGTCCCAAGGGATTCTCATTGTTGTTTAATCGCAACAGGGAAGAGCATCCATAGTACTCCATGAGCATGTCATCGGGCTTGGAAGGTATGTAAGCCTCAAAGCACTTGATATGGGAAGGCGCCAGACATTGCAAATCAGGCATTGTGACAGTCATGTCAAAAACCTCATCGGCTGAAAAAGGCCATATCCCCGCACCCGGCATAGGGGAGTATGTATCGGGGAGAAAAATCCGCGTCCAAAAGCGCTGGCGTGAAATCCGCCTGCCACGGGCTGCCTAAGTCCAGGGCGAACAACACGTTGGCGACTCGCTCCTTTTTTGTCATTTCCAGGTGTGCCGCAATATTTTGGGGGATGTCCCGGCCCGGGGAAACCGGCCAAAAAGTGGCGGCTCCACCTCTCCGGTCAAATTCCGTGAACAGGACGGAGCGGCTTTTGGGCGCCAAAGGGCGCCCGGAAGGGCGCAATATTTTCCGGGGCAGGCACAAACGGGCGTATTGTTTTTCCAGGAAAGGTTCCAGGGCCTCATGGGCCCACACAATGCACCCGGGATCTTCCTGCATTTGCCGGAAATAGGCAGGGGCCTGAAACCTTGCACCGTCATCTGATGTAACGGGCAGGCTGCCCACGGTTTCGAAATAATGCACGGGAATGTCCGGGTTGTGGCGGCGATTCACAAGGCCCATTATCGGAAGTTTGGCGATGTCTCCGATGCAGAAGTCCAGCAGGGCCTCGGCAATCGCAGGATTGCGGTCTTCGGTAAACACGAACGGGCCGTGGCATTCCACCATGTTGCCGTCCGGGGGGCGGTCCCAGGCAATGATTCCCCCCACCTCGCCAGCGGGACCCTGAGCCATGGCTGCGCGGACTCGGCCGAAATCAAGCATGTCCGCCAGCATCTGAGGATAAAAAAATTCCCGGGGCAAAGCGTGGGCAGGATAAAGCCCCAAGGCCTGGGTGGCTGCGTAGGCGGCCTCCTCGGGAGAAGATTCCCTGACGGAAAAGTCTTTCAGAGGCGCCAGGGACGTCACGGCGCCGCCCGAGTGTTGTGGATAGCTCTTTTCCTTGACCAGTTTAAGCACAAAACGGCTGCCATCATCCCGAATCACGGAAAATCCGTCCACTATGCGCGAGGCCACCAACAAGCCTAGGTTCTCCAAATCCTCTTCATTATCCGCAGCCACAGAGGACGTCATGTTGAAGTATTCCAATGGAAAGTTCAGGTCGTGAAAGACAAATTCGATGGTGACGCAATGTCCGCCAGGCAGGCAGCGGACTGCCAACTGTTTACCCGGCGCCGACTTGCACAGGGACATAAAGATTTCTTCCGTCGCCATGGCAACGCGGCGTACTTCCGCCGTTCCCAGGCCCATGGCCTGGGAAGCCTTTTCAGCCACGGCCCGGGCCACGGGAAAGAATTCGGGAGCGGCGGCAAGTTCCAGGGATACTTGGGTAGCAATCATGAGGGCGTCCTTCCCAAAATCAGCCAGGCAATTCAACTTGAAAACAATGGGCGGCAGGCCGGTGCAAGGGGGAAAGCAGAAAATTGCAGAACCAATTGTTGCATGTCAACAAAGGCCAGCTTGCCGCGAAAATGTGAAGGCATTTGTCGTATAAAAAACAGCGATTGTCAATAATGCCGGATCAAAAATCCTTTCCCGCTTCTGGGAAATGTGCAGCCGTTTTGACGGGCGGCTTGCAGCGTGGCCTTGCTCCATGACATGGAATGCCGATTCAAATAACGGATTCAGAGGCCCGCAACAGTCCCCCCCAAAAAAAAGGCAGGGAGAGGCATTTTGCCCTTTCCCGGGCCGGGCATTCTTTTGTTCACCGGGCATTCTTTTGTTCAGTCCATGGAATCCTTCACGCTCCACCTGACAGGCGCCTCCTTGCGCTTGGGCAGACGATGGTATTTGAACTTGGGATAGCCCAGCATGAGGACCCCGTTCAAGCGATGATCCTTGGGCAGGTTCAGGGCTTTTCGCAGGGGCTCACAGGACAAGGCCGCAGCCATGAACATGCCGTTCCAGTAGGTCCCAAGTCCCAGGGTGGGGGCGGCCAGTTCCAAGTAGGCCAGGGCCGAGGCGCAATCCACGGGATAGTAATGGGAAAAGGGGGATTTTCCGTGCTCGGTATGGGCCAGCACCATGTGGGGCGCGCTCCGGCATAATGCGTCAAAGCCCATGTCCCAGGCTCCCACGAACATGTGGAAGAACATCTTTTCGCCAAGGGCTTTATCCGCCTTGAGTGTGGCCCGCATCCAGTCAATGACCATGCCGGTCAGCATTTTGACTTCTTCCTTGTCTTCGATGACCGTGAAGTGGACTTCCTGGTCGTTGTGGGCCGTGGGGGCGTAGTGGGCCATGTCCACCAGTTGTTGCAGAACCTCCCGGGGCGCGGATTTATCCTTGTACACCCGGATCGAACGGCGGGACCGCAAAAATTGTTCAGCCTGGTCCTGGTTGATCACCAAATCCTTCCGGATTTCCGGACAATCCTCCAGGGGAACGTCCCGGTGCGTCAAGGCCCCCGTGGGACAGACCGCCACGCAATGGCCGCAGCCCAGGCAGGTTTGTTCCAGGCCAGGCCCGGGCGCGGGCACGGCGTCCCGGTCGGGAAAGCTGATTCCGGCCACAGGGCATTCGGTCACACAGATTCCGTCCCGGTTGCATTTCTCAGGGTCCACTGCAATGATGTCCATGTTCCACTCCTTTGATTGTTAGAAGGACTGCGGCGCAATTTCCGGTATCCTGCACAAGGATGCCGTTTGCAGCATCAGGAAGGTGGTTATTGATGCCTGGGTTCAGGCGGAAGAAGCAAATATTTTGACCTTTAACGGTTTCACCGATTACAATAGAGGAGAATTGCAATTCGCGTCAATGTTAATCCATTCAAAAAGCATTTGGGGAAAAGGGAAGGTACGCTGCCAACACCAACAATCGTCTGATTGCGGAGGTCCCGTTTTGATCAAAAAAGCCCCATACGAAGAATTGGAAAAACGCGTTGCCGATCTTGAAAATCAAGTCGATCAATACAAGTCCCAGGCCATAAAGTACCGCACCCTGTTTGCCGCTTTTCCCCACGGGATTACTGTGTCGGATGAAAAAGGCGCCATTTTGGAAACCAATGCCAGCGCCGAAACGCTGCTTGGCATCAGCAAGGAGGAGCATGAAAAGCGCATCCTTGACGGCGAGGAATGGCGGATTGTCCGCCCTGACGGCACCCCTATGCCCCCGGAAGAATGGGCCAGCGTCATTGCCCTTAAGGAGAATCGGGTAGTCGCCAATTCCGAAATAGGCATAGTCAAATCCAATGGCGAGACAACCTGGTTAAACGTCACGGCCGCCCCTTTGCCTATTGAAGGGCACGGAGTGGTGGTCACCTATGGCGATATTTCGGAAAAACGCCAAATGGAGGAAGTGCTTCGGGAAAGTGAAGACCGATTCCGCCAGTTTTTCGAAAGCGCGGGGGTTTGTTGCTACCTGGTGACCCCTGAGGGCGCTATCCTGGAAGCCAATCAGGCGGCCTATGACACTCTGGGGTATTCCCGGGAGGAGCTTATTGGTAAGCCATTGACCTTTCTTTATGCCGAAGAAAGCGTGGAACAGGCAAAGGCCATTTTCCAGGATTGGAAAGCAACCGGGCGCATACGCAATGCAGAGTTGGCCATCAGGTCCAAAGCCGGGGATAAACGGTGGATGCTTTTGAACGCAGATGCGGTTCGGGATGCCAAGGGGCAAATCATTCATTCAACCTCCGTTCAGGTGGACATTACGGAACGCAAACAGGCGGAGGAGGCCCTTACACGCAGCGAATCCCTGCAACGTAAAATGGTCGCCAACATAGGGGATGTGATTGTTATCGTGGACCGGAACGGGGTCAACAGATTCAAAAGCGCAAATGTGGAAAAACTGTTTGGCTGGAAACCCGGGGAGTTGGTCGGCCTTTGCACTTTTGACAATATTCATCCCGAGGACTTGGAATTCACACAAAAATTTTTCAGGAAGATCCTTGAAGAGCCGGATGCTGTCGGCGCCATGGAATGCAGGTACAGGCATAAAGATGGTAGTTACCGTTGGATCGAACTTACCGGGACCAATTTGCTCCATGACCCTGATATCCAGGGGGTTTTGGGGAATTTCCATGATATCACCGGGCGTAAGCAGGCGGAAAGGGAACTGCGGGAAAGCGAGGCCCGCTTTAAGGCCCTTCACAATGCTTCTTTTGGCGGCATCGCCATTCATGACCAGGGCCTGATTTTGGATTGCAATAAGGGTCTGTCTGACATGACAGGCTATTCCATGGATGAGTTGATTGATATGGATGGTTTGTTGCTGATCGCGGAAGCATCAAGAAATGAGGTGATGAACAACATTGCGGCCGGGTATGAAAAGCCCTACGAAGTAAAGGGGGTGCGCAAAAATGGCGAGGAGTACCCATTGCGCCTGGAAGCCCGTAACATCCCTTATAAAAGAAAATCAATAAGAGCCGTTGAGTTTCGTGATATTACCAAGAGCAAACTGGTGGAGCAGGAACGGGAGAAATTGCAGGCCCAGCTGATTCAGGCCCAGAAAATGGAATCCGTGGGGCGTCTTGCAGGGGGGGTGGCCCATGATTTCAACAACATGCTCAGCGTGATTCTGGGGCATGCAGAGATGGCGCTGGAAACCCTGCCCCCGGATGATGCGGTGCATGACGATTTAACGGAGATCCAAAATGCGGCCCGGCATTCGGCGGAAATAACGCGGCAACTGTTGGCCTTCGCCCGCAAGCAGACTATAGCGCCCAAGGTGCTCGATTTGAATAGAACCGTTGAAGGGATGCTCAAGATGCTCCGGCGTCTCATTGGCGAGGATATCGACCTGGCCTGGCGCCCGGGCGAAAACCTGTGGCCCATCAAAATGGACCCGACACAAATCGATCAGATTTTGGTCAATTTATGCGTCAATGCCCGGGACTCCATAGCAACCATGGGCAAGGTCACCATCGAAACCGACAAGGCCAGCTTTGACGAGGCCTATTGCGGGGAACACGCGGGGGCTGTTCCTGGAGAGTACGTTCTATTGGTCATTAGCGACGACGGCTGCGGCATGGACAAACAGACCCAGGACAATCTGTTTGAGCCATTTTTCACCACCAAGGAAGTGGGGAAAGGCACCGGCCTCGGCCTTGCCACTATTTATGGCATTGTCAAACAAAACGGTGGCTTTGTGAATGTCTATAGCGAGTTGAATCAAGGGAGCACCTTCAGGATCTACCTGCCCCGGTATGAAATCCCGACTCATGCCAGCCTCAAAGACAAGGGGCTGCAGGCGCCCGCTATCCCGGGAACCGAAACCATTATGCTGGTGGAGGATGAACCAGCGATTTTACACATGTCCAGGATGATGCTTGAACGTCTTGGCTATACGGTGCTGGCTGCAAGCACAACAAGGGAAGCCATCCGGCTGGCTGAGGAAGACGCCAGCCCAATCCATCTGCTCATGACCGATGTGGTTATGCCTGAGATGAATGGCCGCGATCTGGCCAAACAATTGGTGGAGTTTAATCCGAACCTCAAATGCCTGTTTATGTCCGGGTACACAGCCGACGTGATTGCGCGCCGTGGCATTTTGGATGAAGGGGTTCATTTTATTCAGAAGCCGTTCACAAAGCACAATCTGGCTATCAAAATCAGGGATGTGCTGGATGCAACGGAGTAGGTGACTCACGAATACCGGTATAGACCGGCCAAACAGTCTTCACCCGCCGGAAAATCCTCATAAAAAAGGGATTAGCCTGATTTGGCTAACCCCTTCGATTTTATTTGCGCCCCCGGCAAGGATCGAACTTGCAATACCAGGATTAGGACAGTTTCATCCTGCGACAGATTCCGGCCACCTTATTTTTCCTTGATCAAATTCGGCGGTGAACACCCTGGCCGGATCCGAAGTCTCTTTCACATGGGGCAGTTTTCCGCCCGCGCCATACCCTACAGGAACATAAAGCGTAAAATCCAGAGGACCGGTTTCGTTGTTTTTTAGGGCTTCCAGATACATTTTGGGCGCTTTGGCGTTGGGCGCCCCAAACACGCCGCCGACAAACCGGCTGTCGTTCAAAACCCGGTCGGCATACCCGAATGCGCTTCCCCACAGACTGAACAGCCCGATCTGTTTCGGGAATCTCCATCCATAGATCACTTGATGCAGGTAGGTGTGCTGTGTTTGTGAAAAGCTGGGCCACCGGCCTTTTCCCCAGGTCAGTTCGGGAAAATGGGTGTCTTTGATGTCCGCCCCCATGGATGACATGGCCATTGCCACCACGGCCACAGATCCCAAAAAAAACTCCCGGTTAAAATGATGGCCTTCCGCACTCCATTTAGGATTGGCGCCTCTCAAAGGATTGGCGATCAAGGAAAAAAAGTGCTTGAAGACCTCTTTTTCATCCTTTTCTCCACGCGCACTAATATATTGCCCTCCCAAAAACAGGGCGGGGCCAAAAATTCCCTTTTTCCCATTTTCCTCATAGGTTACAGATCCGTCGCCCGTCTCGTCAAACGCCTTCAGGAAATCCTGTTTCAGCGTCTTGCCTTCCAACTGATCCACGGCGTCCAGGTATCCAAAAAATGTTTTCTGCAAATCCCAGGGCATTTTATAAATGTCCCAGTACAAAGTTTTCGTGTGAATGTCCGTAAAAAAGTTGTCAGACAAAAATCCCAGCCTTCCGTTTGATGAACCCAACGGATTTCCGGAAACCGCATCCCATCCTGCAACATGATAGGTCGCCGTACCCATACCGTAGGCCTGCGCCCGGGAGATGCTGGCGTCCCGCGCAATGACGCAGTCATAACCTTTTACCGTTTCAATGACGGCGCCGTTCCATTGCGGAACCGGCACAGCCTGGGGAAAACTGCCTCCGAACCCGTCATCCAGACCGGCTTCCCGGGCTTGCTTCAATCCCACATTGCTGAACATGTACCGGGCACACATCAGGTCCACAGCTGCCACGTCCGCGCCCGCCACAATCAATCCTTCAGGATGCACAGTCCCCAGTCCCACCCCTTGATGGTCCCGGTTGACAGTTTCAATGGCATCCACAATGTGCATCATGGAAACATTCTCACTGGCAACGGCACGGATGATGTCAAGCATGGTGCCTGTTAGGCCGCCTGTTTTGGTGACCTTGTAATTTCCCCGGCTGTCTTTTTGGGGGACCATGGTGTGGGGGTCGATTTCGGGCACCCAGACCTGATGGGGAATCCGGCTTTTGATGGTTGGAATGTCCGTGTCCGGGAAACCATACGCCCACTTTTTGCACCCGGAATTATTCGCCTGCAAGGGATAAAGGCCGATGCCCAGATTTTTAATGGCATTGGTAAACATGGCCTGTGAGTGCACCTTGAGCTTGGGCATATTAATCAGGAAACAGCCGGGATACCGCCTGCAATCTTCCGCATCGGACGGATCGCCGCCCACAATAACTTTATGCAGAATAATGGACTTGAAATTTTCTCCGTCAGGCAGGGAAACCTTGCGTCCCTTGGAGGGGGCGTCGCTGATCCGGTTGAGGTCGTATACCATCAGGCGGCCGCCGGCTTCACCCGGCGGGATGAATGTTCCGGCCATGCTATCTTCCAGCCCGTTCATGGGGTCTTCATCCGATCCCGAGGGCAATGCCTCGCTCAGATATTGTCGGACAAAGTAAAACCCCCATCCCCCGTAAAAGTCGTCTGATCGGCCTTCATAGGCAGCCTCCGTGGTCACGGGGCGGCCTGATTTTTTTAACAGAGTGTATTGCGCCGCCTTGTAAAAACTGCTCGATGCCGCTTCGCCAAGACACATCTGGTCATACCGTATTTTCCCCTTGTCATGAAACCACCGCATTGCCGCCGCGACAAACGCCCATTCCGTATTTGCACAGGCGCCCGGCAGCATCGTATGGGTGTATGGCTCGATGTTTTCCACTGTGACCAGATTGGGCTTGAACAACAGTTTCCGGCCATCCTCGACCCGGGCTTTTATCGCGCCAAGAAATTCCTCTTCCTTTTCCAGGGAGGACAAGGCCTTATTCAGGTTTTCAAACGTGTAATCGATTTTGTTTTTGATTTCCGCCCAGGCATCCTGATCTGCGTTTTCAATCACATTTTTCAGCAGCGCGCTGATTCCCTGGTAGGATCTCTCCGCCGAAACCCGCGACACGCCGAGGGCTGCGCCAAACCGGTCCACGGGGATTTCTCCGATATCTGAATTTACCATGTTGGTTTCATTTTGTGCCATAATTCCCTCGCAGAATGAGTTTTATAGATTAAGTTTCGGGCTGCTTTGGCGAATATTGGTTGCCACTATTCGTTTTTCCCTGCCGTTGTGTATGGAAAGCGCTATGGAATGTTTCTTCACACCTTTAAAAGGGTATTACCGCGCATCATCTTACGTCCAACTTCTCTTATCCGTTTGCGGGTCTTTTTCCTTGGCGCATCACCATGACGTCATTAATCGGCATAGGTTGAATTCGCAGTGTAGCCGTAAGGGCTGCCCTGCCTGGGATAAAGAGGCCACCCCCTCAGCAGAGGGTGGCCTTTGTTTCAACTACCGTGTTCAAAGATTGCTGAATCGCTATATTTCCCAGGCGGCCCTGGCGCCTTCTTCGGTGGCTTCGATAATCCGGCGCACCTGGACCGCATCCCCCACCACAAAGTGGCGGATTCCCAATTTCTGCAAGGTTTCCTTCAACTCTGTGCGCGGTTCCATACCCGCCGCCAGCACAACCTGATCGATTCCTTCCAGGACTTCATCCTTATGATCGCAACAGAGGGTAACCCGGTCAGCCCCGATGGTGGAAACCGTTGTGCCGAAATGAAACTGGACGCCAGCCGTCCGCAGCCGTTTATGCAACTGATAGCCGTGGCCGGTAAACTTCAGCACAGGGGATTCCTTTAGCATTTCAACAAGCGTCACGTGGCTCCCTTGCTCTGAAAGGAAATCCGCCGTTTCCATGCCAATGAGACCGCCCCCAATAACCACCACATTTTTTCCAGCCGGTTTTTCCCGGTTCAATACCTGCCAGGCGTCGCAGAATATGGGTTGGTCAAGCCCCTTGATGTTGGGGACAATCTTTCGGCCGCCGATAGCCAGGATCACCGCTTCCGGCGCGCCCTTTTCCAGCATGTCGTCGGTCACTGTTACGCCGGTTTTCACGTCCACGCCCATTTTTTTGACCTGGGTAGACAGCCAGTCGATCCAGTCGCCATAGACCTTTTTAAAGGGCGCCTGACGGGCAAAATGAACCTGCCCCCCAAGCTGATTTGATTGCTCATACAGGGTGACGGTATGCCCGAGCTTGGCAGCCTCCAGGGCTGCGGTCAGGCCCGCAGGTCCCCCGCCAATGACCCAGACGTTCTTGGGCGATTTGACGGGCGCCTTGGGAGCCAACAACTCCTGGCCTGTTTCCGGATTAATGGCGCACCGGACGCTGGAGCCCATTTCCAGAATCAGTCGCTCAATGCACCCCTGGTTGCACGCCAGACAGTGGCGAATATCGTCAAAACGCCCCTCTTTGGCCTTGGTGAGAAAATCGGGGTCCGCCAAAATCTGGCGTCCAAAGGCGATCATGTCCGCGTCCCCGTCGGCCAGCACTTTTTCGGCGTCCCTGGGATCGGTAAAACGGCCCACCGCGATGACGGGAATATCCACCACTTCCTTGATTTTTTTCGCCCGCCATACATTCCATCCCGCCTCATATTCAGGCGGAGCGCTGGTTATGCCGCCCGGGCTGCCATGGGTTCCCACAGAGGCATGAATGGCGTCGGTTCCCGCCGCCACAAGGTCCGGCATGATGGAGATAACATCCTCCACCGTGTAACCGTTCCTGATAAACTCTTCGGCCGATATCCGCACCAGGATGGGGTAATCCGGGCCAACCTGCTTCCGCACCTCCACCACCACCTCAATCACAAACCGGGCGCGTTCCTTAAAGCCGCCCCCATACTCATCCGTCCGTTGATTGGAGTGCACGGAAAGAAACTGGGTCAGCAGATATCCGTGGGCCGCGTGGATCTCCACCGCATCCGCACCGGCGGCCTTTGCCCGGGCCGCGCCGTCCCCAAAAGCCCGGATGATCATTTGGATGTCTTCCAGGGTCATTTCCTTGGGAGGCATGCCATAGACAAAGCTGGGAATCGCCGAAGGCCCAATGGCAACGCCCTTTTTCAACTGGTAAAAAGCCTCCCGGCCTGCATGGTGCAACTGGATGGCTACTTTGCTTCCCGCTTCGTGAATCGCATCCACGAACTGCTTTATTCCGGGAATAAACTTGTCGTCAAAAATGCCCAGCCCCACGCATCCCGTGGGATGAACGCCCATAATTTCCGTGATAACCAGGCCAAAACCGCTTTCGGCCCGGCGCTTGATATAAGCCAGGTTCTTGTCGCTTACTGTGCCGTCCCGGTTTCCCAGGTTGGTTCCCATGGGCGGAATGACACACCTGTTTTTCAACTCCATGTTGCGAATCTTTATGGGGGACAACAAAAGGTCTAACATGTGTATTCTCCTTTATTAGATTCAGGCGCTGCCTTTTCCCTTGCTTCACCTGGCAGGGCGCGGGCGGTCACATGGACCGGTAATAGACGGCAAAAGTTAGAAAACAATCCAGCCAACGAGATAAATAACGAGCGACTGCTCGGTATATTTTCTAACGGGAAGCCGCCCTCCTGTCAATGGAAATCAGGCGACAGCCAATATTTTTCACAGATGTATGGTTTTGCCTTTTATGAATGATGGTGCGTATTTCAGAAGTGTGGCTGCGACATCCACGGAACAAAGCCAAGTATAAACCGGGACCAATTCAATATTGCTTCCCGATTTTTAGGCTGAAAACAGGGCCAAACGGCAATTTTCGCTAGGGCAATGGGAAATCGATTAATACCAAGTTGCGTTTACAAAAGTAGATTCGTGGAACTTACTCAGTTAACCGCAATTTGGTATAAGATACCATACTGTTGGAAAAGGGCTTCATCCGCAATGCCCTCATTTGGCCTCGTCCAAGGCTTTGCGAATCGCCCCGGCCAGTTCCGCTTTGATTACGGGCTTCATCAAAAAGGCTTTGATGCCTTTGGCTTCAGCCTTTTCTCCGTCCATTTTTTCGCTGAATCCGGTGCAAATGATCACGGGAATATCGGGTCTGATAGACAAAAGCGCTTCTGTAACCTGATCCCCGGTCATGTGTGGCATGGTCATATCGGAGATCACCAGATCAAAGGCCTTGGGATTGGCCTTGAATAATTCCACGGCTTCCGGACTGTGGAAACACGCAGTCACTGTGTAGCCCAGGCGTTCAAGCATTTGTTTTTCAAGCAGGGCGATGGATTCCTCATCGTCGATCAACAGAATCCGTTCATCCCCTGTTTGTTGTTCCGGGGCCACGACTATCGTTTCAGATTCCCCCGGCTTATCCAGCAATGGAAGGAATATGTTAAAACTGGTTCCCTTGCCCGGTTCGCTATAAACCTTGATGTCCCCTTGGTGCTCCTTAATGATTCCATAGGCTACGGCAAGTCCCAGGCCGGTTCCCTTGCCTTGCTCTTTGGTGGTGAAATAGGGCTCAAAGATCTTTTTCATGAGCTCAGGAGACATGCCTTGCCCTGTGTCGGCGATGGTTAACAGGGCATACCGGCCTTCGCCAAGGGGGCCGTATGCAAGTTCCCCCGGTCCCAGGGCAATTTCTCTCAGTTGCACGGAGATCTTTCCCCCAGTGGATTCCACAGCATGGAATGCGTTGGTGATTATATTCATGGCCACCTGATGAATTTGTGTGGGGTCCCCCATGAGCATGCCACAGTCAGTTTGAATGTCTTCCTCCAATTCGATAAAGGAGGGAATGGTGGCCCGAATCAGCTTCAATACCTCTTTAAGGATTTGCTGAACACTGATTGGTAATAATTTGTGTTCCGATTGGCGGCTGAAGGCAAGTATCTGTTTGACAAGATCGCCCCCCCGTTTGCCGGACTCAAAAATCACCTGGGCGTTTTCATGTTCCAGGCTGCCTTGCGGCAAGTCTTCCATGAGCAGTTCCGCCATACCGATGATGGGAAACAAAAGATTGTTAAAATCATGGGCGATTCCGCCGGCAAGGTGCCCGATGGATTCCATTTTTTGAGCTTTTTGAAGCTGCTCCTCCGCTTTTTTGCGTTCGGTGATGTCCTGGAAAGTTCCTTTTAACTTAATGCATTGGCCATCCTTGAACTCGGGACGTCCCATGGCCCGCGCCCAAAACAATCGGCCTTTGGCGGTGGTGCATTGCAACTCCAGGTCAAACTGCTTGCCTGTTTCCATGGCGTTGTTATAGGCATTTTCCAGCCTTGCCCGCTCCATTGGCGGGTAATAGCTCAAATGTTCATTGGGGCCGGGAATGGGGCCGGACTCGTCGATCTCCATAATTTTGAATATCTCTGGTGTCCAGGTGGCTTCTCCTGTGAGAATGTCATGTTCCCAACCGCCAATTCTGGCGATGTTTCCCATCTCGTTAAGCAATTGTTCCCTGCTTATCAGGTCGATCTCGGCTTGTTTTTTTTCCGTTTCATCAAAGAAAGTGCCGATCAGTCCCGTGACATCTCCCTGCTCATCGGTTAAGGCCGCCTTGCTGATGATAACATCCCGAAGCATTCCGTTGGCATTTTCCACCTGGCATTCATAGTGCTGAGTTCCGCCGCTTTGAAACAACGCACCGTCTTTGATATGAAATAACTCCGCCAGTTCCGGGGAATAAATCTCAAAAACGGTCTTGCCCACCAGTTGGTCCATGGTCTTGCCAAAGAACTTTTCAAAAGCCCTGTTGAATCCAAGGTACTCCCCGTTTTTGTCCTTATAGAAAACCGGAAGCGGGATGGTATCCAGCAACGATTTTAAAAAACCCTCACTTTGTTTCAGGGCTTCCTCTGACCTGTTTCTTTCATCAATCTCCCTGTTGAGATCCCTGTTTTGCTCTTCCAATCGTCTGATAATCGGACGACTTATCCGAATGAAAAAGGCGGCCCCCAGCATGACAAAGACGATCATCAACCCAAATATAAGTATGGCGGAACGGATATAGGGCGCCCTGATTTCCGACATGTCGATCTTCGCCACGATTCCTAAATTCAAAACGTCCACAGGCTCATAGGCGGCCAGAACTTCCTTTCCACGATAATCAAGACCAATAACCGTTCCGGACCTGCCGGAAAGCGCCAGCTTCATGGGAACCGCCAGCGTTGAATCAAAACTGACCGGTTGCAGATTATTAAGGTCATAATGCCTGTGGCTCAATAGAAAGACGATTACATTCCCCTCCCGGCGAGCAAGGGTAAATTCGCCTGTCTTCCCGAAACCCATATAATTTTCGTGAGCGTCCTTAATTTGGTTTAGGGTCGCGTGTACCGGGCCATTAGGATAATCTGTCCGGTTGCTATAGTTAAAGCGGGCAATTGCTTCTATGAGCCGGGCCTGGCTTTGGGCGGTTTCCGTAAGCCGTCCCCGTTCCACCTTTAGCGCGGTTTTATACAAGATTCCCAATGAGATCGCCGTGATGCTCAGGCAGATGCCCGTCATGATTATGATCAATAAAATAAAACGTTTTCGCTCATTCAAAATGGTTCTCCGGTCAAAACAGCGCTTGGGAACAATAAGGAAATAGGAACCCTTTCCTAAGGTGCAAGAACTCTTCCATATGAGGAATAATGGTATTGAATAGAATTATTTTATCGTGTGGCCGTCGCTGCTGTCAAATTTATTACCCCAGCCCATTGGGACCAGGCCCTTTGTGGGTGGTTGAGGACTTTTTGTTTAGTATGTCTGGAACTGATTGTCTTTATGTTAGCCCGGAGAGAGTCTTCAGGCTTGGGCGCCAAACCCAAACCGGCATACCGATCCTGCAAAACCTTTAGCGTCGGTCCCACCCGTCACCCCGGGGAAAACCTTGCCAAGACTTTGACGCAGTGCCAATTCAATGGCTTCAAGACCTGATACACCGGCCTGATTGCCTGTGCCTATCCTCTGTAATGATCCTATTTTATCTGATATTTTCTATTTTTAAAAAATCGGCACGCTTTGTGCTCTATGGTCTTAACATTGTTGGCAGTAGAGGTTTGCCCTTATAAAATCGTATAGGAATTCAATATCAGGAGGCTTTGCAATGTCCGAAGATCACCGGAAGATACGCATTCTTCTGGCAGAAGATTCTCCCCTAACGCGGCAGATTGAAATCAGCGCCCTGAAATCCCTGGGCTATACAAACATCCTGGAAGCCTCGGATGGGGATCAAGCTGTGGCCTTGCTGGAAAAAGGGGAGGGGGTTGACCTCGTCATCAGCGACTGGAACATGCCCAACCGTGGGGGGCTGGAGTTTCTCCAATGGGTGCGGCAGGACAATCGCTTTACCTACCTGCCCTTTATCATGGCCACCGGCCAGGGGGATATGGCCCAGGAGCAGGCTGCCCGGGACGCGGGTGTCTCTGCGTTCATTCCCAAGCCATTCAACGCCGGGGAACTGGAGGAAAAAATTCTGGTGGCCCTTGGGGATGTGGAGCCGGCTAAGGCTTCCGGTCCCAGAGTCCCGGAAATGACCGCATCCGGCAAAGTCCGCCTCAGGATCGCCCATATTCAGATTACCGACCATCTTGTTTTGGGCGTAGCCAAACACCTGATTGCTTCCGGCGCAGTCAAACCCAAATATTTTGAGCTGGAAACCCTGTGTATGGGCGGCTGGAATCCCGTGCGCCAGGCATTGGAAGAGGGCACGGTGGACGGGGCATGCGTACTGGCCCCCATTGCCATGGATCTGTTTGGCTTCGGCGTGCCTATTCGTCTGACCCTGTTCGCCCACAGGAACGGGTCTGTCATGGTTCGCAGCAAGCAGGGGGATTACCACGAGCCCTGGAAAGAATTTTTCGCGGGCCGGTCTTTTCTCATCCCCCACAAGATGTCCATCCATCACATGCTCACCCACCAGTTTTTTTCAGGCATGGGCCTGTCAGCCGGCATGATTACCGCCGGACATCATTATGACGTGAACCTGGAAGTGGTGGCGCCCGTGGACATGCCGGGTTTTCTCCAGGCCAATGCGCAGACCTGCGGGTTCATGGTGGCCGAGCCCCTGGCAACCAAGACCATTGCCTCGGGCCTCACGGATCTGCAATTCCTTTCCTCGGAAATGTGGGACAACCATCCCTGCTGTGTGCTTGCCATGCGCCAGGAAATTTTGGAGGAACCCCATGCCAAAGCCATCGGGGAATTTCATGAAGTTCTGGTGGCTGCGGGGCGTTTTATTAAGGAAAGGCCCGAAAACTCCGCCCGGATCGCCGTGGATTTTTTGGACCCGGACAAAAAGGTGGGCCTAAAGGTTCCTGTATTGAAAAATGTTCTTACCGATCCCATGGGAATCCGGACCGACGATCTTTACCCGGTCAGGGAGGAACTGGACATCATTCAGCAATACATGGTCCATGACATGGGCATCGGCAAACTCATAGACCTGGACGCCTTTGTGGATACCCGGTTTGCCGACATCGCCTGCACAGGCCGGAAGGCCCGGCCTCTGGCCCGTCCGGCCTTTTCCCCGGAACTTGTCCGTTCCAGGACCAAAGAGGGCGAGGATGCCAACCGGACCATGCTGGCCCGGGAAGGGAAATACCTCACTTTCGCCCTCCAGGGCCAGGAATTCGGCCTGGACATCCTTAAAATCCGGGAAATCATCGGCATGATGCCCATCCGCGCCATTCCCCGGGCGCCCAGCCACATCAAAGGGGTGATTAATCTCCGGGACCAGGTGATTCCTGTTATGGATTTGCGCCTGCGTTTTGGCATGGAAGCCAAGGAATACACGGACCGCACCTGCATTGTGGTTCTGGAAATGGAAACCCCGGAGAAAAAAGTATTTATGGGGGTGGTGGTGGACTCGGTTTCCGAGGTTATGGACATCGTGGCATCCCAGATAGAGGATATTTCTACATTCGGCGCCACCATCCAGACAGGTTATGTATTGGGCATGGCAAAGATGGAGAATGGAGTGAAATTGTTACTGGACATGGAAAACGTGCTGGACGTTTCTGCTTAGACAGGCTCTTTGTGGCGCCAGTCCTGGAAAACCCAAATATTGCGGGGGACTTATGGACGTTAAAGTGATCAACCCATTTATTTCGGCAACCCTGAATGTGCTGGACACCATGGCGATGACCAAAGCACGGGCCGAAAACCTGTACATCAAAAAAAACGAGGTCGCCACCGGGGACGTGACCGCCGTGATCGGCCTTTCCGGAGATACCCGCGGGACCGTCTCTGTCAGCTTTACGGAGGAGTGCGCCACGGCCATTGTCTCCAAAATGCTGGGAGAGAAAATCGATAGCCTTAATGAGGACATTAAGGATGCGGTGGGCGAAATAGGCAATATGATCTCCGGCCAAGCCCGCGTGAAACTGGAAGAACTGGGCCGGGTGTTATACGCCGCCGTGCCCACGGTGATTACGGGAAAAAACCACTCCATCAATCATATCACTACCTATCCAGTCGTGGCGATTCCCTTTGTTACGGAAAACGGCACCTTTACCATTGAGGTTTGCTTTGAAGAATAGACGAGCCCGGCCCCTATTAGGCCGCGCATCGGAAAGATTATTAGTTCCGGATTTCATCCAAGGAGGATAAACATGGCCGATAAGACTGTCATCAGGGTAGGGCATTTACCCATTACCGACCACCTGATTCTGGGTTTGACCAAGTATAAGCTGGAAAAAGGGGGCGAAACCTTTAACCACGCCTCTTTGGAAACCGTCAGCATCGGAGGATGGAACCAGGTGGCCGACTCCCTTGCAAACGGCGAAATAAACGCCGCCTTTATCCTGGCCCCCACGGCTATGGATCTCTACAAGTCCGGCGTTCCCATCAAGATGGTCATGTTCACCCACCGGACAGGCAGCGTGCTCATCACAAATAAACGGGCAAATATCCAAACCCTGGAGGACTTCGCGGGAAAGGTCATCATCATTCCGTATCAGCTTTCCGTCCATCACATGCTTTTGCACAAGCTCTTGTCCGAAAAAGGCATGGTCCCGGGCAAGGACGTAATGCTGGAAGTCATGGCGCCGGGCCAAATGCCCATGGCCATCCAGTATGATGAAGAAGGCGAGGTGGGAGGCTTTATTGTGGCCGAACCCTTTGGGTCTCAGGCTGTGGCCGAGGGCTACGGGGAAGAATTCGCCCTGTCCAAGGATATCTGGCCGAATCATCCCTGCTGTGTGTGCGTCATGACCGAGGAACTTACAAAAGGTCACCCGGACGCTGTCCTGGAACTGATAAAAAGCCTGGAAGTCTCGGGCCGCTATGCTTCCCAAAAACCCGCAGGGGCCGCTGCCGTGGGCGCGTGGTTTTTCAACCAGAAAAGGGAAATCATGGAACGGGTGCTGGTGGGTGAAGTCCAGCGCATCCGAACCGACGAACTTCTGCCCGTGGTGGAGGACTTGACCGTTATCCAGGATTATATGTGCGACAAGATGGGCGTGCTTTCGGAAAAAATCGATCTGGAAAAATTCGTGGACGCCAGTTTCGCCCAGGAAGCGGGCTGCAAATAGACTGAATACAACACTCCCGCCCGGCATTTGTCCGATTTGTAAACCCCCTCTGGCAAATTGCCGGGCAGTCTTTTATTACAGCCGAGAATGAGGTTTTTCACCGATTCAGGAGCGCCTGCTCCTGGACATCTGTTCAAATCTTGTGTATCCTTCGCCCCGGGAATTACAGCCTGTCTGCACAATTTTATCTAAACATGCCTTGAAAATACGTAGGAGGGGGATATGGGCCACTTGGTCGGTAAGGACATCTATAAACAACTGGTGCAAAAAATTGACGCCCAGCCTGTAAGGGTTCCGCTGAACGATCGCATATACAACATCGTCAAAACCTTGTATTCGGCGGACGAGGCCGAGGTTTACGTCAAAATGCCCTACGGCCTGTCCACCGTGGACCGCATCGCCAAATGCACCGCCATGGAACCCACCCGGCTCAGGAATGTCCTGGAAAGCCTCAGCGACAAGGGCTTGGTCATTGATTTATGGATCGAAGACCAATACAACTACATGCCTTCCCCAATCGCCGTGGGCATTTTCGAGTTCACCATGATGCGCACCACAGGCGATCTGGACATGAAAGCCTGGGCGAAACTCTTTCACAAATATTTTGAAGACGGCTCCCTGTATAAGGCCAATTTTACGGAAGGCATGCAGGTCGGACCCCTGCGCACCATTCCCCATGTGGAATCCCTGGCCGATCATGTGGAGATTCTGGACTACGAAAAAGCCATCCACATTGTGGAAACCGCCGAAAAAATGGCCGTGGGCCTGTGCTCGTGCAGGCATGAAAAATACCATGCCGACGCCAAAGAGTGCGACGTGCCCATGGATACCTGCCTGTCCTTTGGCATGGGCGCGGAATTCCTGACCCGCCACAACATGGCCACGGAAGTGGGCAAATCCCAAATGCTGGAAAACCTGGCCCGGTCCCGGGAATACGGATTGGTGTTCCAGGCGGATAACGTCCAAAAAGGCATAGCTTCCATCTGCCAATGCTGCGGATGCTGCTGCAACCTGCTGTTGGGCATGAATAAATTCGGGTACGAAAACGCCATCGTCACCAGCAATTTCATCGCCAGCATCGACGACGCCCAATGCAACGGCTGCGGCAAATGCGCCAAAGCCTGCCCCATCAACGCCATCACCATGGTTGCTGACGCCAACACGGAAACCAAACGGAAAAAACAACCCGAAATCAACCTGGATATCTGCATCGGGTGCGGGGTCTGCGGCTTGAGTTGCAAGCCCGCCGCGTGCCGTCTGGTGGCCAGGGAACAACGGGTCATCCATCCGGAAACCACCTTTGAACGGGTCATTCTCCAGTCCCTGGAACGGGGAACCCTCCAGAACCAGATTTTCGACAATCCCCAGAACATCGGAAACAAAACCATGAACGCCATCCTGGGCGCCTTTTTGAATCTCAACCCGGTCAAGAAAGCCCTCATGAGCGATACGCTCCGGTCCAGGTTCTTGGGAGCTATGCGCACCGGCGTCAAACTCCAGGGCAAGGGCTGGCTCACGGATATGTAAAACTCCGGGGCATCAAGTATGATAAAAATACTATACACAGACGAGATGATAGAGGGTGAGCCCGGTCCAAACTTTTATTGGGTAGGGCTTCCGGAAGATTACTTGAAACTAATTATGGACCTTCAGGATCTTGGCAAGCACAACGACTTGGAAATTGAGCTAAACCGGCTAAATTATGTTTGCGTGGAAGGAGGCATTATCGTTCGTGCAGTTTCAAGCGCTGGTGGCAATATCTTGTGTGAAAGATCTGAGAGCAATGTTCTAATGATGTTAAGTCCATCTCTATGGAGAGACATTTTTCATCACTTTTTGGCAGTTGCATTTTATCCATGTCATGATTATTTGGATTTTGAAGGACAAAACTTGGTTGAAACAGCGAACTATATAATTAGCTCAGAAGCAGGGGGTTTTAGCCCAAGTTCATCAAAAAAACATTGAAAGCAGAAATCCCGGCCAGAATTACGGGATGGTTAAGCCTACCCCTTGAAACTATCGGGGGCGCGGGTGACACTGACACCCGAAAAGAGTAATTGGGTGACCCTTGCAGCGTCCTTTGTCGCCAGAGTGCGAGGGACAGTTTCTTTCGGACTGAGTGCTGGGAATACTGTTTGATATCAATTAAGCAAAGCGTCCCCGGAATTCCGGAATTCAAAAGCGTCCATGGAACTCGTAAACTCCAGGGCAAAGGCTGGCTCGCGGATATGTAGGCTTGCTGTTTGGTTAAGTTTAGGGTTTGATCACAACAACATGGATTGTGATCAAACCCGGAACTCTAGTCATATCAGGTTACACTGCTGGAAACAGTTTCTGCATATGGGCCTTCATGGCTGGACTCAACTGCTTGAACAATCGGGCGTTGTAAGATGCATTGTACGGAATCCCCCTGGATGTCAGATCCTGATATTGGATGGACGGATCGGCAACCCCGCCGACCCCCGTGATTTGCTCACCACTTTGGGGCTGTGTCGGGTCCGTAGGCGGTATGGGTTTGCCTAAAAAAGTCTCGTAGTTAGGAGCACTCATGGTTAAATTGCCATGAACTATCTGTTGGGCGGCAATCGCATTCCTTCTGGATTTGGCTGCGGGTGTTCCCTCTGCAATAGCCGGATCCACGTTCACCGCTTCAATGGAGACCGAGTAATCGCTGTTGAGGAGGATTTCGAAAGTGCGGAATTGCTGCGGAAAATCACGCAAAGATGAAGTTTCAACCTGCCAGAAACCTTTTTCAGGCTCATTGTCCGGGTCTGGGGATACAAAAGCCTTAACATGATTGAGATGACGATGACCGGCGATCCACATTAACAGGTTGGTGGTGCTCTGAAGTTTATTGACAAGTCCAGTCAGGTCCACGGCATTGTCCGTTGTGGCTGATTCATCGCCTTCTTTACCCGTCCACCATTCCAACTCAGTACCCCTGTTGGCAACCGCAATGGGGATGTGGGCGGCGATGATCATCAGTTGATTGGCTGCCTGACCATCGTCAAGTTCGGCTTGCAGCCAGGCCCAGCGGGTATCATCAAGAAATCCGTGTCCGTGGATATCGACAGAGCCGTCGTCTTCCCGCTGAGTATCGTCCAGCACAATCACCTTGAGCGGCAGATCGGACTTGGGCTCAAAGCTGTAACAGGCAAAGCCGGCTTTCTCGCCATCTGGGACCAAATGGAAATTCGGGTTGGATGAAACCAGGTTGAAACCATGGCCCATGGGGCTGGTCGTTGTCTTGAAGAATTCGCGGATCCATTCCTCTCTGTGCAGTGACCGGCGGTCGGGATCAGCGGCGACTTTTGGCGGGGTGCTGTAATCCCCTTCCGGCCCCGAGTTGATAATGGCGCCGTCAGGGGTTGAACCATCAATGACTCCTTGGTAAAACAGCGGCAAACCCGAACCCGTCAAATTGTTTTTGTCAAACAGGGCCGGGAATTTGGAGAGCTTTGGACTGAGCAATTCGTTCGGCAGCGCCCAGACTTTATCGCTGATGTATGAATCCTCAAGGCCGGTTTCATAGACAGGGAAGGAACCGATCATGAAATGGTCATGGTTGCCCAGGGTCTGATAGAACGGGATCGATTTGTCGAGCCCCGCCGCCTTGAACGGCTTTTGATAATCAACGGTGTCTGCGCCGAGGTGAGCGCCGGAGCAGGGGACAATAACCTTGCCGTCAATGATGTCAAGGTACCACCTCAGTTCGTTATACATGGTCGTATTGCACGCATCCCCCAGAGAAATGAAAAAATCAAAGGGATTTTCTTTATGCAGGGCGTTTGCCGTTTGAATGGCCGCATCAAAAACATGGGGGGAATAGAGCATGACCCCCGAGTAAATGGATGTGTTTACTCCGGCGTGGTCCGGATTCGATTGCTGCATGAAAATCAGCTGGTTGGGGGCTTCCTTATCGGTGAGATGGATATCGGTCATGGCAAAGAAGTTCAGCAGCTTTGTACTTGTTGCAATGGATGAGGCATCATAACCGGTGGGCATGATATCCATCCGCGGAACGATCGGCAGGGGCTGATCCAGATATTCCCACTGACCATATCCCAGCTTGTCGTATTCCGGAACCTGACTGAGCTCCGCCCAGGTCAGAGCGGTTCCGCCGTTGGGGCTTGTCGCCGGGTCAGCCGGGTCAGGCATCTTTTTGGGCGAGGGATCAGAAGGCTTTACATATGGAAATGTAATCATCCTCCCGGTTGTTTTAAGAACCGGGGAATCAATGGGGTATCTTAATACCTGTTTTACAGCGTCACCATAGCCGCCGATGCAGCCGCCGTGGTTACAACCAAACATCAATGGCGTCAAAGAAACACATACGGCTGTTCCGGTGCATACTTTTATGAAATGGCGACGGGAAAGACCATCTCCTTTTTCTATATCACCAACCCGGTCTGAATTGCCGTTGATCATGAATACACCCTCCTGTTTTTGGTTCATTGCATTGGAAAGACGGCGCAAGCGTCAGGGCGGACTATCCGCCGGGAAATCGTTTTAGATATTGCATAAACCGTTCCAATAGATTGATGATTTTCAGCCTAATCCGGGACGCTATGGGGGCAAATCA
Organism: Desulfatibacillum sp.; assembly: GCA_016342355.1. GTDB lineage: Bacteria > Desulfobacterota > Desulfobacteria > Desulfobacterales > Desulfatibacillaceae > Desulfatibacillum. The sequence goes on from JAEINP010000013.1 coordinate 81,894, forward strand.
ATATAACGTCCCTGATTATGGGTTTTAGGGGGCGGGTCTTAGTCTCAGGAGGCAAATCTAAGGTCTCTTAGGAGGCACATTCACGTTTGACGCTTGAAGGATTTTAAAATCGCGGAGGCATGTTTTTTAAGGGCGCCCACAAAATTTTTCGGACGCCCTTTCCTTTGGCCTTATTCCGTTCTATCCATCAAAACGACGTATTCTGGCTGTATACGCACAGGATGCCGTCCTGCTCATTGATCTCCGCCCTGGTCTGTTCGCCGTTGATCACTTCCAGGATGAGCTGCCGGATTTCATCGCCCATCTGGTCCAGGCTTTTTCCTTCCAGAATAGCCCCGGCGTTCAGGTCCATGTCGTCTTCCAGGGCATGATACATTTTGCTGGTGCTGGCGATTTTGATGACCGGCACAATGGGAAAACCAATGGGATTGCCCCTGCCCGTGGTGAACAGCATAACCTGGGACCCGGCCGCCGCCAGGCCGGTGAGGGATTCCGTGTCGTAACCCGGGCCGTGCATGATGGACAAACCCTGCTGGGAGGGGATTTCGGCGTACTCGACCACTTGGTTTATCCGGGTGGTCCCGCCCTTGATGATGCACCCCAGGGATTTTTCCCGGATGCTGCTCATGCCCCCGTCCATGTTTCCGGGCGAGATGGCCATTTTCGCCATGGGTCCTAAAACCTGATGGGTTTTTGCTTCCACGGATTCTATGACGGCCTTGATCCGCCCCGCAATTTCCGAATTGGCGGCCCGGCGCTCCAGGATATGGCTGGTGCCGATCATCTCGGTGGTTTCCGTAAGAATCACCTTGCCGCCCGATTCCACCAGCCAGTCCGAAGCCTTGCCCACCGCTGGATTGGCAGTCACCCCGGAAAAGGCGTCGGAGCCTCCGCATTCCAGGCCAAGGGTGATTTTATCCAGGGGAAAGGCTTCCCGCTCCACGGCCCGGACCTGAGCCAGGAACTCTTTGGCTATCTCAATGCCCTTGGCGGTAGTTTTGCGTGATCCCCCTTCCTCCTGGATCATCAAACGGGCGTGCGGCCTGCCCGCCAAAGCTGCGACCAGGGCCATGCCCTCGGCGTTCACAATCTCGCAGCCCAGGCCCACCACCAACACAGCTCCCACGTTGGGGTTTTTGCAAAGGTTCTGAAAAGTCCGGGAATGGAGGGTCATGTCATCCCCGCCCCGACCGCACCCCATGGCGTGGAGCAATGGCTTCACCCCGGGAACTGCCCTGGCAATCGCCGCCGCCACCCCGTTGGCGCAGGATACCGAAGGGATTATCACCACGTGGTTGCGCACCCCAACCGAACCATCAGCCCGCCCATAACCCATGAATGTTTCCATATGCCTATTCCCCCTTAATCGTCAGGTTATGGGTGTGGACCCATTCACCCTGCTTTAAGTCCTCTGCGGCCTGTCCGATGATCTCTCCGTACTTGATGACATCCTGCCCGGTAGCCACGTCTTCAAGCAGCACCTTGTGACTATATGCTATGGAGGAAATGGTGCGGAACAGCACTTCCTCTCCTGTCCGCACGTCCTCCCCTTGTCCGATGTCCTCCAGGGCGATGGCCACGTTGTCCGCCGGATGCACAATAATCGCGTTTGGTTTCATTGTTACCCCCTATGTTGTAACGGATGGTAGTCAGGGCGGGAAAATTCGCCTGTTTGCTTGCTGGACAATATACCTACCTCAATGAATCATATGAGTCATTAACATAGGTTAATCAAGCGGATGAAAATTGAAAAAAGTCAGCCCGATGCTTTCAGGCCGGACCGGATACGGCTGAGGGAAACAGGCGAAATACCCAGGTACGAGGCGATGTGATATTGGGAAATGCGATCCGCAAGGCCGGGGTTGCCCTCCAGAAAGGAGAGGTATCTTGCGGCAGCGTCCTCCATGAGCAAGGAACGCTCCCGGCACTCTTTTTCAAGGAACATCCGCACGGTATAATTGTGGATGAACTTTTCCCAGCAGGGGTGGCCCGCGGAAAGCGTCTCCAGGTCCCCAAAGGAGAAACACAGCAACTCGCTGTCCTCCAGGGCCTGGATGGAATACCAATTGTCCTGGTTCATAAGATACGGGGCGTACCCGCCCAGGATCTGTCCCTCTTGCCGAAAAGCCAGGATTCTTTCATCGCCCTTGTCCGTAATGCAAAAGGTCCTGAACAGGCCTGAAGCGATGGCGCCCAGCATGTGGGGCTTTTCTCCGGCCCGGATGAAAAATTCATGTTTGGGCACATGCAGGGGCCTGAAAAGCGCTTTCAGCTTGTCCCATTCTTCGTCCGGCGCAAGGATATGGAAACCCAGCAATTCCCGAACCTGTTCGGCGTTTTTTATCCTCATGGGGCAATACCTCTTGAAGCAATGGTTCCCGGCTCACTCAATGAACTTCATCGCCTTGGTTTTAAGCCCCTTGCCCGGCAGAATCATCAATGATGAGGTGCCATGGGCCACCAGATCCCCGGTTTCGTCATACACCTTTGCCTCGGCATAACTCACGGTTTTTCCCGGGCGCAGGACCATCCCCACAGCCCGCATCTTCTGGTCGGTCACGGGTTTCAGGTAATTGAGCTTCAGGTCGATGTTGATCAGGCCTGCGTTTTCGGGAATGCGCAAAAATCCCGCCCAGAATGTGGCCGTATCAATGAGCGTGGCGAACACGCCTCCATGCACGATGCCATAAGGCTGCAAATGCTGCGGCCCGGTGTCCAACACGATCTCGGCCATGTCAAAGTCAATGGCCGCCAGCCGCATGGACATGTGCTTGGGGTATGGGCTGGTGTTGATGGTATGCTTTATTTCCTCGATAAACTCCGGGTTCACGGTCTGCATCGCTTCTCCCTGATATTTTCACAAAAAAAAATATTTACGGCTTCCCCCGTTCCATGGCCATGTTCATGAAGGTTTCATAAATATGGACCGGCGGCACGTATTGATCGGGTTTTTCTTTTTGTTTGTACAACATGGCTCCGGAAGGGCATTCAGTAACGCATACGCCGCAACCGATGCACCTGTCCGGGTTGACGTGCGCCGTTTCGTCCACAGTGATGGCGTCCATGTGGCAGCGATCCGCACAGGCGCCGCAGGCCACGCAGCTCTCTTCGTCCACCCGGGCGTAATAGCTGGTATGCACATAGCGTCCCGGCTTGTCCATGGCTTTGATGTTTTTCAGGAAAAGGCAGCAACACCCGCAACACATGCACAACGTGGCCGGATTTTGCGAGTTGCTCGGTTGCAGCACTAAACCGGCCTTGCGGCCTTTTTCCAAAACGTCCAGGGCTTCTTCCACGCCAATGTCCCGGCCCAGGTTGTTCTCTTCACAATAATACGCTCCGGCGCCAAAAAACAAGCACACATCCAAAGGAGTGGAGACAAGGAGATTTTGGCGGTCCAAGGGTGGATGGAGGAGCAATTTGGACAGAGCATAACCATGGAAGATGCGGCCAGCTATGCGGGACTCAGTTCCCGGCATTTCAAACGGCGTTTTAAAAAAGCCACGGACGAAACCCCATTGAACTATCTGCAGCAAATTCGAATGGAGGCCGCCAAAAAATACCTGGAAACCACCATGGACAACATTGATGAAATCACCCGCCAAGTGGGATACGAGGACGCCAGCACCTTTCGCCGTTTATTCAAGAAACACACAGCCCTCTCCCCCCGGGAATACCGGGACAAGTTCGCCGTTCACCTTGTCGCCTGAATAGGCGTCTCTCCAATAGCTGTGTTTTTTTGTGTGATAGGAACAAAAAGCAGCGGTGTAAAAACAAATTGCTTGCCAATCCGCTTCTTGTATATATATTTAAGTATATACTTAAGGAGGCCAGATGAAAACTGCAAAATTGTTTAAAAATGGCAACAGTCAGGCAGTAGGATTACCCAAGGAATTTCAATTTTTGGGGGATGAGGTGTTTATCAAGAAGGTCGGAAGGATCGTGGTGCTTTCCCCCAAGGAAGATCCCTGGGATTCGCTTATTCAGAGTCTGGACATGTTTACAGAGGATTTTATGGAGACCAGGATTCAACCGGAGATAGAGGATCGGGACTCTTTATAATGCGGTACATGCTAGACACAAATATCTGCATTTACATCATCAAAAAGAAGCCGTCGAGTGTTCTTGCAAGGCTTCGGGAAATCCCTGTTTCTGATGTTTGTATTTCATCCATTACTTTGGCGGAACTGGAATATGGAATAGCAAAAAGCGCTCGTCCTCAGCAAAATCTGGAAGCCTTGTCAGGTTTTCTGGCTCCCCTGGAGCTGGTGGAATTTGGCCCGGATGCCGCATCCTCCTATGGAATCCTGAGAGCCGCGCTTGAAAAAATGGGGCAGCCGATTGGTTCCATGGACATGCTGATTGCTGCTCACTCATTGAGCATGGCCCTGACTCTGGTTACAAACAATGAACGGGAATTTGCGCGAGTGCCGGGGCTTCTATTGGAGAATTGGGCATCTTTCCAATAGATTGCTAGTTTCTTCCCATCTAATCTTTGGTCCGTTTATGCCCGCAATTCGCAGGCCATTATTGACGTGTTTTCAGAGATAACAAATTCGAGGTGCAATCCGGATGGTCCGGTAGATTTTCTTAGGCGTGTGGCAGGGGACTGATATTACGCCACGGGCTGCTCCAAAAGTTCGCGGACCGCTTCGATGATTTTGATTCTTTCCACGGGTTTGGTGAAGGTATGGGTCACCCCCATGCGTTTGGGCAGGGACAGGTGGTCTTCCGCGTCCAGGAAGCCGCCCCCGCTCATGGCGATGATTTTGGCGTTTGGGTAGTGGGTTTTGAATTCGTTGATGGTTTCGATCCCCCCCTTGACCGGCATGATGATGTCCGTGATGATCACGTCCGCCGGTTCCTTGGCCTGGATTTCCAAAGCCTGTTTGCCATCCCGGGCTTCGGCCACGGCATAGCCTTCGTTGACCAGCATTTTGTGGAGCATTTTGCGGATATAGGGGTCATCATCAATGATAAGGATGCGCGACATTGTCTGCCTTTCGTCCAGGGTTGAGGTATAAAAATTAACACCATGCAATTTTCGTTCCGAATTTGCCAGATTTCCAGCCCCAACGCAAAGGCCCCTTGCTACAAATCCCCGGGCGTGATATCGTAATCCAACAGGACAACACGGGCTCTTCCACGGATAATTCGTCCCGCCCCTGACCAGCCTTCCCGGGCGCAAAGCATACTCTTTATAGCGGGCGAATCGTCTGATTTCAGCGTCTTCACGGCCTAAAGGAGGATGGCATGGCTGGCTCAAACACCCAACTCAAACACCACCCGGTCAAGGAGCCCAAAGGGCTTTCCCCACGCATCACATGGCTCCGGGACTATTATTTCCAAGGCGCAAACAGGGCCTGGAACAACGAGTTCACCGCGTGGTCCACAGGAACCCCCTGGGACGAAATTTATGACGAATTAACTTTTTATATCGTACCGGAAACCTACGCTTTTCTCCAAACCTTCTGCTCCTCCTTTCTCCAGGCTGCCCGGAATGTTCCCCTGTGTGGGGAGTTTTGGGACCTGAGCCTTCCTGAAAGAAGAGCCTGGTTTGTCCGGGAAGTGGTCGCCAAACTCCTCCCTGCGGAAATCCTTCCCGGAGACCTCATCGCCGGAGGACGCTTCAATATTCAGACATCCCTGTGCCTGGATCAAAAGGAAACCAAAGTCCGCAAAGCCCTTGTCCAGGGCAAAAAGGGCGCCAGAGCCCAAATGAAATGGTTTCACGACCACGGATACGGCAACGCCGGAGCCACATCCGGGCACCTGATCCCGGGCTATGAAGACCTTCTGAAACGCGGCTGGAAAGGGGTCCATGATGACCTCGCCTCCCGCCTGGAGGCCCTGGGGCCTGACAAACAGGATTCCCCCGGGGCCTGCCAGCTGAAAGCCATGATCACCGCCTCCACCATGCCCCGGGACCTGGCCGCCCGCTACGCAGCCCTGGCCCGTGAAATGGAGGCAAAGGAACCGGATTCAGCCCGCAAGGAAGAACTTGCCCGCATGGCCCAAAATTTGGACCACACCCCCTGGCATCCCCCCCGGGACTTCTGGGAGGCCATCCAGGCCCTGTGGATCACCCATATGCTGGTCATGAGCGATGAAAACTACCCCGGCCCGGGTGTCTCCTTTGGGCGCATCGACCAATACCTCCTGCCCTATTGGGAGGCGTCCCTGGCTCAGGGCATGGACCGGGAATGGGGCAAGGAGATTTTGAAGTGCTTCTGGATTCACGCCAATACAGCCTACGACGCCCTGATCCGCACCGGCGGCAACGGCGGCATCACCGCAGGCTACGGCCAGCTCATCACCCTGTCCGGCATGGGCGCCGATGGTCAGGATCTTACCAATGACCTCACCTATCTGCTCCTGGAAGTCATTGACGAAATGTCGCCCATCCTGGAGCCCAAGCCCAATGTGAGGCTTCACGCCAATACGCCCGACGCCCTGTACGATACCATCATCGACATGATCGCCGAAAGCCAGGGCGCTCCGTTCCTTCTCAATTTCGACGAACGCTCCATGGCGGGCATGATGCGGGAGGCCGCCAAAGCAGGCCGCCAGGACCTCATCAACGCCTCCAATGTGTGGCAATACGCCCCCGTGGGCTGCCTGGAAAACACCATGGCGGGCAACGACCGCTCCGGTACCGTGGACATCAACCTGAACCTCCTGAAGGCCGTGGAATTCGCCCTCACCGGAGGGGCAGACCTCGTGCCTTACAAGGACACGATCATGGGCAAGGCCTATCCCATAGATTTCGGCGGCCTGCCCACCGGAGACCCCACGGAATTCACCGTGTTCGAGGAGTTTTTCGCCGCTTTCGCCAAGCAGACCCGCCACATCATCAAAAAGGCCATGGACCTTTACGAAACCAGCGAAAGCATTAGGGCCGAGTTCAGCCCCACCCCTTATCTTTCGTGCCTTGTGAAAGGGTGCGCCGAAAAAGCCCTGGACATCACCCAAGGCGGGGCGGAACTGAGTTTGGTCACCATCGAGGCTGTCACCTTCGCCACCACCGTGGATTCGCTTTTGGCGGTCCAATACCTGGTCTTCGACGAAAAACTCTGCACCATGGCCGATCTTATCCAGGCCCTGAAGGATAACTGGGAAGGTCATGACATCCTGGCGGCCAGAGCCAAATTCAAGGCCCCCAAATATGGTCGGGACGACGATAAAGCCGATGCAATGGCCCGTAAGGTCATGGACCTTTGGACCGAGGAAACCTGGAAACACAAAACCCGGTCCACAGGCCGCCAGGCCCGCCCGGGCATGCTTTCCTGGAACTATTGGGTCGGGGACGGATACATCCTTCCGGCAAGCCCGGACGGACGGCCCAAGGGACAGTTCCTTTCCAACGCCATTTGTCCCACCAACGGCGCCGATATCAACGGTCCCACGTCCAACGCCAATTCCGTGGGCAAGGCCATGGGTGGGCGCGTGTCCGGCAAGGGCGATTATGGCAATTACCTGAACAGCCTGCCCAACGGCGCCAGCCACACTATCACCTTCAACCCTTCCATCCTGGCGGACCCGGATCACCGGGAGAAATTCAAGGCTTACCTTAAAGGCTATGTGCAAAACGGCGGCACAGCCCTCCAGATCAACATGCTGGATGCGGGCATGCTCCGGGACGCCCAAAAAAATCCCGCGGACTACCGTCACCTGCTGGTGCGCATTACCGGCTACAACGCCTATTTCACCAGTATCGGCAAGGAACTGCAGAACGAAGTCATAGCACGGCTTTCCCATGAAGGCCTTTAACGGAGGGGGGATGCAGGGCAGGATTTTTTCCATCCAGAGGATGTCCACCGAAGACGGCCCGGGAATCCGGACCACCGTATTCATGAAAGGATGCAGTTTGGCCTGCACATGGTGCCATAACCCGGAAAGCATCTCCGCATTGCCCCAGGCCCAGTGGATCGGCTCCCGGTGCATTGGCTGCCGTACATGCATGGAGGTTTGCCCCCATAACGCCCTGGAACTCACTCCCCGGGGCATGGCCATCGACCGGGGCCTGTGTGAGGGTTGTGGCCGATGCGCCAATGAATGCCCGTCCACCGCCATGGAAATCCTGGGGGAAGACCGTTCCCTGGACGAACTGGTGGGGGAAGTGGAAAAGGACCGGGCCTATTTTGAAAACTCAGGGGGAGGCGTGACCATCTCGGGCGGCGAACCTGCCCTCCAGACAGCTTTTACGGCGTCTTTCCTGCAGGCCTGCCAGGGCAAAAATCTTCATACAGCCCTGGATACCTGCGGCATGTGCAAGCCCGCTGCCCTGGAGCAGATTTTGCCCCACGCAAATCTGGTGCTTTTTGACGTCAAGTTTGCGGACAATACCTTGCACAAAAAGTTCACAGGGGCTCCCAATAAGGGCATTCTGGACAATCTCCTGGCTATTAATACATTTATGGAAAGGGATAACACCCCGCAGCAGCTATGGATTCGTACGCCGCTCATTCCAGACGCCACGGCCACCGGAGAAAATATTCTAAATATTGGCAGGTTTCTTGCTTCTCATTTGGGACAAGCCTTTTCCCGATGGGAGCTGTGCGCCTTCAATAACCTGTGCAGGGATAAATATACGCGTCTCGGCCAGGTATGGGATTTTGCAGACACACCCCTCATGGCAAGGGATGAACTGGAGAGCCTGGAGTCCGTTGCCAAAAGCTCGGGCGTTGATCCTGCGATTGTTTTTGCCACTGGCGCCACACGGACCGAAGACTGATTTTTCAACCCTTGGGAAAGGACCGGTTTGGGAGATAAAATGGAATCAAATAATTTTTTTAACGACACGGACATGGCGGCCCTGGAGCCGGAAACCAAAATCGGACTTTTGGCCACAATCAATCCCCAGGGCCAGCCCCACATCACCCTCATAACCTCCCTCCAGGCGGGAGGACCCCGGCAGGTTATCTGGGGACAATTTACCCAGGGGCAAAGCAAAATCCATGTGAAGTCCAACCCCCGCACCGCTTTTTTGATCCTCACCCTGGACCGGAAAATCCGGACTGGCAAGGCCCTGTGGAAGGAAGAAAAAAAAACCGGTCCTGAATTTGAAATGTATAATGAAAAACCCATGTTCCGGTACAATGCCTATTTCGGCATCCATACGGTTCACTATATGGACCTGCTGGAAAAGCAAGGCCCCAAGGGCCTGCCCCTTGCCCGCCTGGGCGCGGCAATCGCCGCCACACGCCTGACAGGCAAGGCTGGAAAGGCTCCCCGGGAACTGGGTGTTTTAAAACCTTGGTCGCAGAGTCTGTTTAACCGCCTGGATGCCCTCAAATTCATATCATGGATAGGGGAGGACGGCTTTCCCGTCATCGTTCCCATATTGCAATGCATGGCCCCGTCGGACAGCCGTTTGGTTTTTTCGCCCCTGGCTTATTCCTCCCAACTGAAAACCCTGGAAAAAGGCCGCGATGTCGCCATATTCGGCCTGACCATGAAGATGGAAGATATTCTGGTGCGCGGGTTTTTTCGCGGGTTTTTTCGTAAACGCGGTATGTCTATAGGCATGATCGACATCAACTGGGTATACAATTCCATGCCGCCTGTGTCCGGACAGGTTTATCCTGTCACGGAATTGAAACCCGTAACGGAGTTCTGATCGGCTAAAGCCGGAGATCAAGAATGCAAGACGACATTAACGCACAAAAACCTTTGAACTTCCTCCAAATGCTGCAAAAGGCCGAGGAAGAAAAAAAGTCAGGGGAAATGTCCCCGGAATACGCCCAATGGCTGGTGGAAATCGAAGGGCACCTTCGGGCTTTCATGACCAACGCCACCAATTTCGCCGTGTACAGGTTTGTGCGGGACGATAACAGCCCCTACGGGGTGGAAGTGGTTTTTGTCAGCCCTTCCATGGCTGACATATTGGGTGTGGAAGACCCCACCCAGATCCATCTGTGGTTTGAAAACGCCCATCCCGATCATTACGAACGCATAGTCCGGGCCAATATGGAGGCCTTCGAAACCCTCAAGATTGATGAAACCATAAAGATTTTGCACGAACCTTCCCAGGAGTGGCGATGGATTCGTGCCGTAGGCACGGGCAGCCAGGACTCCGCGGGCGCTCCCATGTACGCCAACGGCATCATCATTGACGTGACTGAACAAAAGGAAATGGAGCAGGCTCACAAGGAAAGCGAGGAAAAATACCGGGAACTGGTTGAAAACATCAATGACGTGGTTTTTGCTCTTGATGGCAAAGGGCGGTGTACTTACATCAGCCCGGTCGTCAAAACCATCATGGGGGTGGAGCCCGAAAGCCTCATTGGAAAAACCCTTCAGGACTTCATACACAAGGACGATGTGCAAATCTCCCGGGAAAATGCCGTCAAAATCATGGAGGGCAATCCCCTTCAATCCGAATACCGGGTCAGGGCTGTGGACGGGAAAACACGTTGGGTCCGTGCTTCCAGCCGTCCCATCATGGAGGATGGCAAGGTGACCGGAATTCGAGGTACTTTCCGGGATGTTACCGACTATATGAAGGCCCAGGAGGATAAAAAACGCCTGGAAGAACAATTGGAACACTCCCAAAAGCTGGAGGCCATCGGCACCCTGGCTGGAGGTATCGCCCATAATCTTAATAATGTTCTCTATCCTATTTTGGGATATACCGAAATGGCCATAGAGGACATTCCCGAAGACAGCCCGGCCCAGGAAAGCCTCCAGGAAGTGCTTCATGCGGCGGACAGGGCCAGGGAACTGGTATTTCAGATCCTGACCTATTCCCGCCGTTCCGAAGAAAAACTGGAACCCATAGACCTGGGCCCCATCATGAAAGAAGTAATCAAACTCATTTCCGCCGCTGTGCCTTCCACCATAAAAGTGGAACAAAGCCTGGCGCCCAACTGCCCGGCTGTCCTGGCCGATTCGGCCCAGATCCATCATGTCATCATGAATTTGTGCACCAATGCCTACCACTCCATGCGGGATACCGGCGGAATCCTGGATGTGGCCCTCAGTCATGTGGAGTACAAAGAAGGACAAAAAACTCCGGTCGTCAATATGGCAACCGGGGAATACGTCAGGATAAGCGTTACAGACCAGGGCCAGGGTATTGAACCGGAGGTCAGGGAAAGAATTTTTGAGCCCTATTTCACCACCAAGGGAGTGGGGGAGGGCACAGGGATGGGTCTTGCCCTTGCCCTTGCTATTGTGACCAAGGTGAGCGGGTTCATCGATGTCACAAGCGTGCCCGGCAAAGGCTCAACTTTTGACCTGTATTTTCCTGTTACGGATAAGGTGCCTGTCACTCCCATACCTGAATACCATGGGCCCGCCCCCCGTGGTGGGGAGCACATCATGCTGGTGGAGGACGACCAGCAAATCCTCAGAATGACTCACCAAATGCTGGAACGCCAAGGATATAAGATCAGCCCCTTTGATAGCGGAATCGATGCGCTGGAGGCATTTTTTGACAATCCAGGAGACTATGACCTTGTGATTACCGACATGACCATGCCCATCATGACAGGGGATCAACTGGCGGTGGAAATCATGAACAAAAGCCCCGAAACTCCGGTCATCCTGTGCACGGGATTTTCTGAACACATCTCCAAGGAACAGGCAGAGGCCTTGGGCGTGGCAGCCTTTCTCATGAAACCCATGGCGCGGAATCGGGTGGCGGGCATTGTCCGAAAGGTTCTGGACAAAGCCCGGGAAAAATCCGGGAAAGATTAATTTTGCGGGGTCTGCTTGCATTTCTTCCAAAATGATGGCACTCTTTTTTCACGATTAAAACGCCAATTCAACCGGGAGAGCCAGCATGCAAGATACCCAGATTTCTCACGAGCCTACAGACATCGATCAAACCACTTGCAGGTGGGCCGCCCTCTGCCATGCAGGAGGCCTGGCCGGACTCATTTTTTTACCCTCCATCGGCAATATCCTGGTTCCCCTGATTGTTTGGATTTTAAAAAAAGACGATCACCCATTCATTGACCAAGAAGGTAAGGAAGCCCTTAATTTCCAGATTTCCGTAACCATTTACGCCTGGATAACTGCGGCCTTGTGCTTTGTGTTGATAGGTTTTGTCATTATACCTGTCCTGGGAATTTTCGTTATCGTGGTTTGTATTTTAGCCACGGTGAAAGCCGTCGATGGAAAGGGCTACCACTACCCCCTCACCATTCGTCTCATAAAATAAATTGCCGGAGGGATGCCCTGTTTTTTATGAATGAGGGATTCCCCTGCCTCAGCAAAGGGCCAATAATGTGGTGTTGCAGGGCTGGCCAGCGTTAATAGCAAGGAGCATAAATATGAATATTGAAGCAGTTAAACTCGCCTATTTCTCACCAACCGGAACAACCCGAAAAATTCTCCAGGGAATCGCCGAGGGGCTTGGCGCCGAGAGCATCGAGCACATCGACCTGACATTGCCTGAGGCCGATACGCGAGAGTTGAAAGAAATCCGGGATGACTTGGTGCTTTTGGGAGTCCCTGTGTACGAAGGAAGAGTCGCCAGGACCGCCATCCCCAGATTACAAAGGCTCAAGGCTGACAAGACCCCTGCGATCATTGTCGTACTGTACGGCAACAGGGACTTTGAGGATGCCTTGATAGAACTGTATGATATAACAAAGGAATTGGGCTTTTTACCCATTGCTTGCGGAGCTTTTGTCGGAGAGCATTCTTTCGCCAACGAGAACAGGCCCATGGCCAACGGGCGGCCTGATTTTGAGGATATTATGAAGGCGAAAGAATTCGGATTAAAGATACGCGCCAAGATCAACGGCCTGGATGTCATTGATGAGTCGTCCCTGATCAAACCGCCCGGGAATACAACCTACATAGAGCGCGATAGAAGCGCAATGGCGGACAAAGCCGCGACCACTGTGGAGGAAGATTGCACCTTGTGCGGCGATTGTGCGCTGCTTTGCCCTGTGGGGGCCATCACCATCGAAGATGTTGTTAAGACGGACAACGTGGCCTGTATCTTATGCAACGCCTGCGTAAAAGGCTGCCCCACCGGAGCAAGGGTGGTGGATGATCCCATGATCAACAAGATCGCCAATTGGGTGAGCAAAAATTTTCAGGCCAGGAGAGAGCCGGAAATATTCATGTAGCCTTCGGTCATTCGGACGAGGCGTTGCAGCGTTGAGGACGGTTGGCGGCGTCCGCACCTGTTGCGCCGATATACCTATTGGCTATGCATGGGAACGGGCCGATTAGGGAAAGGCGGCCGCATTCCATGGATACCGTTTGATCATGACGATCCCATAATCCGGATTGTCACCATATCGCTGTTTCCGGCCAGGGCATAGTGGTTGAGATCGGGTTGGATTTCCTTTTAGCATAGCATCCTGAACCATGCGGAGTAACAAGTTTTGATTTTCGGATAATCTGCTTTGAGCCTGGATCTTCGCATCATCCAGTGCTTTTCGGACCATTTGCGCCATTTCGGATCTCACGATCGGTTTCATCAGCTAACCTTTGATTCCAGGTGCTTTTGCATTTTCCTGGTTGATCCTTTCGCTGAAACCTGTGCAGATGATGAAAGGCATCTCCGGCCTTATGAAGATCACCTCCAAGGCAAGCAGGTCTCCGGTCATGCTGGGCAGGGTCATGTCAGACATCCCATAAAGATTAATTCACTTGTATAAAACGGAAATCGCGCAAATTGGAGTGTTTATTTCTTGCCGTATATGATATATAAAAAATTAAGTATTCGATATCATTGTTAAAACAAAGGCAGAATGATATGGTTTATTGCTGCCATGGAAAACGTGTAAATTAGCCGATTGGAATAGCAAGAATGATGTGGCCGTTCAGAAAAAAATTCGAATATCCACCCAGACCGAAATTTGGTTCGGAACAAAGGGAACTCACAGTTTCCGTAACCAATATGGCGGACTACGTCAGTATCGCGGAAAAAATATCTTTGGAAGCTCTTTCCCATTTCATGACCAAATATTTCGAGTTGAACAGCGAGGAGATATACAAGAGGGAAGGATGCATAGACCGGTTTGAAGGAGACAAGATCGTCGCCTTCTGGGGCCTATTCAGGACGGAAAAGCATAGCGCGCAACTGGCATGCGAGTCGGCCATATAGGGCACATAGACAGGTGTACTGACCCTGTTCTGTAATGCTTTATTAGGAGAACGGATTATGAGAAACTTTATGCTCGCAATTTTCTTTTTGGTTTTGACGATGACTGCACACGCTGAGGGCTTTAAACTGACAAATCTTCAGCGTTATGGGGGGGCTCCGGGAATGGAGTTGTTCCTCCGAGGAGAAAACGGGAGCACGCTCCAAGAAATATTTTCCGTTGTGGAATTGTCAGGCGACGAATTCTACGTCAGGCTGGTCGGTATATCAACGGAAACAACCAGTGCGGAAATGTTAAAGTATTATAAAGAAAATATGCCCAAGGAACTGGATGCGGCCTTGCAGTCTTCCGGCCATTGGCACGACCCGGCGGTTTCTCCTTTAGGAAAATCTTTTCCGGGTGCCTTTAAAGCGACTTCTTTGCATTCTTCTTTAGCGGAACAGTTGGCTAAACATGGGTATACGGTCACCCAGATCCATTGCGAAAAATACCAGATCCTCAGTAATGGATTTGTCTCCGCGCCGGACGTCCACGTGTATTGCGTCAAAGACTCGTTAAAGGAATAGGGCTGCCATTCATTGTCGCGCCGGGAGGCGGGGGGGCAATGAATTAAGGCAAGAAGGTTACATGAACACGTTAAAGCGTTTTACGGGACATCCATAAGAAACTAAAAAATCCACAACAACCTCTAAATGAACCGCACTCAGACACACAGGTTCACTGGAACTTCCTCTTTTCCAGATCAGTATTCACGGGAGCACGTTCGTCTGCGAATTTCCGCTTGATCATCATGGAAATTCTCCTTTTTAAGGAGCCGGTTTTTCTGGATTAGGATGACCCCATGACCTGGATTGCAACCGTATCGCTGTTTCCGGCCATATCCAAAACTGTGAGCTCGTGGTTACCGGTTTCGGTGAACGGGTAAGTAATGGATTCCCCTATGCCTGCCGACCCGATTAAAATCCTGTCCACCATCCAGTAGAGCCTGCCCCGGCCCCCCAGGGCGGATAATTCCACCACGGGCATGGACTGGCTGGCCCCCGCCGGACGCAGCACCGAATCCGGTAGAATCCCCACTATCTTGATTATCGACGGCGTAGCGGAAACGGCCTTGCCGCAGGAAGGGTCCAGGGCAGGAATAGCAGACCCGGCTTTTTCGCGGGGATTTAGCCAGGGCGCGGCGGCCCGGGGCCATAAGGCGATTTTTTTGGGAACGGGATTTGTCACCGGGCATTCTCCGTCCACACGCAGGCCGGTTTGAGGGTTGACCATGACGGTGATGGGGTTGGCGGTCCATTGGTCGTCCAGCCGGTCCGGCAGGGTAGGGGGGGCTGTGCCGTCCAGAATCCAGGCGGTGCGCCTTTCTCCGCACAGGGGATCGTCCTCGCCATCCGGAATCGTTCCCAGAGGCCAACAGATTTCCACCCTCGAAACAGAAGCAGGCATAGGATGGGGAGGCTCTGCCCGGCGCGGCAGGCAGTCAAAGGCTGAAAACATGAGGGGGGCGGCAGTGGCCCGGCCATGGTAGCCAGGGGACGGCGTGCCGTCCGGCCTGCCCACCCACACGCCCACGGTGTAACCACCCGAGGTTCCGATGGCCCAGGAATCACGGAATCCGTAGCTGGTGCCGGTTTTCCAGGCCACGTTTCTGGCCCAGCCAGCCAGGGGATTGCCTCCGGGTACACCCGGTCTGCGTTGGCGGGAGAGAATAACCCGCACGATAAAGGCGGAGCCCGGCTTCATGAGCCTTCGTTCCCGCATGGGTTCTTCCCGGGTGAGTCTGGGCCTGCCTGCCAGTCCATGGCGGTCAAAGGCGGCAAAGGCGCCTACCATGGATTCCAGGCTGGTTCCTGTCCCTCCCAGGATCATGGCCAGGTTGGGTCCCTGGTGCGGGGGAAATTCCAGGTTCAAGCCTCCCTGTCGCAGCCGGGAGTCGAAAAACTCCGGTCCCAGGCGATCCAGGATGTCCACGGCAGGGATGTTGAGGGAACGCTGCAAAGCCTCCGCCGCACTCACCGGACCGGCAAACCCGCTTTCAAAATTTCCCGGACGATAGCCCGAAAAGGTGAAGGGCGCATCAACCAAAAGGCTTTGGGAGTGGATAAGGCCTTCTTCCATGGCGAAAGCGTACAAATAGGGTTTTAGGGTGGAGCCAGGGCTGCGAATGGCCCGGACCATGTCCACGTGCCCGAACCTGGAATCATCCAAAAAATCCCCGGACCCCACATAGGCCTTAACTTCCAGGCAGGCGTTTTCCATAACCAGAATGGCCGCGGAAGTGGCCTCGGGCGTGGACGCGATAAATCGTCCGGCCATTGCCTCCAGGTTTTCCTGGAGCGACGGGTCGATAAAGGTATGCACCGGAGCATCGGGCCGGGCCTTTTCCTTCAGCCTGCGGGCCAGGAGCGGAGCCATCATGGGCCGGGGCGCAAAACCCGAGTCCACGCCTTCCATCATGGCGTCCAGGGCGGTTTCCTCGGCCCATACGCCCCGGGTGGCCATGCGTTTCAACACCTTGTCCCGGGCTTTTTGGGCCCTGTCCGGGTGGCGATCGGGCCTGAGCCTGCTTGGAGACTGGGGCAGGACGGCCAAAAGGGCTGCTTCGGCGTGGCTTAGTTCCTTGGCGGGCTTGCCCAGGTAGGTGAAACTGGCCGCCTGAACCCCTTCCACAGGGCCGCCGAACGGGGCGTAATTCAGGTACAGGGTGAGTATTTCGTCTTTGGAGAAATACCATTCCAACTGCAAAGCCCGGAAGATTTGCTTGCACTTGCCCGGGATGGTTTTTGCGTGTGGGTCCAGGATACGGGCCACCTGCATGGTAAGGGTGGACCCGCCGATCACCGTGTCCGAGCCCGATACCATATACGCAAAGGCCCGGCCCAGAGAAAAGGGATTAAATCCCGGATGCCTGTAAAAATAGCGGTCCTCGTAGGTCAACAAGGCTTCCAGGTACAGGGGCGAAACCTGATCCGGGGTGACCGGATACCGCCACACCCCGTTTTTGTCCGGGAACACCCGGAGGGGGGATCCGTCCGCGCTCGTGACAGCCACGGCGAAGTCTTCCCCCTCTCCCCCTGGCAGGGGCAGGGGAAAGACCGCATCCCCGGCCAAAAAGGCCAGCAACAGGATGAGGGGCAGGGCTACCGCGCAGGCCAGGAAAATTCCACCCGCACGGTTAGCCCCTTTCATCGCCCTATTTTGCTTTTTGTTGCGGATTGCTGACATTTTCAATGGTAATGGGCTTGCAGGTTTCGCCCACGCCCCGGATTTCAGGTTGATACATGGATTCCACCATCACAGGCGGAACCGTATAGGTACCGGGGCTGACAGCCCGAACCAGATAATGGAGGCGGATGGCGCCGTGCTTATACAAAGAAACCGCCGCAACATACCTGTCGTCCAGGAACTGCTCATACTGGGGGCTGCTGGCCCTGGCCCATTCATACACGGTTTTGTCGTCGATTTTGATGTCCTGGACCTTTACCCCCTGGCTTAAAGCCGGATTTTCCAGTTCAAAGCCAGCCGGAAGCATGTCCACCACCAAAGCGTCGTAAAGGGACACCTGGGATACGATTTCCACCTCCGCCAACATCATCTCCCCGACCCGGAAGGTGCTCTTTGTGACTTCCTTGCCCTGGAGATCAAAAAGGGTTCTGTGCACCCTGATTTTGGAATCGTCCATGGCGGGCGGGGTTTTTGTGTAGCCCATGACCGAGGCGGATACAAAGATCACGCCTTCACTTTCCGGGGCATAGGAAATCCCCCTCTTGCATTCCTCCGGGCTGGGATTGAACACCAGGGCTCCAATGCCTTCCAAGCGGGTTTTGTCCGAACCGATAGTCAGGATGCCTGTCCAGGCTGTTCCTTTTTTGGAATCCAGGCGAAGCCCAAGCAGGAGGACTGCGTATTTCTCCTGAGTGGACAAATATCTGCGCTCATGAATGGAGTTTTGCAATTCGATCAGGTGCTTGCTCCATTTGTCAGATCCCAATTCCTCGTCAGGCAGGATGGCCAAGGACAAGGCCAGATCCCTGATGGAACTGCCATAGTCCCCCCAGTAATAATCCTTGGCGCCTTTGTGAGCAGCAGCCTTTTCAAAGGCCAGGGCCGCCCGCTTTTTATCGCCCATGCGATCCAGGGCAATCCCCAGTTGGACCAAAGGCAGGCAGGAGTTGGCTTCTTCTGCGTGGGAGTCAAACAGGGTGCGTAAGGTTCCCAGGGGGGCGCGGCCAGTTTTTGCCAAAACGTAGGCGGCATAGGCCTGGATGGAGAACCTTAGCTGCTTGTGGTAATCCCTTTCTCCCCAGGAAGGGACAGGCGGCTTGTACCGGAGGTATTCGTCCACCCGATCCAGGGCTTTGCTCAGCATGGTTTCAGGCACAGGATATCCGGCGTCCCGGGCTTCGAGCAGGAAATTGGCCGCATGGGCTGTGAGCCAGGATTCTTCCTGACTGGACGCATCCCACAGGCCAAAGCCGCCCGAACCCTGCTGTTTGCCCATGAGCAGGGTCATGGAGCTTTCCAGGCGCTTGTTCCGTTCCTCCCGGGAGATGGATTCTAATCCGTACCGGGTGATGGCCTCGTCGGAAGCGACCAGTAAGGGGTAGCTGCTGGACATGGTTTGTTCCAGGCATCCATAGGGATAGCTGATCAATCCCCTCAAGGAATCTGCCACGGGCAGGACCAGGAACGGGGAGATTTTAAACGAGCTTTCGAGTGTGGACGGTATGAGGTCCGAAACCATTTCTTTGTCCAGGCCAAACTCCTGGCCCGGCTTTAGGGCTGCTTTGGCGATTCTGGAAACCGCCGGATACCCCGGCCTCACTCCCAGTTGCCAGTCCCTGTTGAGGGGCTTTTCCACGCCTGTCAGTTCCAGTTTTATTTTGCTGGCGCCCCAATCCTGATTGGCGGTCACAGGAAAAACCAGGGTGGTTTTCTGCTGATCAGCCAGATGGATTGTCTTGCTTCCGTCCTTGAGGGAAACTGGGCCGGATGCTGACATTTTCAGGGAAAGATTCCGGTCCTTACCCGAGAGATTGTGCACGTCCAGGGTAAAACCGCTTTCGTCCCCGGGGGCCAGGAATCGCGGCATGGCCAGTTGGGTGACCACCGGGGCCGCCACTGTCATTTCCTTGTCGGCGCTTCCGAAAGAGTCCGAGCCAAAGGCCACGGCCATCAGCCGCAGGGTTCCGTTAAAATCGGGCAGGTCCAGGGTGACGGTTGCCTTGCCCTGGTTGTCAAAGGCCACGGGCGCATGGAACAGGGCCACCAGTTTGACTTTGGTTTCCGGCTTTTTGCCTCCGGGCGACGAGTCCGAATCTCCGCCCCACCTGGGCCGGATCAACTTGCCGTCCATGAACTCCGCCACCTTGGCGTAGAGGTCGTGGATGTTTACGCCATACAGCCTTTGGCCGAAAAAATGCTCCACAGGGTCCGGGGTTTGGAAATTGGTGATATTTAAAATCCCCACGTCCACGGCTGCCAGGGTTACATACACCGCTTCCCTTGGCGGATTTTCCAAGTGGATGGCAATATCCACCTTTTGGTTGGGCTCGGTTTTCTCAGGCGCCTCCAGGCCTATGTTCAGGGTGCGCTGGCTCCTGTCCAAAGGCAGATGCACCAGTCCCACAGCCCGGTTAGGCGCAATTTTCTCCTCGGAATCTATGGGCCTGAACACCGTGGCGCTGATATACAGGTCATGGCTGTCCCAGGACGCGGAAACCGGAATTTCCACCTGGACGCCCTCTTTAGGAACTTCCAGACGCTTGGACCACAGGACTTTTTTGCCCTCCACCATGATGATCGCCTGCCCGCTATGGGGCGGAGTGACCGTCAGTTTGATGACATCCCCCGGCAGGTAGGAAGGCTTGTCCAGGGCAAGATTCACCTTGTCCGGTCGGGCGGTCTTGTCCTGCTCATTGCCCCACCACCACCAGCCCACATAAAAACGCACACTGGTGTTCAGACCTGTTTCCGGGTCCTTGATGTTCAGCAGGTACCTGCCGTTGGGCAAATTCAGGGACAGGGGGGTAGGCTTGTCTCCGTTAAGATTCAGGGATTGGGACAGGTAGGGATAGTTTTTTTCCGTATGCCTGTATATCCATCCTCCATTGTCGGTGTACTCCCAATAATAGTCCCTGTCTTCCTTGGTGACGTCCACCAAAAGGCTTGCGGTGGGCGAGATGGCGCCGTCGGAAGCCAGGCGAATCACCTCAAAGGAAACCGGCCCGCCGTCCGGGGCATTGCCCTCGAACATGGGCCTGACCCCCACCAACGCCTTGGCAGGCCACATGGTCCGGGAGATGCTGCGGGTTACAGGACGGCCTCCGGTTTCGTACAGGCTGGCTGTCACCCGCACCTGGACCGGGCTGAGGATCATGCTCCACAGGCTGTCTACGGTTATTTTTCCCTTGCCTTGGTCATCCAGGTTGATTTCGCTGTTTTCCCTGAAATCCTGGTAATTTTTGTCTTCCTCCATCCCAAAGAGAAATTCCTTGTAGTCCTGGGAAAGATTCCGTTGGGACTTGACCAGGATCGAGGTGGAAAGGCGATTGCCCCCGGCCGGGGCGCCGTAGAGGTACATGCCGGTCACGTCCACTTCAAAGGAGTCTTTGGGAGAAAGGATTGCCTGGGGGGATTCCAGGTCCATTTTCATGCGTTCGGGCAGGAATTCCTCCACGTGAAATTTGTACACCTCATCAGGAGCTTTGGATGCCTTCACAGTGCGGAGTTCCAGGCTCCAAAGGCCTGTCATGGCGTTTTTGGACAGGCCCATGTCTCCCTGGCAATAATGGACATCGTCCTGGGAAAGGGCTGTTGCCTGCCATGTGTAGGTTCCGGCGTTTTTTCCGTCCGGGGCGATCAAACGGGCATGGATGGGCGCCTTGGGAACCGGCCTGCCGTCATAATCCCGTAACAGGCAGGATACGGTAACCCTTTCCCCAGGCCGGTATAAATTTCTGGGTCCGTAAGCAAAAATTTCCTGGTTTTTATGGGGGCGCTTGCCATATTTGAAATCCGACAAGTCCAGGGCGGGCAGATCCATAGGCAGAATGCTCATCTGACCGTTGTATTCCGCCTTGATGAAAACGGTCTTCTTTCTGATTTCTCCAGTTCCCCAGAACATACCGTCTTCGTTGGTTTTTCCCACAGCCAGTTCCTTGATTCCATCGTCTTTTTGATAAAGGAAACTGAGTTTTGCGCCGGAAATGGGAGAACCGTCCTTTAACGAAGATGCCAGCACATAGATCATGTCCTTGTAAACCCTGGCCTGCAGGCCAATGTCCGTCACCACAAAATAAGTGCAGTCGTAGGAATAGGAGTACTGGCCGGGTTTGCGCATGACTGCAAGATAGACACCGGGTTTTTTGAGGGCTTTGATGGAGTCCAGGGCGATATTTCTGACTGTCCTGCGGTTGGGCTCTGGGTTCAGGTCAAACCGCCCGGAAAATACAGAGGTTGCTCCTTCTGAAATGTGTTCCAGGGTATAGATATGGAGTGTTCCCCGGGGCCTGGTCCAGTCCACAAAGCGGGCCATGGCATCGTCGCTAAGTTTCAAGAATTCCACATCCACCGAAGGCACATTGACCGTAGCCACGGGCAACCCCTGTATCAGGCTAGGGGGCAAAAGCAGGCCGTCGCCGGCAAAGCTGGCTGCAGGCGTGATTTTGCGGGTGGTCACAGATTGGCTGGCTCGCGCCTCAATTATTCTGCCGTCGGCGGATTGGAGGGTATCCAGCACCGTGACCGTGTATTCGGTTTGGGGCTGCACATTGCCATAGTAAAGAGTGCGGTTGTCCTCGGACAACACCCAGCCCCCCTTGAGAACCTCCTTGGCATTGCTGATGCGCAGGTGGCTGTCATGCCGAATGGTGGGGTCCAAGGGCGCGGAAAAAATAATGGAGATGGCCGGGCCGTCCTGGTAAGTCCGTTCACTGATGTCCACTACCTTGAAAGGGGTTTCAGCCGCACCAGGGCTGGAAAGCAACAACACGCAAACAACCAACGCCAGGATAACCGCCACGGCCTGTTTCATTGTTCATTCTCCTTCTGAAGATTGTCTATAAACTCGGACAGCATCAGGATGTTTAATGGCTCCTGGGCATTCTGGGGCGCATTCATCAACGACTGGAAATAACACCCCGTACATACATGGACCATGGTCCGGGTCTTGACCGAACCCATCATATGGGCTGCGCCTTCGGGTTTGTAGCAGCATTGGGGCGCGGATATGGAATGAACGTCCAGTCCGCTGATTTTGGAGAACACCTTTTTCACCCCTTTCAAGTCCATGGGAACCGGGGCGAATTTTTTGTGCAGCCGATAGCAACCGGCATAGTAATCAACCGATTGCTCATGCTCCATGGGGGAAACGCATTCGTCCAATGTGGTTGGGTAAAATACGATGTCTTCCTCGGGCAGGGCATGCTTGTATATGGGGTAGCAGGGGGAGCAGAAGATCACGAGCCTCCGCGCCCCCAGTTCTCGGGCCTTTAGCAGGTTTTTTTCCACAAATTCCCGGGACAATGCCTGGCATTCCGCCAAAGCATCCTGGTCCCTGGCCTTGATGGCGGGCCTGTACACATTGTTTCCGCAACAATACTCCTCCGACAGGAACGTGTAGGAAAAACCGGCGCGGTCGTACACCCTTGCCAAAGCCTGCAACGCCTTGGGCAAGCCCGGAAGAACCTGGCATCCCGTTACAATAACATTCTCCGCAGGCTGGTCGCAAGGCAGGCCGAGTTCCTCCAGGAGGGTTTTCCTGTTTGGGGCATTGGCGAAGGTGGCGCCGGTTTGCCGAATAAGTTTAACCGTTTCCTTATCGATGAGTGTGTGCATGGGATTCTCCTTCGGGGCTTTTCACCCTGAAATATTTGGCCGGTAAGTGGTGTGCATATGCCGAAAATAGCACGGATTTTTGCCTTGGCAACCCATTTTCCGTGGCATGGTTTGTGCTTCCATAGAATCATAATAACACAGATTTTCGTCAAGGACAGTGGCGGATAGCCTTCTTCACAAATTTTCCATAATTGGCGGGCAGGGAAGTAGGCTCTCCACAAATTTTTCATAATTGGCAGGGCAACGCAGGGTATTGGACGGACAATGGCGCAATTTGATGAATCCAAGAATAAACTGGTGGTCAAGATCGTGTATTACGGACCCGCCCTGAGCGGGAAAACCACCAACCTCATGCAATTGCACGATGCCATCAATCCCACCCAAAGAGGGGACCTGCTTTCCCTGGAAACCAAGGGGGACCGGACCCTGTTTTTCGACCTTCTGCCTTTGGTTGTTCGTTCAAAAACAAATTTTTTGCTTAAAATAAAGCTGTTTACCGTGCCAGGTCAGGTGGCCCACGACGCCACCCGCAAGGCGGTTCTTTCCCGGGCTGACGGTGTGGTATTTGTTGCAGACTCCCAACAATCCCAATCCATGAGCAATTTCGAAAGTTTTGATAACCTGGAGAAAAACGCTCTGAGGGTAGGCCTGAATGTGGATACCCTGCCCCTGGTTATCCAGTATAACAAACGGGATCTGGAAGGAATCGAGCCTGAAAGCGAAGTCCTGCAGCGGTGGGGACCCACGGGCCTGCCCGTGACTTTCGCCGCGGCCCTGAAAGGCCTGGGGGTTGTGGAAACCTTCCGGCAAATCCTGGTTCTGACGTACCGGTCCCTGGACAAACATCATGGGCTGGAACAGGAACATGGCATGGCGGAAGACGATTTTTTGTGCCTGATTAACGCCAGCGCCTGAGGCGGAGTCTGGTAATGGCTTCTGACGGTTTTTTGCCCAAAAGGCATAATTGGTGGGAAATACTATGAATGCTCCAACCCAATCCAAGGATTATATCGGCAGGGAAGAAGGCGGCTTGGATGATTTTGACAGGGAATATGAACTGGATCAGTTGCTTCCCATGGACTTACTGGAAAAAGGTATACCGCATCTGCTCCAATTGGGTTTGGACAAATCCCTGATTTTGCATCCGGGAGGAGAGGTGCATTTTTCAGCTTCCATGGTCAGGGAGCAGGAACTATCCCTGCTGACCCGGGGCATAGCAAACTGTCCACCAGACGGAATGCTTGTGGATATCGACCTTTACAAGGCACGAGTCTATCCGTTGACTCATGAAATGGAAATTATAGGATATTTGGTTTTGGGGCCGTCATTGCCTGAAACTTCCCCCATGGAAAGCCTGATCAATTCCATTATAAATGAGTTTATGGGCATGAATCAGAAAATCCTCATGACCGCTGGACTGCATGGCCGTGTGGTGGAAGACACTTATGAGGCACTGGAGAAACGCAATCAACTTCTTGTGGAGTCGGAGCAAAAATATCGGAGTCTGGCCTGCTGCCTGGAAAAGGAGGTGGAAAAAAAAGCCGAAAAAATCCAAAAAGCCCAGGACATGCTCCTGATGCAGGAAAAAATGGCCTCCATCGGCCAGTTGGCCGCCGGGGTGGCCCATGAAATCAACAACCCCATGGGGTTCATTTCCAGCAATCTCAATTCCCTAAGGGAATACGGCGCCGATTTTCGCGCAGTGCTTTCCGCTTACAGGGAGGTTGTATCGGCCCTGGAGAAGAACCTTTCCCCGGATCAACTTCCTGGCCGGATTCTTGAAAAACTCTCTGCCGTGGCTTCTCTGGAAAAGGACCTGGATATGGATTTTTTGTTTGAGGATATTCTTGTCCTCATTGACGAGTCCATGGACGGTGCGGACAGGATTAAAAGGATAGTCATGGACTTGAAAGATTTTGCCCATCCTGGAAAACACGAAATCCAGTATGTAAACCTAAACTGTATCATGGATTCCACCCTCAATATCGTGCGCAACGAGCTCAAATACAAAACCGAGGTTATCCTGGAATACGGAAGCCTGGAGGATGTTCCCTGCTATCCCCAACAAATCGGACAGGTTTTCATGAATCTTCTGGTCAACGCGGCCCAGGCCATGGAAAGCACCGGGGAAATCCATATAAAAACCTATATGGAAAAGGGACATGCCGTGGTGGAAGTCCGGGATACCGGCAAAGGCATTGAACCGGAGCACCTTTCCCGTATATTTGATCCCTTTTTCACCACCAAGGAGGTGGGTCAGGGAACCGGTCTGGGCCTGAATGTGGCCTATAAAATCATGGAAAGGCACCGGGGAAGTATAAGTGTGACCAGTCACCCGGGCCATGGCGCCTGCTTTGTAATTAAAATGCCCCTGGCTTCCCCCGAATCCTGAAAGATCGGAGAACCTTCATGTCAAGACTCGCGTCCCTTTTTATGGGCGGCAACATACCGGAGAAAAAGGAAGTTACATCGCTAAAGAGGGAAAGCAGCCGGTACGCTATCCTGTTTGTGGATGACGAACCCCATGTGCTCAAGGCCATGAACCGGATTTTCCGAAAGGAAAACTACCGGATATTGACCGCCGAATCCGCCGAACAAGCCCTTGAAATCCTTCAATCCACCAAGATCCATGTGATCATCTCGGACCACCGTATGCCGGGCATGCAGGGGGCGGACCTTTTGCGGAAAGTCAAGGAACTGTATCCCCAAACCATTCGGATCATGCTCACGGGACATGCCGACGTATCCGCCATTATGGGGGCCATCAATGAGGGCGCTGTCTATAAATTCATCACCAAACCCTGGAATGATGACGACCTTCGCATCACCGTGAGCCTTGCCCTGGAACAATACGACCTTATCAAGGAAAACATCTACTTAAAGGACCGTCAAAAGGAGCAGAAAAAGAAGATAAAAACACTCACCCGGTGCTTTAGCGCAAATCGCAGCCAGGTGGGACACATGCTGGTCAAACACAAACTCCTGGCTAAGGAGGACCTGGAAAAGGCCCAGAAGGCCCAGGCGCGCACCGACAAAATTCTTCCCGCAATCCTCATGGAAATGGGTCTGGCTGATGAAAACGCCATCATGGAGGTCATAGAGACGGAATTGAAGGTCAACCGGGTGAACCCGGCAGAGTTCACCGCATCAGCCCCCCTGGCCTCCCTCATTCCTTCCGAGGTGTGCGAAAAACACCTCCTTGTTCCCCTCAAAAGAATGGACAGCCAGCTTGTTATCGCCATGGCAGACCCCACGGACCTTGTAAAAATTGACGAGTTGCGTTTTCTCACCGGCATGCCCATCAAGCCGGTTTTAGCTACCCAGAAGGCCATCAAGGAAAAAGTGACGGAGCTTTACGGCGACGCCTCCACCCTTACCGCCATGATTTCCCAAATCGAAATGGTGGACCCCACGGAAAACATCGAAATCATCCTGGAAGAGGATGACATGGTGGACGTGGACGAACTCCTCCGGGCAAAGGACCAGCCCCCGGCCATCAGGATTGTCAATTCCATTATATCGGACGCTCTGCGTCACGGCGCCTCGGACGTCCACATAGAACCCAAAACCAAATACCTCATGGTAAGGTATCGCATCGACGATCTTTTACAGGAAAAACTCCGCATTCCCATGGCCATGCATCCGTCCATTGTATCCCGGATCAAGGTCATGAGTGAGTTGGATATCACGGAACGCCGTAAGCCCCAGGACGGCAGAGTGACGGTCAAGGCCTCGACAAAAACCGTGGACATGCGCATTTCCAGCCTGCCCACAGTCAATGGCGAGAAAATCGTCCTGCGCATATTGGATAAGGGCGCGGCCAACCAGGAACTGGAAGACCTTGGCCTTACCGGCACGGACATGGAAAAGGTCCTGCGTTTCATCCGGCAGCCCCAGGGCATGGTCCTGGCTACCGGGCCCACAGGCAGCGGAAAAACAAGCACTCTGTACGCCATGCTGCGGAGAGGGGCCACGGTCACCAAAAACTTTACCACCATTGAAGACCCGGTGGAATATTTCATGGGCATGGCCGAGCAGGTGAACGTGCGGGAAAAAATCGGTCTGGGTTTTTCCACCATTCTCCGGTCCATACTCCGCCAGGACCCCAACGTGATCATGCTGGGTGAAATCCGGGATCATCAGACCGCCGAGGTGGCCTTCCATGCAGCCCTTACCGGGCATTTGGTTCTCAGCACCCTCCACACCAACGGCAGTATCGCCTCCATTATCCGTTTGAGGGATATGGGCATCAAATCCTATGTCATGAGCGAGGCCCTGACAGGCATTATCGCCCAACGCCTTCTTAGAAGGATCTGCCCCCATTGCATCCAGGACGCGCCGGTGGATCCAGAAGTGTTCAGAGCATTGAAGCTGGACCCGGAAAAAGCATCCTTCACCCCCAAAATGGGGCGCGGATGCCCTCAATGCAATGGAGGGGGGTACAAGGGACGCATTGGCGCCTATGAGGTCCTGGAGTTTGATTCCGAATTCCGGCGCATGGTCCATAGCGGGGCATCCGATGCAGAGCTGATGCGGGCAGCCGCCCAGGCCAACATGAAAACCATCCTGCAAGACGCCCTGGACAAGGTGCGGGCCGGAATTACCACCTGCGAGGAAGTGTTGCGGGTTCTTGGGCCCCAAAACACCCTGGAAATCTTTTGTCCGGTGTGCAACCACACCATGGCCCAAAGGTTCAATTTTTGCCCCCATTGCGCCACAACCCTGGTGCTGCGGTGCCCGGCCTGCCAATTGTTTTTGGAAGATGACTGGAAGGTTTGTCCCCAGTGCGGCACATCATGTCCGCCAAGGAATCAAGGGGCCTGATTGGCGATAAGGCTATTCTTCCACGAGGATGATGACTATTCCCCGGTTGGAAAAATGCCCGGAAAGGGGAACAATTTCCATCTTGTAAGTCCGGGAGCCTATTACGCATCCGGCAAGGGATTGGGCGCTGTTTTCAGACAATGCCCGGTCAAGCACGCGGGCGGCCTCCAATGGAAGAACTCCTCGTAACGGCTGGTCCACATGCAGGCTAATGCCTTCCTCCCGCAATGCTTCAGCCTTCCGGTTGATCAGGACTACGTCCCCTTCCGGCCCTATCCCGATGATAGGCAGGGGAATATCCGCCAAAACCGCATGGGAAACCTCCAGCGCCTGGTTGCGGATTTCCAGCTCCTGGGTCCTTTCCCACACGACTTGCTCCAGCCGTTCGTTCACCTCGGAGAGTTCCTGGTTGTGTTTTAAAACCTGCTCATGGAGAACCTTGTTGGCCCTGGCCAACTCCCAGTGTTGGAGCGCAGCCCGAATTTCCAGCTTGAGGGTTTCATCATCCCAGGGCTTGAAAAAGAATTTGTAAATGTGCCCCTTGTTAATGGATTCGGTAATGGTTCTCACTTCCGAATACCCGGTAAGTACGATGCGTATGGTTTCCGGATAAAGGTCCTTGACCCTGGACATGAGGTCTGTCCCGCTCATCCCGGGCATCCGCTGGTCGCAGATGATGAGGTGAACCTCCTCCTTTTCCAAAACCTCCAGGGCCTGTGTCCCGCTTTCGGCGGTAAGGAGCTTGTACGGTTCCCTGCGCAGGAGGCGTTTGAGGGAATTGAGGATGTTGGCCTCATCATCCACGCATAAGACTGCATGTTGGGGGGTCTCCATAGCTGCCTATCATTCCTCCAGGAAAAAGGAACAGGCTTCCTGTATGTGGGGCTCAATTTCAGGAAACCAAATGTCCACTGTGTTAAGGCGTTTTTTCATAAGCGCTTCCACGGACGGATGGGTACTTAACGGCCACTTGCGGCCCAAATAGTCTCCCAGATAACCGTTCACAATTATGTTTGCGGCATGGACGACTTTGAGGCGGTCCATGTCAACGGAACTGGACGACATGGTGTGATGGTTTTTGATGACCCCCAGCAAACCTTCGGGAAGCCGCCATTTCTTGGCTAAGGCGCCGCCGATAACCGCATGGTTGGCGTTGGTCAATTCCCTTTCCGCCATTAAAAAGGAGGCTGGCTTTTCCGCCATGGCTTGGCGAACGCTGTCCATGGTTTGGGGGAAATACTGGAGAAGCACCAGCTTACCCACATCATGTAGCAATCCCCCCACAAAACAGTCGTCCGGTGTGCTCACTTTGGTTTGCTGGGACAGGTACTGGCCGGTCACCGCCACGGCCAGGGAGTGCTTCCACAGGCTCATGGCGTCTCCTGTGTTTTCTTTACCGCCTGCCTTAAAGCAGTCCACCACGGATAGGGACAAAACCGCATTGCGCACAGTGTTGATTCCCAAAATGACCACGGCATGTTGAAGGTTTTCCACTTTTTTCCGGAGCCCGAAAAAGGCTGAATTAGCCATTTTTAATATTTTCAGTACGATAGCCTGGTCTTGGCCCAAAGCGATGCTGATCTCCTTCATGGAGGCAGTCCCCTCGGCCACCATTTGATTGAACTTGAAGGCTGCAACCGGAAGGGTGGGAAGGTCATTGATTTTATCCAGATCTGTCAATATGTCCTGTTTTGTCAAAATCAGGCTCCCTTCACTGGCATGATTTTTCTATTTGCGTTCATGGACAACTGGCTTATTCCACCACAATGTGTATGGCGCCTAAACCCGCGCCCTCTGAGATTTTTTGGAGTCTGTTGATGTATCCCAGGGTCAGTTTCGTGTCGTAAGGCAACAGATACTGCCCCTTCTGGGAATACAGGGCCCGGGATAAGACCATGCCTGGTTTGAGCTCTATGATTTTCACTTCTTTTTCCCGGGAAGCGGCGGCGCCCTCCTTGGCCAAATAGTCTAAAAATGACTCCACAACCTGGCTGTCAAAAAGGATGTCTGACTGCTCCTTAATGTACTGCACAGCAGCCTTTTCCAAAAGCGCTTGTGGTTTCAGGGAGGCTGCGTCCGGACTTTTCTTTTTATACTCCTCCACGGCCGCGCTTTGATCTTTTTCCAGGTGGACGATGGCGTCAAAGGCGTCGGCCACACAAATGATCTTGGAACCCAGGGGAATGGTAAACCGGTCCAGTCCGTCGGGAAAACCTGAGCCGTCGCAATACTCGTGGTGAGACCGTATAAGAAGGCCTACATGGTCCAGCTTGCCAATAAGCCGAACCATAGACTGCCCTTCAGCCGGATGCTGGTAATACCTGTCCTGGTCTTTCTGGGGCCATGTACTGACCGGGGTTGAATGCTTCTGCCTGGAAATATCCAGCCTGGCCATGTCGTGCAACAAGGCCGCAATTTCAATATGGGTTATTTCGTTGGGCTCCAACCCCATTTCACGTCCGACCCCCCGGGACAGAGCGCTCACGCGCCGTCCATGCCCGGCAAGGACAGGGGCCTGCATTTGCAGGAGAGATGCAAAGGAACGGACCGTGTTGTGGAAGGAGGACTCCAGGTCCTTGTTCATTTCAGACAACTGGTTATTTTTTTTGATTACTTCCCGGGTGCGTTCCTTGACCTTTTCTTCCAGGCTGGTGTTAAGCTCCCGCAACTTGGCGTTCTGGCGGGCCACCAGGGCCAGAAGCCTCTTATTTTCCATGGCCATTTCAAACTGCTCCAGGGCTTGACGCACCTGGATCAATAGGTCCTCATCCTTCCAGGGTTTGTTGAGGTACCTGTGGATCTGGCCCTGGTTGACAGCCTGAATAATCGCCTCCATTTCCGAATACCCGGTAAGCAGAAACCGAATGGCGTCAGGCACGATTTCCCGGG
>JAEINP010000074.1 GCA_016342355.1 Desulfatibacillum sp.
TGGGTGATTATCCGGCATGCCAGGGAGTTCAGCGCCTATACGGTAAGCATTTCGCCCCTATACCTGGGGCTGAGCGTCGGGTGCTGCGCACTGGGGTATCTGGCCAACCTGACAGTGTGGATCAGGCTGGCCGCGGCCTTTGGAATCAGGGAGGACTTCATAACCACCGGTAAGGCGTGGTTGCTGTCCCGTATGGGCAGGCATGTGCCGGGCAAGGTGACCATCTTACTTGTCAGGTTCAATCAATATAAAAACCATCCCAACAACGCCATTACGGCGGCTACCATCACGGAGCACATTTCCTCCACGGCGGCTTCGGGATTGATCGTCACCCTGGCGGTCACGTGGGGCACTGTGTCTGTCCCCCACGGCCTGAAGGTGATTTCAGCCTTAATCAGTCTGGCCATGCTCCTAAGCCTGACGCCCCGAATCATGCCGGTTTTGTTACGGATTGCTTTTCGCCTCGCCAGAAAAGAGCCGCCTGAAAAATATCCCCCCTATGGAATGGTGTTGCGCTTTGTGGGCGCCTATGGCGTGCCCGCCCTGTTTACCGGGGCGTCGTTCTTTTTTCTAATCAAGGCGCTGTACTTTGTGGAATGGGAACATTTTCTGGTGATTGCAGGGGTGTATTACGGCGCGACACTGGTGGGCATGGCGGCCCTGTTCGCCCCCGCGGGAATCGGGGTGCGGGAAGGGGTGATTTACCTGATCCTGCCGGTTTTGATCCCGGAACCCGTGGTGATTGTGGCGGCCCTGGGGATGCGCCTCATCGACACCTGCACCGAGGCCTCCCTGGGGGGAGGATTCTGGCTGCTCCACTGGGCTTTCAAAAGAAAAATCATCCAATTTCCCAAATAGTATCGAAAACCATGCGCTGGAAAGCCTTTGCTTGGTAAGGCTGCTGTGTTTCATGAGAATAAATATTGAAGGGCGACAGATGCTTTAAATGCAGTGCTTCCTGAATTAAGAGAGGAAGAACCCTTACGGGAGTATGTGTCGAATTTATTAATATTGCTCCCAGCTATTGAGGATGTTCTAAAAATGGAGTTGGCAATAAACACCGGATAAAACAATTGCAACGGATGGAATTTTACCTCTGCCCGATGAAGCACAAAAAAAGGCTGCCAAACCAAACGGTCGGCAGCCTTTATCATTAATGTGTTTTGACCATCATGCTCAAATTGAGGTGCTATTCATCGCGGATTATGCTCCTAAAATGGTGGGAGTTCGTTAAACTTCTTAATCACAAGCTCCAGACCATCCAGGTTTAGTAAGGTCTTCATAGGTTTGGGTTTCACCGGCAATGGGAGAACCGTCTGCTCCCGTCACAGTAACATCTAGTGTGCCATCGCCATTATCCACAATATCGACCTCAAAATCCCCGAAATTTAAAGGTGTTCCTTCAACTGTAGCATAAGTAATTGTGCATGGATTGCCGCCATTAAGCATTTCCTGTCCAAACTTCATATTCACATAACCAAGAGCCTCGGCCATACCCGCGCTCATAGACTTTTCCATGGCTTTTGTCTGCAAATCAAAAAATTTCGGAACCGCCACGGCAGCCAGGATACCCAAAATCACCAGAACCGCAATGATTTCCACCAGGGTGAAGCCCTCTTGTCCTCTGACTTTTTTCTTCCATTTGTTTAACATGGCGCTACTCCTTTTCCTTACATGGTTTAGGGTTTATGATCTCGAGCCTGTTAAAGAGCCTGTACTTTGTTTTTCTGGCTATAGACACAGCAAATACTGTGCCCTTGGGAACAAAAAATGGAACTAAATTTATCACCCAAGTATATATCTATAAACAACAGGTAGTTAAAAAATAAATTTTTCCTGTTTTTAATGGGAGGAAACCGCCTGGAATCCAACCTCTCCATTTTTTGTAGGATCAATCGTCAGAAAATGTAGCCCTTAATGGCCCTGATTCTGCCGGATTCCAGATACGTCAATCCCGTATTTTTTCACCCGATGCCACAGGCTCCGCTCCTTGATCCCCAACAACCGGGCTGCCTGGGCCTGAACCCCCCCGGATCGTTTAAGGGCCTCCAGCAGGATGCCTTTTTCCAGTTCCTGGAGCCTATAGTCCAGGTCCAGGGATTCTTCCTCCCCGCCCATGAACACTCCTGCCGGAGTAGGAATAGCCAGGGTTCCGGCCAAGGCCGGAGGCAGGTGCTCGGGTTCCAGTGTTTTTTGTCCGTATAAAAGGGCGCTTTCTATGGCATTGCGTAGTTCCCGCACATTACCCGGCCAGTCGTGAGCGCATAGGATGTGCATGGCCTGGGGCGCCACAGCGGCATCCCTGCCGGCATGGGTGATGAATTCTTCAATCAAAAAAGGAATGTCCTCCGGCCTTTCCCGTAAAGGCGGCAATTGCACAGGGAACACATTAAGCCTAAAAAAAAGGTCCTCCCGAAAGGTTCCTTCCCTGACCATGTTCTGAATATTGCGGTTGGTTGCTGCAATCACGCGCACATTCACGGTAACAGGACGTGTGCCCCCGACTCTGTCCACTTCCTTTTCCTCAAGGACCCGCAGAATCTTGGCCTGGGTCTCCAGGGGCATGTCCCCGATTTCGTCCAGGAACACGGTGCCTCCGTTGGCCTGTTCGAATTTGCCCAATTTTCTGGCAACTGCGTCTGTAAAGGCCCCTTTTTCGTGACCGAAAAGCTCGCTTTCCAGCAAGCCATGGGGAATGGCCGCACAATTGATTTTTACAAAACGTTTTCCGCTTCGCGGGCTGTGACTATGAATGCTGTCAGCTATGAGCTCCTTGCCTGTGCCGCTTTCCCCGGTGATGAAGACCGTGGAGTCGGTAGGGGCTACCCTTTTAATTTGGGTTAGCACAAGGCGCATGGCCTGGCTTTGGGCCACTATCTTGGGAAACAATTTTCTGGCTTCCACCCGGTTCAAAACTTCACTGACTTGTTTGAAAACCTTGGTGTAACGGGCCATTTCATCCCTATTTCCGGTTTCCCCTCCTGTGGACTCTTCCGACCTGGCGACCCCCAGTTTTTCAGCCTCCATCACAAATTTTTCCACTGGCCCTAAAATCACTCTTATCAAAAGAAGTCCGCACGCAAAGGTTCCTATCCCGAACAGGCTTCCCCATGCAACTGAACGAAGACCCGGGTCAAGTCCTCCCATCAATTGGTCACAGGCTACCCGATATGCCACAATAAAGGCCAGCAACGAAATCCCGGAAAAAATCAAAGGAATGAGAATATAAAGCTTTAGGTGGTAAATGGATTTGTTCATTTTTTCCGGTAGATTGGCTTCCTTTACAATTTGTGGAATGTTTAAAATACATCCTGATCCACTTTGGCAGCCGGAGCTTGGGTCAGGAAGCCCGCCCATGGTCAATTTATCCTGCACGGGTATTGGCTTCAACGTCCATAATGTGCTCCTACTTGACCATCTTGGTCATATCCCACATGGGCAGGAAGATGGCCAATGCGAAAAAGCCCACCACAGCAGCCAACAGAATAGTGAGGATCGGCACAATAGCGTCTGCGAGGCCTTTGACAGCGTACTCCACTTCGTCGTCGTAATGGTCGGATATGACCTGGAGCATTTCCTCCAAGTTACCCGATTCCTCTCCAATAGCCACCATGTTGATCACCATGGGGGTAAAATATTTGGCTTCTCTGAGAGGCTCGGAAATACCCCGGCCCTGTTCCAGACGTTGGCGAATGCCGTCAAACTGCCGGGACATGGCCGCGCTGCCGATGGTGCCTGACAGAATGGTGAAGGAGTCAAGAACAGATACTCCGCTGGCCTGGAGAATGGCAAAAATACTGGCGAAACGGGACATGGCCGCCTTGGTGAACAGGTCCCCGAATAAAGGCAGATTCAACATTAGGTTGTTGAAGGCGTATTTACCCTGCTCAGTCCTCAGGTAGAAATATAAACCCACAATAATGGCCGCGCCCCCTACAATCAAATATATCCAATAGGAAGTCAGTACTGTGTAAATCCCAATGCAAATTTTGGTGGGCAAGGGGAGATCCAGCTTCGCATGTTCAAAAAGTCTAGCAAATACGGGGACCACCTTGACAATCAAGAAGAAAAAGGCGCCGGTGAGAACAATGGTGACAATAACAGGGTAAATCATGGCGCCCCGGATGTCCTTTTTAATCTTTTCCTCGTGGTCAATGATATAGATAAGGCGTTCCAGGACCTGAGGAAGGGAACCGCTGGTCTCTCCGGCGCGCATCATGCTCAGGTATAGTTTGGAAAAAACACTGGGGTGCTTGCTCATGGCCTGATGGAGGCTGGCACCTTCCTGGATATCCTTGGAAAGTACTGCAAGAACCCTTTTCAGCTTGGGATTTTCGGTCTGGAGTTCGACTACCCGGAACAGGTCGATAATGGGAATGCCAGCCCGGAGCATGGTGGCAAACTGCTTGGTGAACAAAATGACATCCTTGGAAGAGACCCTGCTCAGCCTGTCTCCCAGGCTTTGCTGGTTGGCCTTGGCCTCTCCCCGGATTTTTGTCACTTTGGTGGGGATGAACCCCCGATGGCTAAGGAGCTGCCTGGCCCCTTCCGAGGTTTCCGCCTCCAGGGTGCCGGACATCCTGGTGCCCGATTCATTCATTGCCGTGTAGCTGTAAGTCGCCATATATTCCCTGTTATCCCGGGTTTAGGTCATGACTGCGGACGCCGCTTCTTCCAGTGTTGTTTTGCCTGCAAACACTTTGTCCAGGGCGTCTTCCTTGAGGAAACGCATTTTGCCTGCGGCCCTGGCGGAACGGGAAATCTCCTGGGAGGAATCCCTGCGGGAAATAAGATCCTGAATGGTATCATCGTTTTTCAGGATTTCGAAAAGACCGGTCCTGCCCCGGAATCCGGTCTGCATGCACATGGCACAGCCCTTGCCCCGTTTGAAATCCACCCCGGCCACATCCGCCCTGCTCAGGCCCCAGGCTGCAAGGCTTTCGTCGGTAGGAACATAGCTTTCCTGACACCCGGTGCAAACAGTCCGCACCAGCCGTTGGGCAAAGGACACCAGGAGCACCGAGGAAACCAAAAAAGGTTCGATTCCCATGTCCACAAGGCGCGTGACAGCCCCGGCGGCGTCGTTGGTGTGGAGGGTGGAAAGCACCCTGTGCCCTGTGAGGGCGGCCTGGACCGAAATGGAAGCGGTTTCGCCGTCCCGGATTTCCCCCACCATGATCACGTCCGGGTCCTGGCGAAGAATGGCCCTCAAACCGCTGGCAAAAGTCATGCCCGCCTTACGGTTCAATTGGATCTGCTTGATTTTTTCCAGGCGGTATTCCACCGGGTCTTCCACGGTGATGATGTTGATATCCGGCTTGTTAAGGGCCTGGAGAATGGCATAGAGGCTGGTGCTCTTGCCGCTCCCCGTGGGACCGGTGGAAAGGACCATTCCGTAGGGTTTGACTATCACCGCTTCAATTTTACTGCGGTCGTCCTTGGCCATGCCCAGTTCGTGGAGAGAATAAATCCCGCTGCTCATATCCAGGAGCCTGAGAACCATGTTCTCGCCATAAATGGTGGGTACCGTGGAGGCTCTCACGTTGATCTCCCGATTTTCCATTTTCAGGGTGAACCGGCCGTCCTGGGGAATTCGGGTGGTGGCGATATCCATGTTGGCAAGGATTTTTATCCGGGAAATAACCGGTAAAAGCAATGACTTGGGGGGCGCTGGCACTTCGTGCAACTTGCCGTCTATGCGAAAGCGCACGTGGGAATAGGTGCGCTCCGGCCCGATATGCACGTCCGAGGCCCCTTCCCGGATAGCCTGGGACAGGATGGAGTTCACCAGACGGACAACCGGCGCTTCATCCACAAGCCCTGCCAGGGATTGCACCTCGATTTCCGTGTCAGGGCTTTCTTCCTGAACCTGACTTTCCGGCCCCATTTCCAGGCCACCCACCTCTTCCATGCCATCGGCCAGACCCGAGGAAAAGCCATACAGGCTGCTGATCAGTTGGGTAAGCTCCCTTTCCGTGCAAATGACCGCTTCCACCTCGGTGTTGGTAAAGATTTCTATGGCGTCCAGGCTTTCAATATCCATGGGATCGGTCATGCCAACAGTGAGGAGATTGGGCTTGCGGGACAGGGGGGCGAGTTGATGTTTTTGGGCCATCTCTGCAGGGATGATGTTAGCCAGCTCGGAAGCCACGGGGTATTTGTCGGCCCTGTAACGGTCGATCTTCAACTGGGAAGCCACGGCGTCGATCATGCTGCTTTCCCGAACGATCCCTCGCTGCACCAGGAATTTACCCAGTTTCATACCGGACTTTTTGTGTTGGGTCAGAGCGTCCTTGAGTTGTTCCTCGCTTAAGAGTCCCCCCTCGACCAGAAGCTCACCCAATCTTTTTCTGATTCTCATCTCAGCTATTGTCCTTTATACCGGGCTGTTGATAATGGTATAAATTCACCACGACACGAAAAGGGTCGCGTTCGATATAATGTTCCATGCCCTCCAGGTTATTGGGCAGGCCGATACGGGCCTGGAGGTAGCCCTCCTGATCCTTTAAGGCCACCCATCCCGGGAAGCTGGAATACTCCCGGTATGGCGCTACCTGGCTTGATGTGCTGACAAAGCGGAATTCCGCTTCCCGGGAATTCACTACCGGCCCCTCCAACTTGACTTCATGATCAAACCAAAAAATTATCTGGGAATAATTGGGAAAGCGCCCCCCCCACATATTGGTGAGGCTGGCGGTTGACGAAGCATCAACGGATTTGGAAAAAACCTTCACCAATACATCTTTCGGGGCATTCAGGCCCTCAGACTCGCCCTCCGGTATTACTCGGTTGTCTGGATCAACGGATACGGGCGTTGGTTCTTCCACAGCGGCTGGTATTTCCGGAACAATCTCCAAGACCACTTGGGGGGGATCTACAGGCTCATCCTCTTTGACCAAAACGGCCTCCGGCTGTTTGTGGACCGGAAGGGTTATGGGTGCAACGGCCGAGGTTTGGATGTCTTGATGAGGTTGAAATTTTTCCCACACTCCCGAAATGCCATCCAGGGAAGATGCACTCAGTCCCACGACAATCATAATTACAAGCAGAGCCATCATCAATACCGGGCTCAAACGTGAAACAGGCCGCTGAACTGGCACACCCCTTTTTGCGCAGGAGCGAACCAGCCTCCAGGTCGCCCGTTTTTTATTCTGAAGGATCAGGGCAAGTAAAACCTTGTATCCCAGCTCCACAATTTTACGGGGGTATCCTCCGGTTGCCAGGTATACGGCCCAAAACCCGGATTCGGAAAAAATAGCCGGAACCACCCCTTCAGCGGCCTCCCGAAGACGAAACCGGACCAAAGCCTTGGTTTCGCCAAAAGAAAGGGGCGTGAGGGTTTGATACAGGCTGACCCTGTCGGCAAAATTATTGTGCTGACGAAGGACTTCATCAAATTCCGTCTGGGCGAATATGACGATCTGCAGGAGTTTGCTGGCGTTGGTCTCGTAATTGAGGAATTCCCTCAGCACCTCCACACAATGGAAAGGCAGTTTTTGCCCCTCGTCGATAATAAGGGCGATGACCTTGCCCTTTTCCACTCCCTGGGAAAAAAGAAAATCCTTTATCCTCTCCTTGAGCTGGCGCTCCGTGTCTTTTTCAGGATCTCCTGGCAGGCCGAACAATTGGGCGATAATGCACAAAAACTCATGGGCGTTGGAGCATGCCGGGTCCAGCAAAAGGTGGGTGCGCACGTCCGGGTCTGAGGCAAAGCGCCGAATGAGTTGCCTGCACAGGGTGGTTTTACCCATGCCCACGTCGGCCACCACCACATTCAATCCTCGGCGAAGCCTCACGGACAATTCCAGTTTTTGGAGGCACCCCTGGTGTTGCCTGGACCCATAGAAAAACTCAGGATCCGGGGAGTTGGAAAAGGGCTCCTTTTTCAAGTCCAGTAACTGGAAGTAATCCATAACGCCTTATCCCGAAAACATCAGATTCCATCGCCCTCTGGTGTGCCGTCCGCCGGACGGGACAGGCTGACCGCCTGTTGCAATTGCAGTCCTTCCCCGAACTTGGGCAGCACGGTGGGGGTCAGAAAAATCAGGACCTCTTCCATTTCCTCGCCTTTGCTTTCTGACTTGAACAAGTAGCCAAGGCCGGGAATATCCTTGAGCCAGGGCACACCGGTGTCTCCACCAGAGGACCGGGATTTGGTAAGGCCTGATATGACAACGGTTTCCCCGTTCCTGACAATGAGATTGGTGCTGGTTCTCTTTTTGAAAATAAAGGGGTTTCCGTCCACCGTGTTGGAAAGGTCCACTTCATCTTTCTTAATTTCCACCTTCATTTTCATTTGCCCCTCGTCTATGACATGGGGCGTGATTTCCAACTTGAGGGTGGCGTCCTTGAACTTCACTTCCCGGTCCCCGTCTTCGTTCAGGGTCACATAAGGGACTTCCTGCCCGTTTTCCGTGTACGCGACTTGATTATCCAGAGTGGTGATGGAGGGGGTGGACAAAATGTTGATCTTTCCCGCATCGGCCAGTGCGCTCAATTGTACTTCCAGGATATTGCTGCCCACCTTGCCGAACATCAGGCCCAGAGCTGTTCCCACGCCATCTTCGAAATTCGCCGGAAAGTTGATGCCGCTTCCCTGGCCGCTCACACCTTTGTTCCCTGTGGAGGAAGTATAGTTTCCAGTCAGGGGGGCGTCCCGGGTGGAAGCCGAGCCTGAGGTTCCACCGGGTGTAATCCAGAAGTCCGAATCATTGCCCAGACTGTCATAACGACCGTACATCCAGCCCCACTGGATGCCCAGTTCACGGGCCGTATTACGGTTTGTTTCCACAATATTGGCCTGGATATGCACCTGATAAGGCGGCTGGTCCAATTTATTGATGAGGGACAGCATTCTTTCCAGGTCTTCCCGGACTGCCATAAGAACAAGGCTGTTGCTGTGTTTATCCACGTCCACGGAGCCGCGCATGGTCGGCTTTTCTTTTCCCTTGGATCCAGCCATGCTTTCCCCGGCAGAAGTGGACAGGATGCTGTTAAGGGGC
The DNA here is from genome assembly GCA_016342355.1 of Desulfatibacillum sp. Taxonomy (GTDB): domain Bacteria; phylum Desulfobacterota; class Desulfobacteria; order Desulfobacterales; family Desulfatibacillaceae; genus Desulfatibacillum. Next base: position 9,003 of record JAEINP010000074.1, read on the forward strand.
ACTAGTAGGTCTTCGGGGCTTGCATAGTCAATTTTGACCACCTTCATAACAAGGGGTTCGATGCTTTTGTCCACTAGCTTCTGGCGTTTGGTTCTTTCCTGAACCTGCTGCACAGCCAGATCCTTTTCCATGTCATTGGCGGTCATAATGCGGATAATGTCGCCTTCCCAGACGTACCGAAGTCCCTGGGAGTTCAATATGCTGAGAAAAACCTCGTTCCAGGGAACGGCTTTCACTTCCACGCTGACAAAGCCATCCACGCCGGAATTGATCAGGAGATTTTGGCCCACCCCCCTGGAAATAGCACGCAGAACAACTCCCGCGTGGGAATCCTTCATGCGCAAGGTTACCGGTTCGGTGGGTAGGGGGCGTTCAGGGGCAAGTTCCTCATCCACGGGGGCGCTTAAGGCGTACCTGTCTTCCGAGGGTCGGATGATTTCCTCGGAAGCATCCAATGTGTGTTGCCGCTGGATCGGGGAAGTACCCTTGGAGGTCTCTGACATGGTCTTCCATTTTTCAAAAAACGGATCCGGCTGGACTTCTTTTTCGTTCTGGGCGCAACCGGCCCAAAGCAGGATAATTCCCAGAGCCAGAAACAGCCCCCTATACTTTCTCAAACCATGCTTTAAACGAGCCATGAGCTTATAACCCTTCTTCCACAAAAGGAATTTGCGAAGAATACTTTCCTTCGCGGCTGACTATCTCTATCCTGTCCGGACGAATGGAACGGAGAAGGAAACCTGTTCCAGCCACGTCGTCGCCGATTTCATATTCCAGGCCATTGATGATGGCCATGAACTTTCTTCCGACCTGGATGAATCCCGTGTATATTAGAGTGATTGAGGGGACCATGACCTCCTCTTCTACAACAGTTTCCGACTCAGTCTCCTGGGCCTTTACCCGAAAATAAAACGGATCTTGGGGAAAGGGTCTGTCCGAATTGGCCACCACATACACGGCGATTTCTTCTGGCTTGGCATCGCTCACCGTTTTCTGGGATTCGTCAATACTCTTTTGCAACTGAGCCAGCGAATCAATTGAGGCGCCAACGCCTGCAGGGCCGCCCTTTGAGGCGACGGCGCCCCTGGGGCTCTTGCCTCCGTCTCCGCCTCCTGCAAATAACAGGCTTCCCACATATCCAAGCACGGCAAGAATGGCCACTATGATAATGAATTTTTCCCTTTTAGCCATTAAGATGCATCCCCTTTATCGACATAGCGCCTGCGGCCTGACCTTCGGTAAGAAAACGGACCCTGACGTTCATCTCCCGGGACTCGGGAATCTCCCGAATACTCATGTTCACAAACTCCTTGAATGCCGGATGGGACCCCACCTTGTATAAAAACATCCACAAGCCTTTAAAACTACCGGCAACTCTGGCATCCACCACGATTTCTTCCCTGTTGCCCATCAAGGAGGTGACATCCGGCCGGATGCTTTCGGGACTTAGACCCACTTCCGTTGCCATGGTCCTCAGGGTGCTTCCTATGTCCGTTGTTTCCTTTAGAGTAAGCCCCCTGCTCTGAATCATACGAACGTCGTTCAGACCAAAGCCATCATCCGGAACCGAAAGAGGCATTACCCCGGGCACAGTCCCGTCCTCTCCCAGGGGCGGCAATGGTTTCGAGTCGTCTGCAGGTATTGCCAGGGACTTCAGGTTTCTTTTTTGGGCAATGTCCTTTTGCAGTTGATCCAAGGCTTTTTCCAGTTTGCCTTGGGCTTCTGCAAGCAGACCCTGCTCCCTAATTTCCAGTTTCAAATCCTCAATTTTTAGGTCCAATTTTTGGGTTTTATGATACGACCAGTAAGGACCTATCAAGATAAAAACAATGAAAATCAGGGAGAAAAAAACTATGTATCTCCGGCTGGACGCAGGAAAATTTGATTTGGTTTCCCCTTGCATGGTGATCGCGCTCCATCAACGGTCCGCCTTAGGCGACATTTAATTTCATAAAAAAATGTAAAACTTCTCCCTCTTTGGGAAAAGTCTGGATTTCCGACTTATGAATCGTTGCTCCCGAAAACATAGGAGAACTGTCCACATGCATCCAGAAGGTAGTAAGCGTGGACTCAAGCAGTTCCCTCTCTCCTATAACAATTCCTTCCAGGACCAGCCCTGTACCTGAACCCGTCTTGGAATCTCCCTTTTGGGCAGCCTTACCGGCCTTTTCGTTTTTGGAAGACTGGAGGACCTGAAAATCTGCGGAAACCCCAAGCAACTCCACCCTGTGAGGCTGCATTTCCCTGGATACCCGTGCCAGTTCATTCAGGGCTGCCACAGCTTGGTAGCGCTTGCTGTTTTCCACAATATTGCCGTAGAACTTACGCACTTCCGAGGCCCGTACGACCATCTTGCCAATATCCTGCTTGGGCGCAAACTGGTGCAACTCCGCCGTCAAGGTCTCTATCGTGGTCTTCCGAGTATTTATACCCTGCATTTCCCAAAAGTAGAAACCCACAGCCGGCAGCAAAAAAAGCATGAAAACAATTATGATGATATTGTTGACGCGGCCAACCCGGCTTTCGGCCTCACGCTGTTCATGAGTGTACAAAAGGTTGGGGGTGCGTTCATTACTGGAGAGGGAAAGACAAAGGGCAGGGGCGGTCCAAGCCCGTTCAGAGGCTTTGGAAGGGGTTTCCAAGCCACCTGAAAGAGGTAATCCCGGCTCCCAGGGGTCCAGGGATTCGCTGACAAGGGCCAACTGCTCGCCGATATAGTTTACAAAGGGGCGATGGGAGTTAAGAAGACCGGAAACCAGAATTTTTGTCACCTTGCCGCTTCCGGGATTATTGTGGAAGTGGGAGAGAGTCCTTTCCAGTTGCCGCACAAGCCGGTCCGCAGCTGGCAGAGTGAAATCAAAAACCTCATCAGCCGACAACCCATAACCAGGGTCTCCCTGCTCAAGAGGTTTGCTTTCCCCAGTTTCCCACAGCAGCACCCTGCGGCCTATATCCAGGTCCAATGACTGGGGTTCTTTGGGGTCCCGTCGAGAAAACTCCCTTGCGGATGCTGGAATAGGAGGAGGCCCTTCCGTAGAAATCTCCTGACCATTATTGGACAAGGTGTTTTCCCGAGAGGCCGATTCCATGGTCAACTCTTGAAATCCCTCCGTGGAGTCCGGTTCCAGCACTATCTCCTGCACAAGGCCAGGATCATCCCCATCCGGGGTGATTTCCAAAGTGATTTCTTGACCAAAATCCTCATGTCTCTGCTCCGCCATCCGGAGATTGGAGTAGCGCCATTGCTCGTTGTAGGACTCAACCAGAGCCTCGGTCAAGCTGTGAATACCTGCTTTAATGCCCCGGGTGAGAACGAGGTTTGGACCGGAAAAAATATCTATACGAGACCGCTCGTCCCCGACATAAAGCACGGCCAATGCCTCACCAGGACTTGGCAGCCAGCTTGTCCTAAACAAATTCTGAACATAAAATGGCGGAGCAGTTAGACCATTTAGGGGAAAACCGGCCTTTTCAAAGAGGCTTTTGACATTATTGACATCCTGACGGCCTGCCGTGTAGGCAATGACAGCGATTTTTGAGACGCCGTTATCCCTCACTTCGCCTTCAATTTCAAAGTCAAAGACTACCCGTGCGTCATCAAACGGGGACTCCTTCTTAAAGGTCCAAAAAATCGCTTCCGGAACCTCATTGCGAGCCACCTTAGGGATGAGTATCCTACGGATGTCCACGGATTGGGATGGAACAGTTGTCCAGATTTGATAATGGGAGTCTGAACAAAAATCAGAAAGGACGGATTTGAGAAATGCTGGAAAATCGGCAGATTCAGGCCCTATCCCCACAGGATAAGGGACGACCCTATGCCCCAAAGTACGCCATCGTTTTTCAGAAATTTGCCCGGACTTTACAAGAACCAGCCGCTCCCTTCCCAGGGACACACCCACATTGACCATTTTGGACGAGCCACGGACCTTTTTGGGTTTAGCCTGCTTATTGGTTTCTTTCCTGTTGGAAGACTCCCGGTTCCGGGAGGAACGGCGAGGAGAGTCCTTGGGAGGCTCGCTCCCCCTATTTTCTTCCCCCCGTATGACATTCAACAGCTTTTCAGTGGATGAAATCTCTTCGTGCGAATTCAATGGCAGCTCCTGAACACGGATCTTATTCTGTAACCCGGGAAAAGTGTTTTCCACCCTCCCCTTTACCCCGGGCAACAAGGAATCCGCTCAAATAACTAACCCGCCCTAATAGTGCTGAAAGTCAGTCAATCCCGCTAAGGGGCCTACATGTTGTGGCGGACAGCAGAGTCCCCCTCTTCATCTGGTATAATCGGCCCCAGCCTGCGTTTAACTTCACGAATTGCAATTGGATAATTTTATATCAACATTTCAAATACCTACCATACTGAACAAAGATTATGCAAGTTAAATTTTTGAAAAATTGTGAAATGGTTCACTTTATGTCTCCGTCGTTATAGGAATAGGTTTGATGGCCCGGCAAAAAGGCGAAAAATGTCATGTTTGCATACCGCAACATGCTGATTTTATTAGGTTCGATTTTTCAAAAAGTGACTTTTTGCCTAATCATCAGGTTTTAGCTATGCCATGTTCATACCTAAAAATGTCTTTCAGCATGTTTGTACAGTTTGTGTTGACCTTGAGCGCCGCTGGTTTTACAATGACCAGCCTATATAATTCCATACAAGGAAAGCGGTTATGCCAAAAACAAATGACACCAAAGCTCGAAAAAGCGCAGGACGTTCTCAAACCCCAAAGCGGGGCCTGTTGTTCCGCCTTATCCGATTTCTTTTTTTCTGTTCGCTATTGGGCGGTGTTTTAGCCCTGTGCGCTGGAGCGGCTTTGTATTTTCATTTTTCACAAAACCTGCCCCAAATCACAAGCCTGGCCGATTACCAGCCTCCCATCGTCAGCACAGTCTATTCAGACGACGGACGGAAAATCGGAGAATTTTTTAAGGAAAGGCGGATTGTCATCCCCTTGGATCAAATGCCCCCCATGCTGCTGAAGGCTTTTGTTTCCGCGGAAGATTCCAGGTTTTACAAGCATGCGGGCACGGATATCCTGGGCATTATCCGGGCCATGTTCAAAAATATTGAGGCTGGCGCCATTGTCCAGGGAGGCAGCACCATCACCCAGCAGGTAACCCGGTCTTTTTTACTGACCCGGGAAAAGAGTTATGAACGGAAAATCAAGGAGGCCATCCTGGCCCGGCGCATTGACAAGGCTTTTTCCAAGGAGGAAGTCCTTTACCTGTATCTCAACCAGATATATCTGGGGCATGGAGCATATGGGGTGGAAGCGGCGTCCCAGAACTACTTTGGCATTCCCGCCTCCCAGATATCCCTTGCCCAATGCGCCGTTCTTGCCGGGCTGCCCCAGGCGCCCAGCCGTTACTCCCCGTTCCACCACTGGGAAAAGGCCAAGGCTCGGGCTATTTATGTGCTCAATCGGATGCACGACGAACAATATATCACCAATGTGGAAGTGGCCAACGCCGTCAGTGAATTGGACAAACTGGACATCAAACCCCGGCGGAATCTCTATATCGAGCAAATCCCCCACTACACGGAATACATTCGGCGTTATGTGGAAAACAAATATGGGGAAGACCTTTTATACACAGGCGGGCTGACCATCACGACCGCAGCCAATATTGAAATGCAGAAGATGGCCCGGAGCGCTATTGAAAGAGGCTTGCGGGACCTGGACAAGCGGGAAGGCTACAGGGGCCCCATCACGCGCATCCAACCGGAACAGATTGAAGAATTTTCCGGAGGCCTGCCCCAAGACCCGCTCCAGCCAGGAACCATAGCCACCGGAGTGGTGGTTTCCGTAGCTGATGATGACAAGGTTGCCATGGTTCGCATGGGAACTTCCATGGGCAGCCTGTCCATAGGAGACATGAAATGGGCCAGGCAGCCCAATCCGGACATTGCTCCTTTTAATTGGGGCGGAACCATCCAAAAAATTTCCCAGGCCTTGGCAGTAGGGGACGTTATCGAGGTTCTGGTTAAAGAAAAAACCCAGGATTCGGATCTTTTCGCCCTGGCCCTGGAGCAGGAACCATTGGTGGAATCCGCCCTGCTGTGCATCGAGACGGAAACCGGACACGTCAAGGCCATGGTGGGAGGCCGGGATTTTGCAACCAGTAAGTTCAACCGGGCCTACCAGTCCAGACGCCAGCCCGGCTCCGCCTTCAAACCCATCATATATAGTGCGGCCATAGATAAAGGGTATACCCCGGCCACCATACTGCACGATACTGCCGTGGTTTTTGGCAATTCAGACAACGACTTTACCTGGAAACCCCAAAACTATAAGGAAAAATTCCACGGAAAGACCCTGCTGCGGGACGCTTTGGCAAAATCCCGCAATGTGCCTACCGTAAAAATCATGCAGGATATCTCGGTGTCTTACGTCATAAACTATGCCCGCAAATTCGGCATTAAATCCGACCTCTCGCCGGACCTGTCCCTGGCTTTGGGATCCTCGGGCCTTTCCGTGCTGGAACTGGTCCAGGCATATAGCGTTTTCGCCAATCAGGGCTTTTATATTGAGCCGTGCTTTGTGACGCGCATTACGGACCGGAAAGGCAATGTGCTGGAGGAATACACCCACAACAGCCGCAAAGCCATAGACCAGAGCACCGCCTATGTGATGACCCACCTTCTCCAGGGCGTTGTGGAGCATGGCACAGGCTGGCGGGCCAAAGCCCTGGAACGGCCAGCCGCCGGCAAGACAGGCACCACCAACGATCTTTTTGACGCCTGGTTCGTGGGCTATACCCCCCGGCTGGTCACTGGGGTTTGGGCTGGATACGACAACGAAAAGCCCATGGGCAAGGGAGAGACAGGTTCGCGGGCTGCCTGCCCCATTTGGTTGGATTTCATGCAACAGGCCCTCAAGGACAAGCCCGTGCGGGTGTTCCCTGTGCCCGAGGGAGTGGACTGGGCCAAAATCGATGCCGAAACCGGGCTATTAGCCATCCCCGAATCGAAAAAAACCGTGTTCGAATGCTTTAAGCAAGGAACCGTACCCACAAAATACAGTCCCAGGCCCGGAGAGGTGGACGAGACAAGCGATCTGTTCAGGAACGATCTTTCCCAATAGGGAACCAATCTCTCCTGACGCGCCAAGCAATCAGCCCAGCGCCACTTGGTCCCTTTCAAGGCAGACATCTTCCCTGACCCGGGGACGGATTCCAAGCAGCGATTCCAGAATCTGCATGTTGGCATTTTGCTGACCCCGCATGGCGGATACACTGCCTGGATGAACCCGGAAAACCACCTGGCCCTGGCTGATCCCCTTTTGCCGGAGCAAGGCCCTGGCCTTGTCCAGAAATCGGGCCGACATCACCAAATGCCCGAAGGCCGGATGATAGGGTCCGGCCAGTACCGCGCCGTCCGCGTCCAGGGACTCGGAAGCAGCCAGGCCCATCCGGACCACGGGAATACCCGCGTCATAAAAAATCCCGCTCACATCGTTGCACAGATCCACGGCCCGTTCCAGGGTGAGGGCCTGATATTGTCCGGCCCTCCACAGATCGGCCAAAGGGCTTTTTTCCAGAACCACCGTGGGGTAAATCCGCACAAAATCCGGGGCAAGGTCCACAATGCGTTGAGCGGTTTCCAAGGACTGGAGGCCTTCATCACCGGGAAGCCCCACCATCATCTGAAGCCCCACCTCATAACTCTGCTCACGTAACAAACGGGCGGCAGCCACTGTATCCCGGGTCGTATGGCCCCTTTTGGAAAGCTCCAGAACCCGGGCATCCATGGACTGGACGCCCAGTTCCACGGTTTTAACGGGATGGGAATCCAGCAGGGAAAGACTTTGGGCGTCGATTGTATCTGGCCGGGTGGAAAAACGGATGCCGTCGGCCCTGCCCTGGCCCACATAGTCAGCGGCCAGAAAAAGGAGATCCTGAATCCGTGACCGGGCAATTCCCAGAAAATTCCCCCCGTAAAAGGAAATAATGGTCTGGCCTGTGGATTTGCGGGGAAAGGCCAGATAACGCTCCACCTCGGCCCGGGCGTCCTCCGTAGAAAAGGGACGATGCGCCCCGGTAATGGCCCTCTGGTTGCAAAACACACACTGGTGGGGGCATCCCGCATGGGGGAGAAAAATGGGAATCACAAAGGGCTTGGGTTGGTTGGTGTGCAAATGCGTTTCCTTTTCCCGAAAAAAAACTGAAACCGCCAGAACAATCAGCCCCAACAGTCCGCCGGAACCAGGAAATCTATACCATAAATTGGCCGCAGAGCCACCCTTTTGCATTGAAAGGAGAAAATCCGCCCTGGCGATGGAGCAGCCTGCCATGGTATGACAAAGTCGCTTGAAGAAAGAAATTTTGGCAAGGAAGATTTCTGCAACCAATCAGGATGGGATTATGGCCGGTTTTATCAGGGAAAAGGATGGCGGCTTGGTTTTTCCAGTCAGGGTTCTGCCCCGGTCCAGCGTAAACGCGGTGGTGGGCCTGCAGGACGGCGCGGTGAAAATCAAGCTCAAGGCCCCGCCCGTGGGGGGCGCCGCCAACAGGATGTGCATCCAGTTTTTGGCCAAGACCTTGGGATTGCCCAAATCTTCGGTGGAAATCCAGAGCGGGGAGACCGGAAGGTCCAAGCAGATCATGGTGCGGCCCAGGGAAGCAGGTTCCCGTGAGGAACTGGCCCGCCTGCGGGAAGTGATCGAGGGCTTTGCCAAGGGCTGAACTGTGCCGATGCCGGAGTGATGATTGGCGCGTGGGGATCAGACTTTGGAGATCACGGGAAAAGGTAAGAGAAATCGCGTCATGGCTGCATGATTCCGTAAATATATCTTGACAGATTCGGCGGTTCCCTCTATAAAGTGGAAATCCTGTTGCGGGGTGGAGCAGTCTGGTAGCTCGTCGGGCTCATAACCCGAAGGTCGTTGGTTCGAATCCAGCCCCCGCTACCAATGATATCAAGGGGTTACGGTTTTTGGCCGTAACCCCTTTTTGCGTTGGGGGTAACTCGGGGGTAACTTTTTTAGGAACCCCCATCCTGGATTTTTTCATTCTCTGTTTTGAAGGCGCTCTTGTAAATATTTTCTATAAAGGCGCTTCCATCATTGCGGGTCTTCTTAGGCATCCATGAGTAGTATCTCGTGAAAATCATCTGCAAGGACCCGTGACCAAGCATCCTCTGGACCCAACCAATGTCCTCCCCCGCATCAATCATCATGGTAGCGAATGTGTGTTGTTAATGGTCGTATTAAATTGGGCCAAAAATGGTCGTGTAGAATTGGGCCGCCTGGCAGGGAGTTGGAGGATAGC
>JAEINP010000075.1 GCA_016342355.1 Desulfatibacillum sp.
AATCTTGACTCTGTGATAGCCGCCCATATCCGCAAGGTGCTGGCGATGACGGATGGCAAGGTGGCGGGCAAAGGGGGGGCTGCCCAACTGCTGGATATCCATCCGGCAACACTTCGTCACCGAATGCGCAAGTTGGGCATTCTTTTTGGCAAAAAGGCGGGATGATAATCCATACGCCAAGAATGGCCGGGATGGGAAAGTCTCAATTCCTTGACCTTGGGACTGCCTGCCTATAGAATGAAGATTGATCCAAGGGCACAGTATTTCTTTCATAGAACACCCATCAGCATAAGGGGAAATAAATGAAACCAAGAAAAATCCAGGAAGGTATTTATTGGATGGGTTCCCTGGACTGGGACCGCCGCCTTTTTGACGCCCTGATCCCTTTGCCCGATGGCACCACCTACAACGCTTACCTTGTGCGTGGGACGGATAAAACCGTGCTGTTCGATACCGTGGATCTCCCTAAGGTTCACGAGATTCTCGCACAACTCCAGGATGTTGAAAAACTTGATTATGTGATTGTCCAGCATGCTGAGCCGGACCATTCCGGTGGAGTGCCCATGGTCCTGGAAAAATATCCCAACGCCAAGGTTATCTGCACACCCAAGTGCCAAGCCATGCTGCAGGACCGTTTTGAAATCCCGGAGGAACGGTTTCAAACGGTAAACGATGGGGATATCCTGGACCTGGGGGGGCGAACCCTGGAATTTATGCACCTCCCCTGGGTGCATTGGCCGGAAACCATGGGCGCCTATATTAAGGAAGACAAAATCCTTTTTTCGTGTGACCTGTTTGGGTCGCATATTGCCAGCACAGACCTTTTTGTAAAGGACAAGGCGCGGGTCTTTGAAGCTGCCAAGCGTTACTATGCTGAAATTATGATGCCTTTTCGTAAGATCATCGCCAAACACCTGGAGCGCCTGAAAAACTACGACATCCGGATCATCGCTCCCAGTCATGGCTCCATTTATGACGAACCTCAATTCATTCTGGATGCCTACCAGGAATGGACCACAGGCAAGCCCCATAACCTGGTGGTCATCCCCTATGTGTCTATGCATGGCAGCACCCTCATGATGGTGGACTTTTTAACCGAAGAACTTGTTCAAAACGGCGTGGACGTGATGCGTTTTGACCTTTCTGAAGTGGACATCGGAAAGCTGGCCATGGCCCTGGTGGATGCCGCCACCATTGTAATAGCAACCCCCACTGTTCTCACCGGCCCCCATCCCAAAGCGTTGTATGCCATAGCCCTGGCTAACCTGATACGGCCCAAGGCAAAATATGCTTCCATCATCGGATCCTACGGATGGGGCACAAAGGTGGTGGAACAAGTCGCCGCAGCCCTGCCTAATTTGAAAGTTGAAATTCTGCCGCCGGTTCTTGCAAAGGGCATCCCCAAAAAGGCAGAATTGAACGCCTTGTCAGAAATGGCCGCACAAATTGCCCAGCGGCATCAGAATCTTTAACTGGTTTCAAACACGGAAATGAGTGACGGAAACCGCCTGCCTTTGTAGCCCTCCATGGGAGCCTTCCCGGAAAATTTTCACACCGTCAGGGCAAAAAAACCAAGATCCTTTTCATTGCCCTGACGGTTCATGCACCACTTTTCTCATCAAATATTAACCTGTTAGAATAAATTGAAAGACGGCTATTTTAAGTTTTTCCAGCTCAAGTCCTTGACCACCCGCAACGTCGAAATATACAATGGTTTAGAAATCAAGCCATAACCTTTTGCGATGGAAACGATGTTTAAATGAAAGTGCTTATTGTTTCGTCCGAATATAGTCCCGTGGCTAAGGAAGGCGGTCTGGGAGATGCCTCCGCAGGACTGGCGCCTGCCCTGGCCGCCCTGGGGTGTGAAGTCAAGGTCGCCATACCCGGTTACGGGCAGGTTCTGGAAAATTTCCCCCAGTCAGTCACCATCGTGGATAAAGTTCGGGTTTCCATGGGCGCCTATAACTTATTCGCCGACCTTCGGAATCTCGCCCCCTTTTCGGGCGTGGACACCTATTTGGTGTGCAACGATTCCATGTTCGGCCGCCATGGCATATACGGCGACAAGAACGGGCTTTTTGGGGACAATCACAAACGCTTTGTGTTTTTTTCCAAAAGCATTCCCGCCTTGTGCAGCGCCACGCAGTACATCCCGGACGTGATTTTGGGTAATGACTGGCAAACCGGCCTGATTATGGCCCTCCTGGACCAGGGTTTTATGCCCCGCACCGCCGGAGTTTTTATCATTCATAATATTGGATACCTGGGATACGTGCCCCCGGAGGACACGCCTGTGCTGGGCCTTTCCAATAAGTACCTGACAGCGGACGGCCTGGAATTTTACGGCCAAATCAGCCTGCTCAAGGCGGGCCTTGCCTTTGCCAATCGCCTTGTCACAGTCAGCCCCACCTATGCCCGGGAAATCCAAACCACGGAACAAGGGGCTGGCCTGGACGGACTCATGCGAAAACGCAGCCAGGACCTCACAGGGATATTGAACGGGGTGGATTTTAGCGTTTGGAGCCCGGAGCACGATAAACATCTCCCCGCATCCTATAATATGGACTCCATGGGCGGTAAAGCACAATGCAAACAGGCTCTCCTGAATGAACTGGCCCTGGACTCCACTCTCTTGGAAAGGCCTGTGGCGGGCATGGTCACCCGGCTTTTCAGCCAAAAGGGCATCGAATTGGTCATTAATGCCCTGCCCCAAATCATTGAAATGGGCATAGGCTTTGTTCTTTTGGGGAATGGAGAGGCGGGATACGCCCGGGACCTATGGGGGCTGGCGCAGGCCTATCCTGGGGCGTTTAAATTCGTGGAGGACTTTGACGAGGCCCTGGCGCACCGTATAATGGCCGGTGCGGACATTCTGTGCGTCCCTTCCCTGTATGAGCCCTGCGGGCTGACTCAAATGTACGCCCTCAAATACGGAACCATACCGGTGGTGCGGGCCACCGGCGGCTTGGCCGACACGGTCCACGACGTGGACAGTCTTAACGGCAAGGCCAATGGCTTCACCTTTGACGCCTTTCATCCCGGCGCCCTTACCTATGCCCTCAAACGCGCCAGGGACTATTATCAAGACCAAGACGCCTGGAAAAACCTGGTTGCAAAGGCCATGGACAGCGCCCGGGAATATACCTGGGACAAAGCGGCAGCCCAGTACCTTGCTTCATTTGAAAGGGCTATTGAAGCCCGTAAATTTTCATAAAAACAAAGGAGGCCGATCATGCGTTACAATACAGGATTACGAGCCTACACATCCAAAAGGGTGGAGGAGATTGAAAAGGCCGACATCCTTGTGGGGATCCCCTGCTACAATAACCAGGATACCATCGCCCACGTAATCCAAATGGTAAGCCACGGCCTGCATAAACACTACAAGGACCTGCGGTCCATCATCATGATCGCCGACGGAGGTTCCACGGACGATACCCGGGAAACAGCCAAGGAATTTGAGATAAAGCCGTGGCAGGAAAAAATCGTTTCCATTTACCGGGGCCCGGCGGGCAAGGGGTCAGCCTTCCGCTCCATCTTTGAGTCGGCCACGCGCCTGGATGTGCGCACTTGCATGGTGGTGGACTCGGACCTGCGCTCCATCACCAGCGACTGGGTGAAATACCTCCTGGATCCTGTCCTGGAAAAAGGATATCAGTATGTTTGCCCTGTGTACTCCAGGTATAAATATGACGGCACCATCACCAACAATATTGTGTACAACCTCACCCGGGCCTTGTACGGGCTGCGGATTCGTCAGCCCATTGGCGGGGATTTCGCCTTTGCAGGTGAGTTGGCCAACTATTATATGGAACAGGACGTGTGGGAGACTGACGTGGCCCGTTACGGCATAGACATCTGGATGACCACCAATGCCATCACCAATAACTTCAAAATCTGCCAGTCAAACCTCGGCGTTAAAATCCACGACGCCAAAGACCCTTCCGAATCCCTGGGGCCCATGTTCAAACAAGTCATATACACCCTGTTCCGGCTCATGGAAGAGTACGAGGACGAGTGGAAACCTGTGCAAGGCAGCAGGACCGTGCCTATCTATGGCCTGGAAAGTCTTTTGGAGCCCGAACCCATTAAGGTGAACCAAAAGAAGCTGGTTTCGGAATACCGTATGGGTTTCAGGAGGTTCAAGAGCTTGTACCAGGAAATCTTTTCTTCCGAATGCTTTGAGGAATTAAAAAAATGTGCGGCAATGTCCCCCACCAAGTTCCGCATGCCGGTCAAAACATGGGTGAGGGTGCTTTTTGAAACAGCCGCCGCCTTCCACCATTGGGAAACCAACCGGGACCAACTGGTGGGTCTGGTTACGCCGCTGTATTTAGGCCGGGTGGCTTCGTTCATTAACCAGACCAAAGATATGAGTTCCAGCCTGGCCGAACAGGTGGTGGAGGAACAGGCCGCCATCTTTGAGGAGGATAAAAACTATCTGGTGGAGTGTTGGGACGCAAAGCCCAAAAAAAACACTGCTTAATAGGGCATTTAAAGATGGACCGGGCAAAAGCGTAGGCCCCAAATGACCTGCTTTACAGCCGGAGCTTCTTATAAAGAACTCTGTGAATACATATTTTAGGCAGGGAACGGACTTCCTTGCCTTTGTGAATCAATCCCGGTCTATGATTTGGCAGGCCAAACCCGCGTCCACACTGCCCCCGCAAGATATGAGTACAATTTCAAACTATAGATCGCCTGGGTTGCCGCCTGCACAGCGAAACGTCGTTTCCTGCCGTCCTACAGGCGACACAAAATTCATCTACCCTAACAATTCGTGGATAGTCCCCACTGCCCCGAATAAGCCTCTCCTCCGAAGATAACCATTTCAGGATGGAAGTGAATAGCTGCCGTTTTATGCTTTTAATGGGGTATGCCAATTTTTTTGTAAACAAACCCATCTTCAGGAACGTCTTAGTATACAAAACCTGCTTGTCATGCAGGTTGGCGCGAATGGATGCAAACAGGAGATGTCTTTGGAATCATCAGGCATAAACAAGGAAACAGGCGGGTATACAGAACTACCGATTTGTGGTTTAATTTCGTCCATGAACCCACTAAATTGCGAAACGCCTTCCTCCCAAGCGACCCGCCTGATTTCCCTGGTCAGGCAGGCCCGGTCCGGTGATCGGGCCGCCTTTGACCAACTGGTGCTCCTGCATCATGAAAGGATTTTCCGGATGGTCTTTTTCCGCACCAGAAAGCAGATGGATGCCGAAGACCTTTGCCAGGAAGTGTTTATCCGGGCTTTTAAAAGTCTGCCACGACTAAAAGACGATTCAAAATTTGTGCCTTGGCTGTTTTCCATCGCAGGCAATACCGTGAAGGATTACTACAGGAAGAAAAAAATCCTGTCCCTTTTTCAATCGGAACCGGACGTTCAGGTTAATGAAGACCCTGATAGCAGACAATTGTCTCAGCCTTTGGATCACGTTTTGAAACAGGAGTTTTGGAGCCAAGTGGAAATCTTTTCCCAAAAGCTGTCCCGATGGGAAAAGGAGATTTTTTTCCTGAGATTCATGGACCAACTGGCAATCAGGGATATTGCCGAGGCCACAGGGAAAAGCCAAAGCGCAGTAAAGACGCATCTTTATAGGGCTTTAGAGAAATATCGCAAACATTCCGGGACCTTTGCGAAATTTATGGAGGACCGTCATGAGCAATAGGACATCTCATCTAACTGAAGATCTCATTCTTATGAGCATTGTGGATTATGAGGATCTTAACCAGGAAAACCAGGAGCATTTGTTCCAATGTTCAACCTGCGGGACCCAGCGGGAAACTCTGCTGAATAGCCTGGAGGGTCTTGGCAATACGGCAAGGAATCTTTGCCCCCCTGCTCCGCGGCCTCTGAATTGGGATTACGCTCCGCGGCCCAGATGGTGGTCTGTGTTTAGCCTGCCCCGGCCTGTTTACGCTCTGGCAGGGGCACTGGCAAGCATTTTGATCGCCTTGGTTTTGCTGCATAATCCACAGGCTCCGATGGAAATTATTCCGTTCAAGCCCACGGAGGTTTCTGTGGTTTACACAATAGCACTGGATGAGGTGATGGTTGACATTGAGGAAAGCACCCTGACGCCAGCATTAATGGACCTGGCAGGGGAGGCGTATATGGAATGGGACCAGGACTTCTTTGACTTCCTGTCTCCTGGTTTTGAAACTGAATTACTTACTTTTGGCGCCCGCTTGAAAGGAGCACTGGCATGAAAAAGAGAATTCTGATGGTTACAATATTAACGGCTAGTTTCCTGTTGCCCACCATAGCCTTTAGCAAAGGTGATAGAACCATGCCCCACGAAGGCTGGTGGCGCAGGCCAGCAATTGCGGAAGTGATCAAACTCACTGATGAGGAAAAGAATCAACTGGAAACCAAATACGTGGAAAGCCAAAGAAAACGGCTGGATTTCAAATCCACCAAGGAAAAGGAGCAGTTTGAACTGGATGTGCTTCTGAACAAAAACACCAGCGATAAGGAAGTCATGGCTCAGTACAACAAAATTGCGGAAGCTCAGGCCAAAATGGGAGAGGAAATGTTCCGTTTTATCCTGGAAACCCGAAAAATCATAGGGCAGGAGCGCTTTGTTCAGATCAAGAACCTGGCAAAAGAATGGCGCAGCAGGAACCGAAGCGGTCAGTCAGGAGATCAAAAATGGGGGCGGGATCCCCGACTCAGCCGCCCCATGCAAGGAAATGAATCCATGGGCCAGGAAGCGCCTTCCGCAGAATAAACCATAAAGCCATGCCCGGGGAGGATAGGTCAATGTACTTATCCTCCTTTTTTTTATTGCTCCTCAGCCTGCCCAACTCTGTCCAAATTATCTGCCTCGGGCGCATCATCCTTTTTGATGGTATCCAGATATTGCTCCCATTCCATGGGCAAAAGATATTTTTTCTGGTTGTTGCATTCCTTGCAGGCGCAAACCACGTTGCCCTTGGTGGTTTTTCCTCCCCGCGCCACGGGAACCAAATGATCCATGGTCAACTCTGCAGGTTTAAACTCCTTACTGCAATAGAAGCAGACACCCTTGGCAAGCTGCCGCTTCCACCACTGGGAGGCCCGCATTTCACGGGCCTTTTCCCGCTCCGCCTTGAAGGCGTCCTGGTCGCCATCAAAACCTGAAAAGCCCATTAATTCCTTATGTTCAGAGCGTTTGTTCCTGAGAGACTTTTTTCCCATGGTATTCCTGCACGATAAGCAAAAAGGGGGCAATGGGCGTTTAGGCCCCTACCCCCTGGATTAGCAATGGCATATTATATTCAGCGCTATTCCGCGATCTTTTTATCCCTAAGCTGGGCATACCCGTTCTTCATGGCGTCATAGGGGTCAATGGCTGCCGCTTTCATTGCCTCATAATCTCCAATCCGCATGGCGACAGCATTAAGCTGCTCGCCTCCCCATACCATGGCCGAGGTTTCCCACTGGTCAAAAACATAGGTTTGGGGCTTGAGAAAATAGTCGGGAACTTTCCCCGCACCGTGCCGGACAGACATGGGTCCCAAAAACGGAAGCACCACATAGGCGCCCTGGCCCACGCCCCAGACGGCCAGGGTCTGGCCAAAATCTTCATCGGCGACTTCCAGGTCGTGGTATTTTCTTGCAGGGTCACCCAAACCCCCAATGCCAACAGTGGTGTTGACCATAAACCTAAGGATTTCCGTGCCCGCCTTTTTCGGCTTGCCCTGGAGCAAACAGTTCACCAAACGGATCGGGGTTTCCACATTCTGAAAAAAATTTTTCACCCCGGTGCGGAAGAAACTGGGGGTGATGGCTTTATACCCCTGCCCCAACGGCTTGAGGCAGTAGAAGTAGAGTTTGTCATTGACGACAAACATGGCCCTGTTAAAGGGCTCAATGGGGTCGGCAATCTGCACCACCTGGATGTTGCCTTCTTCCTCTTCCTCCAGGAAATCCATGTCGTCGTCCAGGAATTCATCACTATATTCATCTGTGGCGGAAGCACCCTTCTGGCCGGTTTCCTGGGCCAGGACTGTGTGGATAGGCCACGCGGCAAGGAAGCCTGCCATCATAAGCAGCATCAGAATCTTTTTCACGAGAAGACACTCCTTTACCCTGTCGGGGCTTATTTAATTTCCTTTTTATCTTTCAGGTCCTGAATAAGCTCAGCGGGCTTTTTATTCATGAGGATCTTGTCAAACTGGGACCGATAATTCTTAACCAGACTGATGCCTTCGATCTTTACATCGTAGACTTCCCATTTGCCATCCCTGCTCAACAGACTGTAGTCCACCGGGATTTCCATGCCGGGCCTTTGAATGATGGTCTTTACCACGGCCTTATCTTCTTTTTCCCCCTGTTCGGTTCCCAGATAGTTGATGTCTTCCCCTTCATAACCTTCCTGAATACGGGAGAGATAAGCATCCCCCAAAACCCTGGAAAAAACATCCGTAAAATCCTTGCGCTCGGCAGGAGTGAATTTTTTCCAGTTTCTGCCTACAGCCCGTTTACCCACTTCCACAAAATTGAACACCTCCTCAATGCATTCCCAAAGGAGTTCCTTTTGTTTTTCCGCATTTTGGCCGTCCTTAAACTGGGGGTCGTCCAAAATAGCCAAGGCTTTATCCAGGGGTTTTTTAACGGCGTCCATGGCAGAGTCTGCGGCGAGGGCCGGAATGGACAGCAAAAACAAACACAGGGTAACAGCAATAATCTTTTTCATGGGTCGATCCTCGTCAATTCTGTATTATGGGGTGGAATCCACACAAAGGAACAGATCAAACACTGCCAAAGGCGTATTTGCTTATCAGTTCCATAATGTCCACTGCGGATTCAGTTTCTTCAATTTTGCCGCCATCCTCTATCATCTCATCCGCTCCACCGGGAGAGAGCTTGATATACTTGTCCCCGATAAGGCCGGCCGTACGCACCGATGCAATGGTGTCTTCCGAAAGCCCAATGCCTTTGTGGACCTGCATGGTGACTTCGGCCACCAGATCTTCCGGATCAATGATCACGCTGGAGACCTTGCCCACACCGACTCCGGCAATCTCCACGTCCGCGCCCTTTTTCAGGCCTTCCACAGACTGGAACCGGGCGGAAACCTGGTAAGTATCCCCTCCCAGAATATCCATCTGCCCCACCTTGACGGTCAGATAGGCCACACACACCAGGCAAATGAGCACAAAGACTCCCACCATTAGCTCTATGGATTGCTTTCCCATGTTTCCTCCGGACTATTTGGTTATTCTAAAAGCATAAAGCATGTTTTCGCGCGATTCGGCAGCAGCCAGCACGGCATCAATTGGGCTGTCATCCGTAGCTTCCGCAAATCCTGCGGATACGGAAAAACAAAACCCCGGATACAATTCTTCCTCTGTAATCTTCTCGCCCCTGGCTGCTCTGGCAAGTTTGGAACAAACCTTTTGAGCGTCCTTACGGGTGGTGTTGGGCAATACAGCCAGTATCTTGGTCAGGCCGTACCGGGAACACGTATCGCTTGGCCGCAAATGCTGCTGGAGCCATGTGGCAAAGTTTTTGACCATGGTCTGCCCTGCCATGTGCCCGACCTTTTCGTTGATTTCCTCCAGGTTTTCCACCGTAAAAACCAAAAGGGAGAACTTGGAATCATGCTGCTTTTGCAGTTCCATTTCCTGTTCAAAACGCTTTTCCAACTGCGTGGGCGTGCCAAGGCCGGTCAATTCGTCGTGGTTGGCCTCCACACCCCGCAAAAAGCCCTGGACAAGGGGGTCCTTGGATTGTTGAATCTCCTGGGGACTTCCCTGCATTAATATCATCCCCTCGTCCAGCATGGCTACTTTTTGGGAAATAAAAAAGACATCCGGGATTTCGTGGCTTACCACAATAGCCGTAAACCCGAATCTTTTCTGGTAATCGGAAATCATGCTGTGGACTGCATTTTTCCGTATGGGGTCCAGACCTGTGGTCGGTTCGTCAAATAGCACGATTTCAGGATTGGTTACCAAAGCCCGGGCAAGGGCAACACGCTTTTTCATACCGCCTGAAAGCTGGGAGGGGTACTTTTCGCCAATTTCGTGCAGGTCCAGCTGGTCCATCCGGAGGGCTACCCGTTCTTTGACCTCCTGTTTGGAAAGGTCGCCCTTTTCCTTAAGAGGCAGGGCCACATTCTCGTATACAGTCATGGAATCGAACAAGGCCGTATTCTGGAACACGTAGCTAAAGCGACCGCGGAGTTTCTTCCGCTCCGCCTTTTTCATGGTATCGAGTTCCCTGCCCTCGAACAGTATCTGACCGGAATCCGGCTCCATAAGGCCAATAATGTGCTTCAGGAGCACGCTTTTACCCTCACCGCTCTTCCCGATGACAGTAGTCACCTGACCCTTTTCGATGGTGAGGCTGGCACCCCTGAGAATATGGTGCTGGCCAAAACTCTTCACGACATTTTTCATTTCAATGAGCGGTGTAGTCATAGCCCCCTACCAGATAAAAGCAGTAAGAACAAAATCAGCCATAAGGATGAGTACGCAGGACATCACCACGGCGGAGGTGGTTGAGTTGCTCACCCCCTTGGCGCCGAATCCGTTGGGCCTCATGTGGGTGGTATATCCCTGGTAGCAGCATACCGTGATTACAATGACTGCGAAAGTGATGGCCTTAATAAAGCCCCCGTTCACATCCTCCATCACCAAAGAATTTTCAACGGTGTACCAGTACGTGGCGTCATTGAGCCCTTTTAACTTACATCCGGTAAGGTACGCCCCGGCCAAGGCAACCACGTCAAACAGAGCTGTCAGTAAAGGAAAGCTGATGATGGCCGCAGCCAGCCGGGGGGAAACCAAAAAGCGGACGGGATTGATCTGCATGGTTTCCAATGCGTCAATTTCCTCGGAAATCCGCATAATGCCTAACTCGGCAGCCATGGCAGACCCGGCGCGGGCCGTAACCATAATGGCCGCCAGCACCGGCCCCATTTCCTTCACAATGGTATGAACAATGGATGTTCCCAGCATACCCTCGGACCCGAAGTTGGCCAGGGCGTTAAATAGCTGGAGCCCCAGGACCATGCCAGTGAACAGGCCGATCAGGACCACCACATAAAGGGACTGGGCCCCGATAACGTTGATCTGCGTGATGACCTTGACAAACTGGAACGGCAAGGAGAACATGTGGAGGAAGCTATGCACAAAAAAAATGGACATCCTGCCCATTTCCTGAATAAAAGCGATTGTTTTTCTTCCTGTGACGGAAATCGGCTCCACTACAACTCCAGCAAACGCACTCATGGCAGGTCCTTAATGTCTAAGAATTTCCGTTAGATGAACTACTTACAGATAACATTCTGGAAAATAAAGGATATTACCTCTAATTACACGGTCGGAAGCCTGCATGTCAACTCTCCTTTTTCCTCGCCAAACCTTAATTCATGAGGCCGGGCAGGAAAGTGGCAACTTTGGGAAAGAATAAAAGAAGCAGGCAACACACAACCAATGGAATCAACATGGGGAGCACTCCCTTGAAAATGGTCTCCAAGGGAACGTCCGTTGCAACCCCCTTAACCACATATACATTTATCCCCACAGGAGGCGTAATCACACCCATTTCCGTGACCAATACAATAGTCACACCAAACCAGATGGGGTCAAACCCCAACCTTTCCACAACAGGAAAAAAGATGGGCACAGTGAGCATGACCATGGCCAGGGCGTCCATAAAGCAACCCCCAAAAAGATAAACCAGAATGATCATTCCCATAATGGCGGTGGCGGGCAATGGCAGCCCTGAAATCCATTCGGCCAAGGAATAAGGAATTCGCGTGATCGCCATGAACTTGCCAAATACTATGGCGCCAGTGGCTATCATCATGACCATGCAACTGATGCGCGTGGTGTCCCCCAGGGCCTTTACCAAGCCCTTCCAATCTATCTGACGACGGAGCACCGCAATGCACAAGGTCAGAAAAGCGCCCACGGCCGCCGCCTCGGTGGGAGTGAAAATCCCAAAAAACATGCCCCCCATCACGAGCGAGAACAGGACAAGAGCCTCCAGCACTCCCAAAAAGGAACGAGCCTTTTCCTT
This sequence comes from Desulfatibacillum sp., assembly GCA_016342355.1. Classification (GTDB taxonomy): domain Bacteria; phylum Desulfobacterota; class Desulfobacteria; order Desulfobacterales; family Desulfatibacillaceae; genus Desulfatibacillum. Next base: position 12,017 of record JAEINP010000075.1, read on the forward strand.
GAATGTGGCGCGAGGCCCCGCAGGGGCCAGGCTGGGATTGATCTTCACCCGTATGTAGATGGTCAGCAGGAAAAGCACGGTGAGGATACACCCTGGAATAATCCCTGCTGCAAAGAGCTTGCCGATGCTTTCTTGCGTCAGAATGCCGTACACAATGAAAATAACGCTGGGAGGAATGAGAATCCCCAGACTTCCGGCCGCGGCAACCGTGCCCGTGGCCAACCCCATGTCATAATTGTAACGTTTCATTTCCGGCAGGGTCACCACCGCCATGGTTGCCGCCGTGGCGTTGGTGGAACCCGAAACCGCAGAAAAAGCGGCGCAAGCCCCCACTGTGGCCATTGCCAAGCCTCCTGGCCTGTGGCCCACGAGCACATGTGCAGAATCGAACAGGCGTCTGCTGATCCCGGCCTGGAACGCTATCTGTCCCATGAGTACGAACAGGGGAATCACCGTAAGTCCATAAGAGGCAAAGGTCTCGTATATATCCTGGCCCAACATGCTGATCCCGGCATGGGCGTTCACCACATAAGAAAAACCGGCGCACCCCAACAGGGCCATGACAAAGGCCACCGGCATCCTGGAGAACAGGAGAATCAGGAGAACAACAATACCGAGGATACCAACAGTGGTCATGCTCATTTTCCAACAACCTTTCCCGCATTTTTTAAAAAGGCCGTTAGCAAGACAAGGCTAACCACAAAAAGCGACACTCCGATGGAGTACGCCACCGGATAAATGGGCATATGAAGCGTCATGGATACCTGCCCGCTTTGCTGGTAATCCCACCCCATTTCCACAATCTTTTTGCCGGCCAGAAAGAACAAGCAACAGCCCAAAGCACTGGTGACGGCGTCGATGCCATTTTGCCAGGCCTTGGGAAACCGGCGGACAAGAAGGCTTACCGCCACATGCCCCTTTGCCATGGTGGTGTGGGCCATGGCAAAGGCCACGGACACACCGCTCAAAATGGCCACCAGTTCGTAAGCGCCTGGAAAGGGCATGCGAAAAAAGCGTAAGGCCACATCCAGGCACGTGACGATCATCATGCCAAAAACGGCAGCCCCCGCCACATAGTGCAGGACTGAGGCGAGGGCTTCCGATATCTTTTCCAAAGTTTTCATACTACTGACGTTCCACCTATGAAAACATTCTACAGGGCTTTTTTAATGGCTTCCCGAATCTCCGTGACATAAGTAGATCCGTTGGGAGTGCTTTCTTCGTATTTTGTGATGACAGGCTGAGCAGTCTCGCTCCACAAGGCATTCTCTTTGTCGTCCAGCGGGATGATTTCATTCCCCTTTTCCAGAGTAAATGCCCTTCCTTCGTCATCCGCCACGTCCCAGGCAACGCCATGGACGTCCACCCACTCGGCGCTTACATCTTCCATGATTTTTTGTGTATCGGCAGACAGGGAATTCCACTTGTCTTTGTTCATGACCACAAACATAGCCGTGGTATAGCCCACTGCGGAACACTCGGTGGTGTAATTGACCACTTCGGCCTGTTTCCAGCCCTTTAAAGATTCAATAGGAGTGATGGTGCCTTCCACAACCCCGGTCTTGAGGGCTTCATATGCGCCGCCCTGGCCCATGGCTACAGGGACGCCGCCCAGAGCGGTAACCACCTCGGCGGAAAAACCCGTGGAACGGATTTTCATGCCTTTCAAATCGGCCAGGTTACGAACAGGCTTCTGGGTATGCAAAAGACCAGGCCCATGAGCATGCACGTAAAGCAGTTTGACATCCTTAAGGTCTTGGTCAGCGTGTTTCATGGCGAAATCATTGGCTACCCTGCTGGCTACCTTGCCGTTGGGATATGCCATGGGCAGATCAATGGCCTGCATGACCGGAAAACGGCCTGAAGTGTACGCAAAACACGAATTCCCTATGTCGGAAATCCCCGAAACCACGCCTTCATAAACATTAGGCCCTTTGGTGAGTGTGCCGCCGGCAAAAACGGTTATAGTCACATCGCCGTTCGTACGCTTTTCCACTTCCTTGGCCCACTGGATGGCCGCCTGGGCCTGGGCATGCTTTTCAGGAAGAAAAATACTATAAGACAGGTTCACTTTCTCCCCAGCTACGCATGGCAAGGGAGCCATTACTGCCAATGCTACGCATACAGCAACCAAACTCAAAACAATCTTCTTCATGATAACCTCCATTTCCGAACAGGGAAAATAAAGAGAAGAGCAGCCCACACAGAGGCAATGATATTCGGGTACGCGTCTCCACTCCTGCTTCAGGGACATCTTTTCTGCCCCCGAGCTTTCGACAGGAAAAAGGCTGTCCGTACCCCCCCAGTAAAAAGATATTGCATACACCAGGAACGATTGGAAAACAACCAAAAATACGCAAACGCCTCCAAAGAAAGGCTGGCTGGCGCAGGACACCTATCAAGGCCACCATAATTATCAGCACAAAAGGCAAGAGGCAGCCTTCCCGGGTTGGCCTGAGCATCCTTTCATTCGCAAACAGGCAGCCAATTGGAAGAAATCAACCAAAGCAAACGGAGTCATGGCCGAGCGCAAGGCTGATGGATAGAAAGGCTGCACGATCGTTTCACCCATGGTGCAGGGGCATTGAGGACTCAGCTTTTACCGGAGATACAAACCAAAAAGTGGGAGGGAGGCTGTCGGTGGTAGGTTTAAAGTGGCTGAAATTACGGCGGGTTGAGGCCTCTGGATTTTCCAAATGGAGGAACTCATGTTTATGGGGGGGGCAAGGATCTAATGCCGCTGATTGGCTTGATGCCAATGGTTTCAATGGCTGAGATATAAAATAAGGGTGGAACGAAACAGGACGGGATTTTATACGCCGCATGACGGGATACAGGCTGAAAGCGGAAAGGTTCCCATCGGACTTGGCAGGCTTTTTCAACAAAAAATAGCAAAAGATTTTTTTCTGGTTGACAGTCTCTCAAAAACGGTGCTACAAGGCGATCTCTTGCTTGCTGGGGCCGTTAACTCAGTCGGTAGAGTATCTGCCTTTTAAGCAGAGAGTCGCTGGTTCGAGCCCAGCACGGCCCACCAGGCCGAGCAAGGAAAAGTTACATAATGCGTCCCCATCGTCTAGCCTGGTCCAGGACACCGGCCTTTCACGCCGGCGACAGGGGTTCAAATCCCCTTGGGGACGCCAATAAAAACAAGCACTTACGTGCTCACGATAGCCTGATGGCGGGTTGGATGTACCGCCGGATGTACTTTACCCTCGGAAATCCTGTTCCGGGGGTTTTGTGTTTCATGATTTGCTGCTTTTTTCCCAGCAATGATTCCAGCCTCATGCCTCTTGGATGTACTTTCGGATGTACCGACAGCCCTTTCACCCTTGCTGCATAAGGCCCGGAGCCTGATCGTTAACCGTTTTCTTTCTCGGTTGGAACTCCAGAACCTTAGCCTTGCCGGACAGCATCTCCAAGGCATCTCGGGTGTGTTCCAGGCCCAGGGACCTCAAATACCGATCCGTGGTGCTCGGGTTCTTGTGTCTCAGGATCGCTTGAATCACAGCCGTTTCCACCCCCTTTTGGTAGAGGATGGACGCAGACAGATGGCGGATGGCATGGAAACCGAACCGTTTGATCCCGGCCCGGTCACAAAGCCGTCTCATGAACTGAAGACGGGATGTGAAGGGTTTTCCGTAATAGTCCTTGGTGAAGGCTGTTTCCTCCTGGCAAAGGAACACATGAGAGCTGGTCTTGAATGGGCGCTCTTCCCACCACCAGAGAAGCATGCTTTTAAGTTCCTTGGTAATGGGCAGCCAATCAGATTCCAGATTTCCCCCACGCCGTTTCCGAGTCCAGAGCCGAACCCTGGAATTGACAAAATCCAGGTCTGACCATTTGATACCGAAAACTTCGCCCCTTCTGGCGGCCAAATGAAGGAAGGTGAGCAGCATCACCCGATCCTGTCCTTCAGTCAGTTCATATACTTTCCAGAAATGTTCTTCAGGAGGAACATAGCGGGGCTTCCTTTTTTCTGGCCTCTTCTCCACCGTCAGAATCGGGTTCGGGCCGTCGGGAAACCCCTTGAGGTATTTCCTACCCCAATTCCAAGCCGCACCCAGATTTTTACGATCCTTGTTAGCAGCGTATCCGGATCGGGTCTTTTCTTGTTTCCGAAAAAACCGGAGAAGTGCCCCGGGTTCCATAGCCTCCACAGGGGAATTGGGCGGGAAGGTTTTCAGGAGGTTTTTAAAAACACTCCTTTTCTCGTTGTAGGTCTTTACCGCAAACCTGCTTTGGGCATCATCCAGATATTCACTCGCCCAATCAAGAAGAGTCCAGGAGGGAGTGTCTGTCTTCGTCTCCTCCACAACTTTTCTCTGTTCCGCTTCCCAGTCCAGAGCTTCTTTTCGGGTGGCGAATACCTTCTGACGACGCGCTCCGTCTTTCTTTACACAGGCTTGCCAACGCACCTTGCCGTTCTTCAGCACTTTGCTGGCCATAAATAATTGCCTCCAATCGTTTTTCAAAGAACAACGTGTGCGCCCCAATTCGGACGCCACCCCACTGTGAAGAGTACTTCTTAATTGTCCGTGGGTCAAGACCTGTCCATTTGGCAAGCTCAATATGCGTGATCGCTTTGCCAAATTTTTTTTCCAACCATTCTAAGGACATAAAGATCCCTCTGCACGCTGTTCAATGAAAATGCATTGTTCTCAGTTTACCGCTTGTAAATCCTTCCCCTTTTGTCGAGGACCCTCACCTTCAGAACTTCTTTTTTCAGATCAACATCCACCAATGCCCTGAAGTCGCCTATCCTCAGTTTAAAGCAACTATCTCCGGCGAATTGTTTAAGATATTGAAAAGGATTTTCTTTGATGCTCTCCACCTTGTCCCAAATTCTCATTGCCTTATCCTTTGGTAATTTTTTTAGGGTGTTAGCGGCCCCTTTCTCCCACTTAACCTCGAAGGTCATTTTGCCAGAATCATTTGTTTAACTTCTTCTGCGCTAAGCATTTTAGAATCAGGGCGTTTCCTTGCTTCCCGCAGTTCTTTGACAGCCCAATCGCTTAGTTCGCCTTCATCGTCGCTGATCTTTCCAGATAGAAGAATATCCTTTATTAAAGCAACATCTTGCATGAGTTTCTTGATGTCGTCTCTGTCCACGGTTATTATCTCAGATCCCATGATTCATATAAGGGTATCTATTTTAAATAATTATCTATTTGACATTTCTACCCCAAGAAATGATTCCAAGGTCCATTTTTTGGAAAGCACTTCAGAGATCAGAATCGCTCTGGATTTTTTTGAATAGGGTTCCGGCAGATTTTGGATGACCGCCTCGACTTTGTCCAAGACCTTGGCGTCCTTGCATGCGACGATCACGTAGTCGGCCTGAGCCAGGTCAATATCTTTCTCTATGTTGACCCTTTCATGAGTGGGCGTCATGGCAACCTCTATGGCAATGAGCCGGTCATTGTTTTCAATAGCCACGTCCACAAATTTGCCTTTGCGGTTCAGTTCAATCACAGGTTTGTATTCCACAAACTTTTCAGCAATGAGATGCTGGTAAAGAACATGCTCGTGGCCTGCCCCTTTTCCGAAGAAAGTTTTTTCTTTTGGTTCTTCTCCCGATTAGTTGGAGTGAAAAGCCTGTATGACCTTCAGGGAGAAGTATTTATGGTCCTGGAATCCAT
>JAEINP010000076.1 GCA_016342355.1 Desulfatibacillum sp.
ATATTCTGGCGCCTGGCCCTGGCTGGCCTGGGAACTTCCATGTTCACCTCGCCCAACAATGCTGCGGCCCTGAACGCGGTACCAGGCAAGCGGCGGGGCATTGCCTCGGCGCTGATCGCCACGGCCAGAAACATGGGCATGGTTATGGGCATTGCCATGGCGGGAACTGTCTTTGCCGCCACCTACGCATCCGTTTACCCGGGGCAAACTCTGGAAGGTTACAATCTCCAGTATGTGGAAGGGTTCATGACCGCTTTTCACCGGGCCATGTTCTGCGGCGGGCTTGCCGCGGCAGCAGGCGCCGTGTTTTCGTCCCTGCGCGGAGAAGCGCCCTATCCCGAGGAATGACAGATTGGTTGGTCCCCATGGTATTGCCTACGCAACTCAGGCTGAAATGCCCTGTCATGGGCTGCCGCCGGGTCCCGGAACAGCATGGAGTCCCCCACAGAAAAAAGGGCCATGACCAGAAGTCCCGCCCCGATTTTTTTCCAGTTCCTGTCCGCCACCCATTCTTTCATGCAAGCCAGGGCAGAACCCGCAAAAAGGCATAAGGCCGGCAGGGCGGGCGCCCGGTACCTTGAGTTCGCCATAAAAACCAGACACGAGACTAAAAAGGCAAAAAGCAGACAATAGAGGGGAAACAGGCGGCCGACCCTTCGAAAATTTAAAAACACCCCCAAAAGGGCGAGGGCGGCAATCCATCTAAAAGTCAGGAAAGGCTTGTCACTCGTCCATTGGTATTTCCAGTAAGCGCTGTCAATGAGATGGTTTTCGTATCCGTGGAAAAACAGCGCCAGCTTTTGCCCCCACAACGCCACCGCCCGCACAGGGGCGGCTCTCAGATCCTGGACTCCAGCTTGAAACCAGAACCGGGCGCTTTGGGACGGTTTTAAGTCCCTTCCAGTAATCAGGGAAGCTCTTTCCCTGAAAAAAACATGGCTGTGGTCCGGGTCCGTCACGCCTTCCGGCACGTTGTCCTGGCCTTCCAGGTTTTGGGGGAAAAAGCCTGTGGCCTGCCCTTCGTTTCCATTATAAAACAGCCTCCCGTAAGAATCGGAAACCAGGATGAAATCATTAAATTTTAAGTAGTTGCGTGCGGTAACGGGGAGTATGACCATTCCGGCAAGGGTGCAAAAAAGAAGAGCCAGGGCAAGTTTTTTTCCAAGGTTAAGATCATGGTCAAAACTTATGAGGAACCAGCACACCGTCCCCAGGCAGAACAGACCGAAATTGGGCTTTGTGATGACCGCCAGCCCGGCAAACAGGGCGGACGCGGCAACAAACCAAAGCCGTAACTTGAAATTATTGTGCGCCTCCTGGGCCATGACAAGAAAAAGGATGCAGGCCAGGCTAAGAAAGAGCAACAGGACCAGGGGTTCAAAGGTGGATTCCAGGGCCATTATGTTACCGTGGCATGCATAGGCAAGGCCCCCTAAAAATGCGGCAAGCCTTCCCATGAGTCTGGAACCGATGGCGAAGATGAGCAGGGTATTGACAGCTCCCAGGAACAGTTGGGCAGCTTCCAGGGAGCCCACCGTGAAGCCCATCCTGGCCGCAAAGGCCATGGCGTGGAGGTATACGGGGCTGAGGTCCAGGAGGCGTTCTCCCAGATCATGCCCTTGCGCCAGTTGCCATGCGAAATGGGGATATTTGCCGAAGACTTCGGCTACCCCATGGTTGAAAAAGAAAAAGATACGGATTGCCAGGGCAATGGCGAATAAGATGGAATAGCAGGCGAGATTCCGTGGATTTGTCATTGTGTGTTTTTAAACCAATTGCCCGGGCTCGTCCATCCCGGGCAAACTTGGTCAGGATGTGCTTTCGCTTGAGGCGGCGGCCGGTTTCTTTTTCCGAGGGCGTCTTCTCCGTTTTTTTGGAGGGGCTGCGTCTTCACCGACTGGGGCTGCGGCTTTTACAGGCTGTGGGGCTTCCCCATCCGGGCGCGATTTTCTCCTGGGGGGCCGGGAATGCTTTTTTTCGTCCCGTTTCCTGCCTCTTCCTTTTACGTCAGGCTTCGGACTCCGTTTCCTGGGGGGCATGGGGCCTGCCTTGTCCGCCTGGAGATAGCTGTCTTCCGGCCAGACCACAGGGATGGGAAGGCCAATTATTTCTTCCATGGGTTCCAGGTAAAAGACATAGTGTTCGCAAGCCAGGGATATAGCCTTGCCTGTCTTGCCAGCCCGGGCTGTGCGTCCGATGCGGTGGACGTAATTTTCCGGGTCCTGGGGCAGGTCGTAATTGATGACGTGGCTGATGTCCTCCACATGGATGCCGCGAGAGGCCACATCCGTTGCAACCAGTATGGACAATTCTCCGTTCTTGAAGCGTTCCATGAGGCGCAAACGCTGCCGTTGGGGCAGGTCGCCGGTAATGCCCTCTGCAGGAAAACCGTTGCCCCGCAGTTTATGGGCCACGAATTCCACACCGGACTTGGTGTTGACAAAAACCAGGGCCCGGGTCCAGTCCTCATTTTTGAAAATACCCAGAAGAAGGGGCAATTTCTGGTCCTGGCCTACATGGTGAAGGACCTGCTGGATGCCCTTTACCGTCATCTCCTCGGGCGTGACGGAAATGAACTCGGGGAGGTTCATGTAGTCGTAGGTCAGTTCCAAAACCCGATAGGAAAGGGTAGCGGAAAAAAGCATGGACTGGCGCTTTTCATAATGAGGCATCTTGCGCAGGATATAGCGCATATCCTTGGCAAAGCCCAAGTCCAGCAGCCTGTCCGCCTCGTCGATGACAACCGATTTGATGGCCGTGGTCTTGAAAACGCCCTGCTTGTAATAGTCAATGATCCTGCCAGGGGTGCCTATGAGGATGTCCACCCCGCTTTTCAGCATATCCATTTGCTTGCGGTAGTCCATACCGCCAATGGCTTGGCCGATCACAAAATCCGTATGCCCGGCCAATACCTCGGCCTCCTCGAAAATCTGGATGGCAAGTTCCCGCGTGGGAGCCACAATCAGGGCTGAAGGCAGGGACTTGTTTCGCTTTTCCAGGTTGAGGAGTGTGTTGAGCATAGGCACTAAAAAGGCGGCGGTTTTACCTGTGCCTGTCTGTGCCTGACCAGCAATGTCTCTGCCTTCCAAGGCTGTAGGAAGCACTTGCGCCTGGATTGGGGTGCACCGGTCAAATCCGGCATCCTTCAGGCCCTCCAACAAGGGTTCGGGCAGGTTAAAACTGGCAAATGTAGTGTTGGTAAGAAAACGCGGTCCCGATGCACGGGTTTCCGCCTGGCTTATTTCAGAGTCTTGGGTCATTCGATCCTTTCCCGCCCTGGCTGTTCCAGGGCTGCTTGTTATTTCGCAACCCTTATAGTATAGCACGTTTGATCCAATTGGCAAGAAAGGTCTTTGATATTTGGGGATTAAATACTAAACCACCACTAAACCCCCTTTCCCGCCAAGGGCTGACCACGGGGGGAAGCAGGGGTTTATGAGGCAAAATCGTGGGCATCCGCCGTTGTATCCAGGACTGACATGCAGGGGCATCAGGAACAGGGAATCTGTTCAGGCAGCCTGGTTTTTTCCGGAGGTTCCATATGTTTGATCCATAACAGAATTGATTACGCGGGCCAGCTTTTGCATGGCAAAAGGCTTTGTGAGTATGGCCGTAATTGCATTGGCCTGTGCTTCATTTTCCAGGTATTCAGGGGTGTATCCGGTGCATAGAATAACCGGGGTGGCTGGGCTGGCGTACCTGACCTTGCCAGCCAGTTCCATGCCAGTCATTCCCGGCATGACTTGGTCGCAAATCACCAGGCTAAATCCATCCGGTCGATTTACGAAGTCTTCGTAAGCCTTGGTGGCGTCAGCATGGCAGGTTACTTCAAACCCAAGGCCTTCTAACATCATGTTCATTATCGCTGTGACGTTTTCCTCATCATCCACAAACAAAATGCGGTTGTTACGAGCCATTCCCTTGTCTCCAAATTCAATTTGCATTTCGAAATCCCTTTCGTTTTGGTGATCCTTCTATTTATGAACATCGGTCAGACAGGGAATTTCTTAAGTGGAAACAGGAGGCTTCTTTGGGCCGCGATAGGGGAGAAATGGTCGTTTTGCAGGGAACCGCCGGAAAACAAAGGGCAAAAAAAATGGCGGTCGCCTCGGAAAAGACGTACCGCCCTTTTTTTTAGTGTGTTATTAATACCCCGAATGCGACCAGTTCTCAATGAAGGGTTTCACAAGGGAAATGTGATATTAGTCACACTTCAAATCATCATTATTCACGAATAAAAAATGAATTTTTTTCCATATGAAATTGAGAAAGCACTCCTTATGATGAAAGGAGCAAAGGTCCTTGGTTTTAAAGAATAGTTATCCTCGAATGGAGTCATCGGGATTGAACATGACGGACGAGACAGAATGCGAACTCGATAGGCTGATCAACCATGTGCAGGAAATTGCCCGTGCCTTTTTTACCCAGGCCCGAACCAGCCACGACTGGGACCACACCCAAAGGGTATTGGCCCTGGCCCGTCATATTGCCCTGGCCGAAGGAGCTGACATGGAAGTGGTGACGGTGGCGGCCTATCTCCATGACATTGGCAGGGCTCGGCAGGATAGCTCCAACGGAAGCGTTTGCCACGCCCAAAAAGGGGCGGAAATGGCAACCCCCTTGCTCCAAAAACTGGGCATTCCCGAGGGCAAAAGGGAAAACATTCTCCATTGCATCCGGTCCCATAGATTTAGGAAGGGTGAGGCGCCCCAAACTTTGGAGGCCCGAGTGCTTTTTGATGCAGACAAATTGGATTCCATTGGCGCCATCGGGGTGGCCAGGGCCTTCGCTTTTGCCGGAGAGGTGGGGGCCAGGCTTCATAGCCCGGATAAAGACCCACTGCAAACCCAGGCATATTCGGAGGATGACACCGGGTTTCGTGAGTTTGAGGTCAAGCTGAAGAAGGTCAAGGATCGTATGCAGACCGGGGAAGGAAAACGATTCGCAAAAAAACGCCACGCCTTTATGAAAGCATTTTTTACCCGTTTTTTAGCTGAGTATGACGGGCATAAATAGCTCTGGCACTATTTGGTGTTGGGGGCGCCTGGCCGGTTCCCCGGCTTGGCGCCCCACCCCCCTACACCTTGCGGCTTTTTGGTTTCGCCTTCTTGCGATTAAGCCTGGCAATCAGATTGTTGGTTTCCAAAAACCAGGCTACCATGGCCGCATCCCCAGCTAACAACAGATTTCCTTCGATAATTGCATTTTTCAGAACCTTGGGCTTGCCAAGGGCCATATCGGTCATAACCCGGCATCCTGCCGGAACGGTCTTCCAGATTAACGAAAAATCAGATTCAGGCCCCTTGCGGGCGGTGGTGGTGATTTTCCCCCCGGAAAAGCTGTACCACCGCATGGAGGTCTCGTCCTTGTCCTTCATGAGAAGGGTGAATTCCTTTTCCGCGAGGCGTTCCTTGAACGCCTCATGGCGGTACGCCGTAATCCTGAACAGCCAGGTATAGGCGTACAGGAGGTTGGCAAAGCCCATATGGAAGCCCAAAGTCTCTGCCTTGCCATAGGCGGCCCCGGCTAATGGGAGGTCCAGGACGCCTTTCCTCAGCCTCCCCAGGCGGGCGGCCTGATTGTTCAATATCTTCGTTGTCATTATTCCCTCAAACACGGTTTGCCGTCCTGGCTATTTCAACTGATTGCGGGAAAGTTTGAGGATATTCCGGGCTACAATCAAGTGCTGAATCTGGCCGGTTCCCTCGAAAATGTCCAGGATCTTGCTGTCGCGCATCCATTTTTCCGCCAGATGCTCCCGGGAAAAGCCCATGGGTCCCAGGAGTTCGCACACCTTTTGGGTGATGAGCGTTCCGGCCTTGCCAGCCTTGGCCTTGGACATGGAGGCTTCCACATTGTTGAAGATTTTTTCGTCCGCCATCCAGGAAGCCTTGTAGGTAAGGAGTTTCATGGCTTCCAAATTGGCCTCCATCAGGTAGTATTCCTTTTGGGTGGCGCTGACGTTGTTGGTGTTTTCGTGGTAATCCAGCTTGATGTCCTGAGCTTCCACCTTGTCCTTGAGGAATTCCAGGGCGGCGCTGGCCACGCCGTTGGACATGGCGGCCACCATGGGGCGGGTGTTGTCAAAGGTTTTCATAACCCCTTTGAAACCCTCGGTGGATTTCTTGACCTCGGCGCTGCCCAGGATGTTTTCCTTGGGAATACGGCAGTCTTTAAGAACAAAGGTGCCTGTGTCGGAAGCCCGGATGCCCAGCTTGTGCTCCAGTTTTTCCAGGGTAAAGCCCGGGGTGCCTTTTTCCACGATAAAAGATTTGATCCCGGCTTTGCCTGCGGTGGGGTCTACATTGGCCCAAACCACCACGGCGTCGCAACGGTCCGCACAGGTGACAAAGATTTTTTCGCCGTTAAGGACCCATTCGTCCCCGTCCAGGACAGCCGTGGTCTGGATGGACCCGGCATCGGAGCCGGAGGCGGGTTCGGTAATGGCCATGGCGGCCCATTTGTCCCCAAAACGCTCCATTTGCTCATCTGTGGCTACGGCGGCAATGGCTGCGTTGCCCAGGCCTGCGCCCGGAATGGAGAGCATAAGGCCCACGTCGCCCCAGCAAATGGCTTCCACGGTCACAGCCTGGCTCAGGTTGGCGCCGTTCTTTCTCTCCACGTCCTTCTTGGGTTTTTCTTCGCCTTCTTTTTTCTTGGGCCTTCCCATGACCTTCATGCCCCGGAGAACATCCAACTCCACGGGGTAGACATGTTCGGCTTCGTCGTATTTTCGGGATATAGGGCGTAAGAGCCCTTCGGCAAAACCCTTCATTTGGGTTTTTAAGTTATCTAAGTAATCAGGCAGTTCCAGATTTATCATCACATCCTCCTGTTTGTCATAGGGATGGGTATTTCAAAAATATTGCTATCAGACCATGGACAGGGCTTCCAGGCAGGAAATGCTCCGGGCGTTGCGGTACAGCCGCTCCACGTTCATTTCCCGGATATAGCCATGCCCGCCAAGGATCTGGACCCCGTAGTCGCAAATTTTCATAGCCATTTCCCCGGCATAGAGCTTGGCCAGGTAGGCTTCGCGTTTGGCGCTCTTGCCCGCTTCCAGACGGGATGCGGCCTGCCAGGCCAAAAGACGGATGGCGTCGGTTTCGTAGGCCATTTCCGCAATCATGAAGGCAATGGATTGGCGGTAGGCGATGGGTTCCCCGAACTGCTCCCGGTCCAGGGCGTATTGTTTGACGATATCCAGGGAGCAACGGCACATGCCTGCGGCCATGGAAGCCATGGCGATGCGGGCCCGGGCCAGAACGCGGTCGTAGTCCACCCCTTTGTCTCCGCCGATGCGTGCTTCCGCAGGAACGGTGCAGTTTTCCAGGGTGACGGTATTGGTTTCCAGGCTGTATAGGCCCAGGTTCTTTTCCTTTTCGCCTACGGAAAGGCCTGCTGCGCCTTTTTCCACCACGAACAGGTTGTTCTCTCCGTCCAGATTGGCGGCCACCAGCATTTTTTCAGATCGGGAGGCGCAGGGCACAAAGCATTTGGCTCCGTTGAGGACATAGGAGCCGTTTTTCTTTGCCGCCGTGGTCTTGAGGCTGACCGGATCAAAGCCAAAGTGGGGTTCGCACATGGCCATGGTGAACACATTGTAGTCATCGGTGCAGGCGTTGGGCAAAAGCGACTTTTTCTGGGCGTCCGTGCCCATGTCGTTGACAGGCACGATAAACAGGGACGGCGCGGTAACAGCCACGGCGTAGGCCATATCCCCGTATGCCAACTCCTCCAGGACCAGGGAGGACAGGATGGGGGAATCCTCCATGCCGTACCCTCCGTATTCCTCGGGGACTCCTGATACGGAGCATCCCAGTTCCCAGGCCTTTTGGACGGCGCTTACGGGGATTTCCCCGGCTTCGTCCATATCATGGGCGTTATCGGCGACCAGATCCTTCACCAACTTGGAGAAGGAGTCCTTCACCATTTTTTGTTCCTTGGATAACGACAGATCAAACATGGTTCCCTCCTGCTTTGTTCGTTTGCTTGAGGTGTGGAAAGTGCCGGGCTTTTAGATAACATATCCTGCCAGGAGCCGGGTTTGTACATATACACCGGCAATGAGGCGAGGGCGGCCCGATCCGAGTAGGCGACTTTTAGACTGACATGTCAGTCATGGGCATCATAAAAGATTTTACCAGTTAGTCAATCATTTTTTTGAACGGGCGGTCATTTTTTTGCTGAAGGGTTGAAAGGCTATGCCTTGAATATGGGCAGGGGGCAGAAGGCATACGAAGAAAACCTTTTGAAGCCCCGGACAGTTTTTGGCGGTACACCTTTAAATCCCTAACCTGGCATGTTAATGGGCAGGCCGCTCCGGTTTCAGGACCGGGCATGGGTGAAAAATCCTTTAGGACGAAACCAAGAGGCAAGGAAGCATTGGAACTCATGGGAAAAATTCCCCGCATTGGCGTGGCGGTGATCATTTACAACAAGGGCCGGATTCTTTTGGGTTTGCGTAAGAATTCCCACGGCGAGGGGACCTGGGCTCTACCAGGGGGCCACTTGGCTTTTGGAGAAAGCCCGGAGGAATGCGCGCGGCGGGAAGTTTTGGAGGAGACCGGGCTTTCCGTAAAGAACCTGCGTCCCGGTCCCTACACCAACGATGTGTTTGAAAATGAGGGTAAACATTACATCACCCTGTTCATGGTGTGCGAATATGACTCCGGCCAATTGGCTCTTAGAGAGCCGGAAAAATGCCAGGCCTGGAAATGGTTTGATCCCCATTCTCTTCCCGAGCCCCGTTTTTTGTCCTTGAATAATCTTATCCGGTTGGGTTTTCCTGAGTGTTGCAGGGATGTTCCTGATGTTTGTTAGGTGGGTCTTCCAGAGGGTGGGACCAGTAACAGGGAGGTCCTCCCGGGTTTTCGGGTCTGGGACGCAGGGGGGGGATTGGCTGTTTTTTTCGGTTTGTTGTATGACGGAATTGGCGTTCATGGGCTTTTGGGTTTATGTCAAATGTCTGACGAGTAAAATTTGCAAAAAAGATTAGATCACTTAATATTTGTATTTATTGGTATTAGTTAGATATATTATTAAGAATTCTTTGATTTAAAGGGGTTTATGAATAGTCATGGCATGCTATTTGCTTTCAAACGCAACTAAAATGATGTTTGCCAGCGCCTACATACCAAACGCCAGGAAATAGTTTTATTGTCGTCCCAACATCCCGGCTTTGCCGGAAATTCCGAACACAGGAAAGGGAGCGCCATGAAAACCCGTATTCTTGTTGTTGATGACGAGTCCATGATCCGCGACATGTTGCGCCAGGTTTTCGAATCGGACGGGTACGAGGTGTACGAAGCTTCTGATGGAATGGCAGCCCAAAGCATTTATCAGGAAGAACCCATGGATCTCATCATCACCGACCTGGCCATGCCCATGAAAAACGGCCTGGAGGTCATCGATGAGGTGACCCGGTGCTTTCCCCAAACCAAAATCATCGCCATGTCCGCCAATGCCTCCTCTGGCAGTGGGGTGGACCTGGGCGCGGCCCAGAGCTTAGGCGCCCACCGGACCTTTCCCAAGCCCTTTCCGGTCAGGGAATTGAAAAGTGCGGTCAAGGCCTTGCTGGCCCCATTGTCCGACCATTATCCAATTAGATAAGTATATTATGGGATAGCGGCCTACGGTTAGAATATCCTCTGACCTGTCGCCGCCTCCCCGAGCGGTTAAAAATCCCGGGCTGTTTGGGATATCCTCATTGAACTTCGCCGCATTTTTCTTTTCACCACTGTTGACTGATTGTGTGTTTCCCAAGTATTTAGGGAGGGTCTCCATTTTGTTCCAAACTAATTGATAGATTGTTAAGGCATAATCATCCATGTCCCTAAATACAACCGTACTCCCGGCGGCAAGCCAAACCCAAACCATTACGCCCCACCCACCCATTATCGCCCATAGGGGCGTACCCGGGGCGGCCCGGGAGAACACCCTGGCCTCTTTTGAAGAAGCCTGGCGCCAAGAAGCAGACGGCGTGGAGACGGACATCCATCTCACCCGGGATCAGCGTATTGTATGCCACCATGATTCTGGCATTCCCAGGGCGTTTTGGGGCAAACTGGCCATTGCCAAGTCCTCGTACAAAACTGCCCGCAGGGCCTTTGGCAAAGGGCGACGTCCGGGAGAGCATTTGCCTTTATTGAATGAGGTCCTGGAGGCTCTTCCGCCGGGAAAGTCCCTATACATCGAGATCAAATGCGGCTTGGAAATCGTTCCTGTCTTAAAGACCGTTCTGGAGGAATCGCCGGTAAGTCTTGAGCAGGTCACAGTTATCTGTTTCAACCCCGGGGTGATTGGGGCCTGGAAAGAAGCCATGCCCAATGTCAAAGCCCTATGGCTTTCCAGCTATCTGCGGGAGGAATATCCGCCTTATCAGGCTTGTACGCCTCCGGCCCTGGTTAAGAAAGTCCGGACAGCCGGGGCGGACGGGGTGAGTATAGAGAGCCAGGAATCTTTGGACAAAACCCTGACCCAGTACCTCAGGAAACAGGGAATGGAAGTCCATGTATGGACGGTGGACAGCACGCACCAAGCTATTTGGTACCGGGACCTTGGCCTGGATTCCATCACCACCAACCGGCCCGGGGAGATTCGCCGCTACTTTTCCCGAGCCAAGGCCCCCCATCAATAGAATTTTTTTGTGGTCCCCAGCCCCTGTCCCGTGGTAGTATGTTTTTAATCTTACCGGACTGCAACCTGCCAACCGGCAGGTTGCTTCCCGGCTTTTTCCTTGGTTTTGCAACCATGATTCCCAAAACACCCTGGTTCTTTATAATCCTGTCTATCCGCATCACTCGACTACCATGAACCGCAATCCAGGTCCTTGCACCCAAAGGGCTCAATGCTTAGAGGCTACTCGTTGTTCGTTACTAAAACCGTTTCAACAAAGGAGAAGCAAAGATGGCAAACGACCTTTATGATGTTCCCCTGGAATGGAAGCAATCTGCCTGGTGCGATGATGCAAAATACAAAAGCATGTACGAAGAATCCATCAAGGATCCTGAAAAATTTTGGACGGAAATCGCCAAACGCATTGATTGGTTCGAGCCTTTTACCAAGGTAAAGGAATCTAATTTTAATGGGGATGTGAGCATTAAATGGTTTTTGGACGGCAAGCTCAATGTGGCTTACAACTGCCTGGACAGGCATCTGGAAAAGCGGGGAGATCAGGTCGCCATCATTTTTGAAGGCAACGATCCCGGGGTGGATGAAAAAATCACCTACCGCCAGCTCCATGAAAGGGTTTGCCGTTTTTCCAATGTCCTGAAATCCTGCGGCGTCAAAAAAGGAGACCGGGTTTCCATTTATCTGCCCATGATTCCCCAACTTGCCGTAGCCATGCTGGCCTGCGCCCGTATAGGAGCTGTCCATTCCATTGTTTTTGCGGGTTTTTCGCCCGAAGCCCTGGCTGGCCGCATTTCAGACGCGGAATGCCACCTGCTAATAACTTCGGACGAAGGGTTGCGGGGGGCCAAAACCATCGGGCTGAAGCAAGCCGCCGACGAGGCCATGGAAAAGGCCTCCATGGTAAAAACCTGCATTGTGGTGAAGCACACGGGCGCAGAGGTTCCTATGAAGCCGGGCCGGGATCTTTGGTGGCATGAGTTGGAGGCAAAGGAGAGCGGCGACTGTCCCGCAGAGCCCATGGACTCGGAAGATCCCCTGTTCATCCTGTATACTTCCGGCTCCACGGGCACGCCCAAAGGGGTTTTGCATACCACTGGAGGATATATCGTATACACCGCCCTCACCCACCAATACGTTTTTGACTACCACGAGGGCGACATATACTGGTGCACTGCGGACATTGGCTGGGTTACGGGCCACAGTTACATCATTTACGGTCCACTGGCCAACGGCGCCACCACGCTCATGTTTGAGGGAATCCCCAATTACCCGGATTTTTCCCGGTTCTGGCAGATTTGCGACAAGCATCAAGTGAGCATTTTCTATACGGCGCCCACTGCGGTGCGGGCTCTTATGCAGCAGGGGGACGAGCCGGTTAAGGCCGCCTCCCGCAGTTCCTTGCGTCTGCTTGGCACCGTGGGCGAGCCCATCAATCCCGAGGCCTGGACATGGTATCACCGGGTGGTGGGAGACGGACGTTGCCCCATCGTGGATACGTGGTGGCAGACGGAAACCGGCGGCATTTTGATCACCCCCCTGCCCGGCGCCACAGCCTTGAAGCCGGGCTCGGCCACCCGCCCCTTTTTCGGGGTTCAGCCTGCCCTGGTGGACAAGGAAGGCAAGATGATCGAGGGGCCTGGATCAGGGTATCTGGTCATGCTTGATTCGTGGCCCGCCCTGGCCAGGACCATTTACGGAGACCACCGTAGGTTTAAGTCCACCTATTTTATTCAACAGCCCGGGACCTATTTCAGCGGGGACGGCGCCCGCAGGGACGAGGACGGGTATTATTGGATCACCGGTCGCATTGACGACGTGATCAACGTTTCCGGACATCGCCTGGGCACAGCGGAAATTGAAAGCGCCCTGGTGGCCCATCCCGCAGTTTCCGAGGCCGCCGTGGTGGGCTTTCCCCATAATATAAAGGGCCAGGCCATATACGCCTATGTGACCCTCTCCTCCGGGTATGAGCCTTCCGACGAGCTGCGCAAGGAGCTTTCCCTGTTTGTAAGAAAAGAGATAGGCCCCATCGCCACGCCCGAAGTTTTGCAGTTTTCGCCGAACCTCCCCAAGACCCGATCAGGCAAAATTATGCGCCGCATTTTGCGCAAGGTCGCCTGCAACGAGTTGGAGAACCTGGGCGACACGTCCACCCTGGCCGACCCGGCCGTGGTGGAAGCTCTTATTAAAAACAGGATTGACGCCTGCGGGTAATGGCCTGTAAAACTCTTGAGCACGGATTCAGGCCTGATACGTTTTTTCTAATTAAGCGCGGCCGCCGTTAGCGGTCGCGCTTCACTATTTCGTAAAGAGGATATGTTGTGACCCAGCTTCAATGGATCGAACAAAGGCTTATGGATATGGATTTATCCCAGGGCGCCAGCAGTATACTGACCAGGATCATTGTCACCCTGGCGGTGATCATCCTGAGTGTTCTGGCGTTTTACATAGCGCGCCATGTGGCCAACACCATTATCCCCCGGTTAAAACAGGCCACCAAAACCACCCTGGATGATGTTTTGGTGGAGCACAAGGTATTCCGGCGGCTGGCCCTGCTGGCCCCGGCCCTGGTGGTGCATTTTTCCGTCCCCCTGGTTTGCGCGGGGTATCCCCACGCCCAGGCGGTGGCGCAGGGTGGGGTAAGGCTGTATTTTATTGTGGCCGGTATGCTGGTGATCACGGCCTTTGTCAACGCCTTGCATGCTGTGTATCAAACCCTGAATGTCTCTAAGGAAATCCCCCTCACCAGCATTGTCCAAGTCGTAAAAATAGCAATCTTTTTTGTGGCTGTCATCCTGTGTATTTCCGTCATCTTCAACAAAACCCCGGTTTACTTCATCAGCGGCCTGGGCGCTATGACCGCGGTCCTGCTCCTGGTGTTCAAGGACCCTCTGCTGGGATTCGTGGCGGGTATCCAGCTTATTTCCAACAAAATGCTCAAGCACGGGGACTGGATTGAAATGCCCAAGTACGGGGCGGACGGGGACGTGGTGGAAATTACCCTTACCACGGTCAAGGTGCGCAATTTCGACAACACCATCAGCACGGTTCCCACGTACGCCCTCATCACCGATTCTTACAAAAACTGGCGGGGCATGCAGGAGTCGGGCGGACGGAGGATCAAACGGGCGATCCATATTGACATGAACACCATCAAATTCTGCACGGACGAAATGGTGGAGCGTTTTTCCCGTATCCGCTTCATCGCCCAATACATGGAGAAAAAAAACCTTGAAATTGCGGAGCATAATGCGAGCCTGGGACCGGACGGGGAAAACCGGATCAACTGCCGCCAATTGACCAATATCGGCACGTTCAGGGCCTATATAGCCGCCTACCTGGAAAATCATCCCATGATTCGCAAGGACATGACCTTTATAGTCCGGCAACTGGCCCCCACCCAGCATGGTCTGCCCCTGGAAATCTATGTTTTCTGCCGGGACAAGGTCTGGGCCCATTACGAGGCCATCCAGTCGGATATCTTCGACCATCTCGTAGCTATTGTTCCTGAATTCGACCTGGGGATTTTCCAATTTCCCTCGGGAAGAGACCTATCCCGCCTCCAGCAAAGCGATTCAGACAATTAGCAGACCATGCCCCCCTCCTCACTCTTCCGAGCCACTCTGCTAGTCGAGAGTCCTGACCTACCGTCCTCAATAGGGTCGACGCCCCAAGGAAACTGGAATTTTGGAAGTCCCTTCTGAGGGGGAGGCGTCAGCCTACGGAGGGTTTAGCGGTTGGGGGAGATTGTGAAGGGTGTGTTTCCTGAGAATTTTTTTGATCGGTCTTAACGGACTGGATTGCCCGGTTTGACCGTGGTTTTCTGGTGGGTCCATTCCCCCGCTCCTGATCCAGAATCCCGCGTACCAGAGGCATAAAATCGTCAAAGGCAAAGGGTTTCATGACCATTTCACGGATACCTGTTTTTTGGACATTTTTTCCGTCCCAGGTGTCACTGCTATATCCGGTGCATAAAATGATGGGTTTGCCAGGACGAATTTTCAGGATTTCTGCCGCCAGGTCCATGCCAGTCATTTCCGGCATGGTTTGGTCTGTAATGACAAGGTCAAAATTGTCCGGGTTTGCCTTGAAAAATTCCAGGGCTTTTGCGCTGCTCTGGCTGGAGGTCACCTGGTATCCGAAGTGGTTGAGTACTGCGGTAAAGGAATCCACCAAATCCGGTTCGTCATCCACCAACAGGATTCTTTCGTCTCCCAGAGATACGCCAGCAGGAGCCTCCTCCACATTTTCCATCTCTCTGGTTTCCGGCAGATACACATGAAAGCAGGACCCTTTGCCTGCAACGCTTTCCACGGTTATGGCCCCCTGGCCTCCTTCTATGATGCCATGGACCACAGCCAGTCCCAGGCCTGTGCCCTCGCCTTTTTCCTTGGTGGTAAAATAGGGGTCGAAGATTCTTTTTAGCACATGGGGCGCCATGCCCTGCCCGGTGTCAGAAACGGATAGACGGACATAGCGCCCCGGCGCGAGGTTCACATGCGGCAGGGGCTCCCCTGGCAGGAAAACAACCGTATCCAGATTGACCTCTATTATCCCTCCCCGTTTTCGCATGGCGTGTTCCGCATTGCCGCAAAGGTTCATCAACACC
Source organism: Desulfatibacillum sp. (assembly GCA_016342355.1). Lineage (GTDB taxonomy): Bacteria > Desulfobacterota > Desulfobacteria > Desulfobacterales > Desulfatibacillaceae > Desulfatibacillum. Next base: position 15,245 of record JAEINP010000076.1, read on the forward strand.
TGGTGGATCTGGGTGGGGTCTGCCAGCACCCGTCCTATGTTTGGGGCTGCACTGTACCGGATATCGATGGTGGCAGGCAGGGATGCCCTAAGCAGTTTCAAGGCTTCTCTGGCGATAAATGGCACGGACACTGGGTGAATTTTCTGTTCGGAATTCCTGGAAAAGGTGAGGATCTGGCGTATGAGTTCCCTGGCTCTCAGGCTGGCCTTCTTCACATTTTCCAGGCGGGCCAAGGTCTTTTCCCGGGAATCGGGCTCCATGAGCACAGCCTCTGTGTAGGCCATGATAGCGGAAAGGATATTGTTGAAATCATGGGCTATGCCACCGGCCAAGGTGCCCACTGCCTCCATTTTCTGGGATTGACGCAATTGGGTTTCCAGGATCTTTTTTTCACGGGCAACGGCCAGGGTTTCCGTAATATCCCGGCCCAGGCCTTTGAAACCAACCGGGTTTCCTTCCTTATCACGCATGAGATAGGTGAAAATGTCGGCATATTTCCTTTCCCCGTCCTTGGTTTGGATAGGGAAACTTTCCAGTCTGGAAGCCTTGCCGGATGCATAAATGGTGGAAAAGGTTTCAAACATGCGTTCACCTTCCACGGTCAGGCTATACCATCCTTTCTCCAAGAGAAAAAGTTCCGGTCTGGAGTACCCGCAAAAGCGCATGACCGCGTCATTGACAAAGGTGAATCTACCCCAAAGGTCCAGCTCAAAATACAATTCATCCATGCTGGCCAGAATGGCCCGATAGCGGGCTTCGCTGTGGGCCAGGGCCAGTTCGGCTTTTTTCCGGGCGTCAATGTCCTTGAAGGTCGCCACATAGCCGGTCAGGTCCTCATGGTCATGGCATATGGGAGACAGGCTTAGCAGCACCTGCACCCGGGTTTCATCCTTGCGAATCAGGGCGGTTTCCATACCCGGGTGTCTGTTGCTCGCGGACTGGGAAAAGGTGCGGCTAAGCATGGCCTTGTCCTCAGGCGCCCAATAAGGGTGCGGCGGCAATTCCATGGCAAGGAGCTCTTCCCTGGAAAAACCGGTCATTTGGCAAAAGGCAGGATTCACGTCCATGTGCCCGCCTTGGGGATTGAACACAGCCAGCCCGTCCTGGAGGGAGTTGATAAGGCTTTCGGCAAAATCCCGGGACTCCGTGAGCTTCTCCATCATGGAGAGATTCTGCTCTATCTCGATGCTCAAGTCCTGGTTGGCCAAGGTTATCTCCAGGGTTCGGCGGGCCACCTCCCGTTCCAAGTCCTGGTTGGCCATGTTCACCTTTTGGTGCTCCGACCGTAACAGATGGTTAAGCCAGAAGTTTTTCCGTTCAAAAAACTCCATGGAATAGCAGGTTATCATCCCAACCACGCTGGCGCAGATAAGAAGAAAATTGTTACCGATAAGGATAGCCGCAGGGGTGTGCACCACCCAAACGGTTACGACTTCGTACAGGATAACCAGGCCCCATCCTGCCAGGGAGGCCCATACAAAACGGATTTTTGTAAAGGTGTAGGAGTGGATGAAGACAAGAATAAGCCCGACATAATAGGCAAAATTCAAAGGAGGGGGCGCTATGACCAACACCATCACGATACCAGCCCCGCCCAGGAACATAACAAAGGATAAAACCGGCTGCATCACGATCCTGAATATTTTTCCGTAAGTCAAAAACAGAACCAGGGCGATGACAGGGCTGACCACCAAAAAACGAACAAAAAATACGGCATTGAGGGCGGAATCCGGTAAAAGCCTGGAGTCCAACAGGCCAAAAAAAATGTAGTAAAACAAAATCAGATAAAGGGAACCGCGCACCTGGCTTAAGGATTTTTCAAAATAGTCCTTAAGAAACAAAGGCTCCAGGGCCTTGTCTCTTCCGGCAAACCGGAGGGTGACCGGATTGACTTCCATGACCCGGGAAGACGAAATGGTGGTTTCGTAGTGCGTCCTGGACATGACATCCCCTGACTGAAAAACAAATTATGCTAATGATTGGCTAGTACGATAGGACTTTGGAGACGGGAAATCAAGGTT
>JAEINP010000014.1 GCA_016342355.1 Desulfatibacillum sp.
ACGGCCCCTATCTTGCCTGGGCTTTTGATGGGCCTTTGTAGAATCCTTTCACCAATAATTACACCCTAAAAAATATGAACTTCTGAACCGGGAAGTTTTCAACCCAGTTGATTATTGATAAAGCCTTTGATTCTTTCGGTTTCAGCTTTTAAGGCTTCCAGGGTTGCATCTGTGTCGGAGATTTCCTGGTCCCGGCCCATGATTTCCAGGCGGTAGGCAATTTCTGCGGCTGTTCCTGCGGCAAGATATTTAAGTGTTCCTTTATACTTATGGGCGGTTTCCTCCAGGGCTTTGGAGTCCTTTGCTTCCAGGCTTGCCGAGATATTGGCTACAGATTTGTCCACATCCCCCATAAAGGTTATCAAACAATCTTCCAGGAGTTCCTGGTCTCCCCCCATGATTTCCAGGGCAGCTTCCATGTCCAGGGGCGGGGCGGCGGTTTCTTCTATAACAGGATCGGGGACGGGAGTTTGCGGCATTTCATGTGCTGTTTTCTGATTCGTCACATATGCAGGAGGTTGGGATTCCGCCGATTCGGGGGAAGTTTCTTCCTCTTTCCGGGGGGGCGCGCTTTTTCCAGGCTGTGGATCCCTATCCTTTTTGCCAAAAGAGCGGATGACCTTTTCCAGTGCGTCCCGTTTGAGAGGCTTGGTGAGGTAGTCATCCATTCCTGCTTCCAGGAACTTTTCACGGTCTCCGGGCATGGCATGGGCGGTTAGGGCGACAATGGGTGTTTTGACGAGTTTTTTGGCGGCCTCGTATCTCCTGATTTTTATGGTGGCTTCGATGCCGTCCATAACCGGCATTTGACCGTCCATGAGTATGAGGTCGTATTGTTCGCCGTTGATAATGGCGTCCAGGGCTTGTTTTCCGTTGTTCGCAACCACCACGCTGTGGCCCAGCTTAATCAGGTTGGTAACCGCCACTTTCTGGTTGATTTCATTGTCGTCAGCCAGGAGTATGTGGACTTTCTGGGATTCTTCCACAGAATGCCGGGTGACGATTTGTTTGGGCTGGCCTGGCTGCTTTGTCTTGGTTCCCAGAGCGATAGCCAAGCACTCGAATAACTGGGATTGTTTGATGGGCTTGGTCAGGTATGCTGCAAACCCGAGTTTTTCCAAAGCCTGGGCATCGCCCCGCATTCCCATGGAAGTGAGCATGACCAGGGTGAGGTCCTTAAAACGTTCATCCCCAATAATTGTCTTGCCCAGGGTGAGGCCGTCCATTTCGGGCATTTGCATGTCCAATATGGCAAGGTGAAAAGGGTCGTTTTCTTCATGGGACTTATCCAGTAATTCCAGGGCCTGCTTGCCGCCCGGGGCTTCCGCGGGACGGCTGCCCCATGCCCGGAGCATTTCCCGTAGGATGATTCGGTTGGTTTCCACATCGTCCACCACCAGGACCCTTTTTCCACGGACTTCCGCCATAGCCGGTTTTTCGTGGGCGTCTTTGGCGGATTTTTGAAGAACCGCGGTGAACCAGAACGTGGAACCCTCTCCCTCGGCGCTGATGAGGCCAATTTCCCCGTCCATCATTTTGGCGAGTTTTTTGGAGATGGCCAGGCCAAGGCCTGTTCCCCCGTGCTTCCGGGTGGTGGAGGGGTCTGCCTGGGTAAAGGGGCTGAACAGTATCCCCTGTTTGTCAGGCGGGATGCCTAAGCCCGTGTCTCTGACTTCAAAGCGTAGTGTGGCCGATTCCTGATCTTGGGAATCCAGGGAGACGCGCAGGACCACTTCCCCCTTTTCCGTGAACTTGACGGCATTACCCGACAAGTTCATGAGAATCTGGCGGAGCCTGCCCGGGTCGCCCTTGAGCCATAAGGGGACGTCATGATGGATGAGACAAGCCACTTCCACGCCCTTGTCGTCTGCTGGCACAGAGAGGACGTCCGCCACCCCTTCCACGGTGTGCCGGAGGTTGAAGTCGATGACTTCCAGGTCCAGCTTGCCGGAATCAATTTTTGAGTAATCCAGGATATCGTTGATAACCCGCAGCAAAGCTTCGGCGCTGGAATTGATGCGCTCCGCAAATCCCCGTTGCTCCTCATTCAGATCTGTTTCAATAAGCAACTCCCCCATGCCGATAACGCCATTCATGGGAGTGCGGATTTCATGGCTCATGTTGGCCAGAAACTGGCCTTTGGCCATGTTGGCCAATTCCGCTTCAACCGCCAACTGATTGGCGCTTTCCACCAGGATTTCCAATTGTTGATTGGTTTGCTCCAATTCCTGTTTAGCGTCCAGGATTTCCCGGGTTGTCAGGTTTTTTTCTTCAATCATCCTGGAAACATTGGAGGCCAGCTCGGCGATTTCATCGTTTCCTTCCATGGGAAACTGGTGTTCGATCTTTCCCTCGGCCACCTCTTTGACAATGGTGTTCAGGGTGTTAATAGGCTTGGTCATCCGGGTTGCCGCAATATACACGAATAGGATGGTCAGGAATGCCAGACCCGCTCCTATGCCAAGCATAATGCACATATCTTGATTGGGTTTTGTCATGATTTCTTTGCTTGGCACACGGGCCATGAAAAGCCATGTGGTCTCCGCCCCGGAGAATTCGATGGGAATGAGCGTATTCAGAAACCCCTGGTCAAAAAACATACTGCTGTGTTTGGATGAATTTGCCAGTAAGGTGGCGTCCTTGTTCCACCCCAGTTCCGAGACGTTGTTTTTGGGGGGGCCGATATTTGTGCTTCCTGCCACAATGTCCCCGTCCTGAGTGATCACGTAGAAACGCGCATGAGGATTAGGAGTTTGGGCCTCAAAAAGCAGTTTTTCAATGGTTTTTAAATCAATGATCGCCCCCACCACCCCGCGGAAATTATCGTGGTATAAAATGGGCGCCGTTACTGTTAAGAATTTGCCATATTGGTTGGCCAAACTGTGGAATTGGGGTTTGGATATATGGTTGGAATGGGTCGCCCTGATAAGCTCATAGGGGCACAAGGGATTGTTTGTCTCAATGGGCGCAGTTGCCAAATGAAAAATACCCATAGAATTCCTAAACCAGAATGGTGCAAATCGTCCCTGAGCCGTGTGCCCCAAGGCCCCCTTGAAAAGGGTATCCATGCCGTCAAAGGCATTGGGCTCCCAAACTGTGTACACTCCCAAAAAATTGGGGTTTTCTTGAGAGATTTTCTCCATTACATCGTTGGTTGCATCCCGGCCAATCCGTGCGGAAGCCTGGGAAATATTAAAGCACGAAAGGGTTTGGGCAAGGGTTTCGCTGACGCCCAGGGCAACATCGATTTGAGTTCTAATGCCTGCTGCATACTGACGGGATGCTTCCAGGTAGTGGCTTTGGGCGGACTCTATGGAAGCCCGCCTGATGGCGACGGCGCCAAAAGTCCACACAGCGGCCAGCATAATGCCCACGCCTAATCCAACGACTACGGTCAACCGAGTTCTTATGGAGTTAAATAACATGCGGCGGCCTTTGTGCTTCCGGCAAAATTATTTACACACCCTAAAAAAATAATGCAGGCTGGGGATTGCCCAGTCGTCACAAACTTGACGTGAATAGGGGGTGCAATCCGGTTTTGATCCGTTATGAGACATTATCCGGAGTATTGTGCCTGACAATGTTGAACAGGTTGATGGAACTGTCCCCGTCAATATCAAACAAGGTGAGCCCCATGGTATTAAAACCGTGGCTCTGGCCCTCATCGCTCCTGATTATCTTGAAATTGGCAAGGACCAGGAGCGATTCCCGTCCCATGACATGGAGAATCCTGACCCTCCCTGAGGTCCCCAGGGGCAAAGACTTGGGACTGGATACCAGCATTCCGTTCATGGAAAGGTTGCGACACCCCACCTCTATGCTTTCTCCGTCCACATCCATCGTGGCATGTACGGTAAAATCAACACGCGGCCATTTTCGTTTGTTGTCCATTCCTTCGGCCTCCTGGTGCATTAGATCCATTATGATGGCTCCTTGGAGTTTTTTAGTTTCCAACAATTGCTCCCCAGTGGTTAAGCAATAAGCATGCCAAGTCAGGTTTTTTTTGGGCGGAAGTCCCATGTTATCAGGGCTTGACGGATGGGGCAAAAAAATGTAGTTGGTTTACCAAGCGTTCAAAAAATTGGACAAAACTTCCATCCGGCGTGCCTTGCGCCACCTTGCCATCTCTTTATTTGAAAGGTGTTAACCATGCATTTTGATCTCATCATAGAACAACCTTTGGTGTATGACGGCTCGGGAACCAAGCCAGTCACCCTGGACGTGGGGGTGAAAGAAGGCAAAATTCAGGCTTTGGACAATCTTTCGGAAGCAGGGGCGGATACCCGAATACATGCCCATGGCATGGGACTGTGCCCGGGATTCATCGACGTCCATACCCATGCGGACATGGCATTGCACCGGCCCGAGCAGGTGCGGGTTCTGGAACCCCTGGTGCGGCAGGGCATCACCACCATTGTGGGGGGGAATTGCGGGGTGACCATGGGGCCTATCTCGGACAGGAATCCGGATTTCCAATATAAATTCTATGAAATTTTTTTGGGCAAAGACCAGCAGCCATATATTAACTGGAAGGGCTTTGGGGAAATGCTGGAATCCATGGAGGCGGGAGGCCTGCTACTTAATACGGCTATGCTCGCCCCCCACGGGATTCTTCGCATGCATGCCATGGGAGACAGTGTGGAAGTGGCAGGCAATGAGGACCTTTCCATCATGGAAAAGGCTCTCCGGGAATGTATGGAAGCCGGAGCCATGGGCATGAGCACGGGCCTGCAATATTTTCCCGGTTTGTGCTCGGACTCCCGGGAGTTGCTGGAACTGGCCAAAGTGGTGGGAGAATTTGACGGTGTTTTTACCTCCCATCTGCGGAGTTATAATTCGGACGGCCTGCAAAAGGCCATGGACGAAATCATGGACATCGGGCTGGAAGCCCAAATTTCCGTGCAACTAAGCCATTTGTTCTGGGTGCCTTATTTATTTGAGCCTGTGAACACCATCATGAAGGCCTTTATCAAAGCTGCCAGCCGATTGTACAAGATACACCCCTTTCCCCTGCCTTTGGGCTCGTCCACCAAATCCCATTTGGCAAAGGTGGCCCACAGGGTGGACCAGGGCCAGCCCATTGGGGTGGACGCCATGCCCACCAGCGCGGGATTCACCCATCTTTTCGCTTTTTTTCCGCCATGGAGCCTGGAAGGGGGCATGCACGGGGTGTTAAAGCGCATCGCTGATCCCAAGGAGCGCCTGCGCATCAGAAAGAGTATCGAAAACGGCAAGCCGGTTTGGCCTCACAGGGGGCCTGATTCCTGGTCCATGAATCTTTTTAAGGTCATGGGATGGGATTGTGCGTCCGTCATGAGCGTTACCACGGAGAAAAACCAGAAATACCTGGGCATGAATTTTGGCGAGATAGGCAAGCTCCAGGGCAAGCATCCCTTTGACGCGGCCTGTGACATGGCCCTGGAGGAAAATGGTCGGGTGCTGATTTTCGAGACCCCCACCTATCCGGGCGATCCCATGGTGGAATTGTCCCTCCAAGGGACCCTGGTGGACCCCAATGTGAGTATTGGCACCGACCTCATTCCATTGGGATTTGGAAAGCCCTCCCATCTTACCTATGACTGTTTTCCCAAATTTCTGGGTCAGTATGCCCGGGACTGGAAACTCCTGGCCCTGCCCGAGGCCATTAGAAAATGTACGGAACTCCCCGCCTCCCAGATCAAGATTCCCAACCGGGGCAACATTGCCAGGGGTTATTGGGCGGACATGGTTTTGTTTGATCCCGAAACCATTGGTTCCAACTCTACAGCCCAGGACCCGGCGCATTTTCCCAAGGGAATCCAAAAGGTCTTCATCAACGGCAGGATGGTGGTGGACGGCGAGAATTTTATGCCAGACCCCATGCCCGGTCAGATGATCCGAAAATAAGGGGAGAGTTCTTTCTCCTGCGGCTGCCGCCCGGGTTGCGCATTGCTGCGCCCGGGCGGCCAGGAAAAGATTCCGGCCCTTTGGGGGCGAGTTTCAAGCCTGAACATTGGTAAAAATCACTTAAACATTATCTTTGGTGTATTATAATGCTATGAAAATTCAATTTCTGCCTGTTGCTTGACTCTGAAGCAAGGTTCTGCCACAATATCAGCGATTTGAACTTGGCCGTCAATTGGCGACGGATCAGCCAGGAATATGGAAAAGGGGGAACTGTGCAGGAATGATTTTGAGAAGATTTTATGCTTCTGCAATAGGTCTGTATTCTTTTTTTCCTGCCCGTTTGAATGTCATCGTGTTCCAGTCCAGGCCAAGCCTTTCTGTCCAAATAACTTTGGAATTACCTGCCTGACCAGATTTTGTCCAATGATGAACTGCCGGGATTTTTCCATCCCACATGTTCACATTGCGCTCTGGCATATACGAGACCATGCTCCCAGCCATGGCTCAACCCAAAAAACCGGTCCAGTATTGAAGGGAAAGGGGATACCCCATGGTAAGGCGTAAGATGAAAGACCACTACCGGAAACTTTCCTTCATCACGGATTTAGGTGGAATGCAAAGCGCTTTGGGTGAATTGCGGGGATTTGGGCATCCCAAGCAGCCCAGTCTCACCCCGGGATGCCCACACCAACCCGGGGACCCTGTGCTGGACGAAAATTGGTTTTGCGGGACCATCAAGGGGAAAATTGCAGGCCACCCGGAAAACGGCATGGAGTATCCTTTTTACGGGGAGCGCATTTTTGAGGAGGCCCTGGTGGGTTTTGTCAAAGGGGATGATCCCATCTTTGAGGAGTACAAGGAGATCATCGGGCCGCACCATTTTACGCCTTGGGAAATCATGGCGTGGCAGGCGAAAAACAATGGCGTGGAGCCCCCCCCGGCAGAAGATATTTCCGTGGTAAGTTTTGTCATGCCCCTCACCAAGGCCACCAGACAGGACAATAAAATGGCCACGGACTGGCTTGCGGAGCGATGGGCGCAAACCCGTCTTCACGGCGAGTTGTTCAGCCAGATTTTTGTGCGGGAAATCGTAACCTACCTCATGAGCCGGGGCATCCTGGCAGTCGCACCGGACGTAACCCCCATATTCAATAAAAAGCGGTATCCCAATGTGGGATGGGCGTCTCCCTGGTCCCACCGCCACGTGGCCTATGCCGCAGGCCTGGGGACCTTTGGCATGCACGATTTTCTCATTACGGAAAAAGGCTGCGCTCACAGGCTGGGCAGTTTTGTGGTCAACCTGAGGCTTCAACCAAATCGGGAGCGGCCCGAGGATATCCATGCCAATTGCCTGCACTATCAAGGCAAGAAGTGCCTGAAATGCATGGAACGATGCCCTGCGGACGCCATTTCCCGGGACGGCGCCCATGACAAGGAAAAATGCTACAAACGCGTGGCCGATTCCCTGAAACACTGCAATAGAAATTACCACATCTTCATTTACGGTTGCGGGCTTTGCGCCACGGGTGTGCCCTGCGAGTTCCAGATTCCCAAGCCTCTCCAAAAAAAATAGGCGCAGGTGTGCGCCACTTCATTGCCGCTAATCTTTCAACCCATTATACTCCCCCATGTAATGCGCCGCTGCTGGTAACCAAACAGGCCACTGGCGGGCGGCTTTTGCCCGATCCCCAATCCATTTTTCTTATGGAAAAGAAAAATGCCTAACGCAATTGATCCACCCTTTTTCGGGATAGTCAATGGCTTGGGAGGGTAAGACAATCCATCCTTAATATGTACTGGACACTATTCTATGAAAATCGTCACGAACCGCGATTCCCTTTGTTTACGCCTACTGGTTGCTCAATTGATAATTTTGGCCTGCCTAACTACAGCTCTGCCAAAACAAGCAGTAGCTGAGGATTCTCTGGAGAATTATACATACAGCCTGACCCAATCCACAGGCGCCTATACCTTCTGGACCACCCCGCCCTCGGAGAGGGTGTTCAAGGACGACGCCGTTCCCACGGAAACCGGGTCCCGGGTCCTGGTCTATGCGGCAAAGTATGAGTTCGAGCCTTTCCAGATTGTGGTCAAGCCAGTTTCTTCAGGATCAGTTCAAATTGTTTCAGGGAATTTTGGAGAAGGCGTTACGGCGGAACTCTACCAGGTGCGGTATGTAGACATTACGGAGACTTCGGACAACCTGGGCCGCGTGGGTGATTACCCGGACCCCCTGTGGCCCCTGGAAAGCGGAGACAACGTAGATCTCACGGCAGGGGAGAATACCGCCTTCTGGATCAGTCTGAAGGTAACCAACAGCGCGTCTTTTGGAGACCATACGGCAAACATAACCATTGGCGGGGTTGCCATCCCGGTTCAACTCCATGTATTCAATTTTTCCATACCCGACGAGTTGCACGTCAAATCCCAGATGAATTTTAGCCACAATACAGTGCTGACCAAGTACGGCGTGTCAGGGACTGGAGACAATTACTGGATGTACGTGGACATGATGAAGCAGTTTTTCATTGATCATCGACTCACCTCCAAGTCCCCTCTGTGGTCCGGAGGACTGACTTCCAGCGGCGGCGCATCCTACATCAATTATGACTGCAATACTCAAACGTTTTCAGACCCCCACGGCATATGGGGTTTTGAAAAGCCCGCTAAAAAATACCTGGACGGAATTGGCTTTGAAGACGGGGAGTTGTTCAACGAAGGAACGGGCTTTCCCTCGTTCATGGCCATGACATTCCAAAACAACGATTCTTCGGCGGACCAGCGGCCTGACACTTTTTGCGGAACCACGCGCACAGCCAGCGACTGGTATGCAAACGCCGACCCGGACACCGCCTACAACACCAAATGGTTTGATTACATCCATGCCACCCAGGAGTATTTGCGGAGTCTGGGATACCTGGACAGAGCCTATTATTATTTCGCCAACGAGCCCCAGGATCAGGCGGATTACGACGCGGTGGCCTGGTATTCCCAGGAATTGAAAAACGCGGCCCCGGACTTCAATCTTATGGTGTCGGAGGAGCCCAAACCCGAGATATTCAACCATCCTACGTATACAGGGGCGAAAGTGGACATCTGGCTGCCGGTCCTGAATAAATACGACCCGGACATCTCCCACGACCGGGAGAAAAATCATCAGGAGGAAACCTGGATCTATTTCCTCCACGGAACCCGTCCGCCCTATTTCAATCCCATCACCCTGGATCACCCCGGGATTGAAAGCAAGTTCACGGGGTGGTTTTTATGGAAATACCGGGTGCGGGGAATCGCCTATTATTCCCTAAACGATTGGGGCGTCAATCCCTGGACCAACCCCATGACCGACGGCCATAACGGGGACCGTTTCATGCTGTATCCTCCGTCCACCGACAATGAGGCCATTACCTACGGCGACAACCATCATCGGATGGTTCCGTCCATCCGGTTCGAACTCATGCGGGACAGCCTGGAGGATTACGAATACCTGTACCTGCTCAACGGCGGCGCCCGGCCCGAGGTGGACTTGGCGAATCCTGCGGACCCTCTGGCCGACAAAATCATATCCGGGCTCAACAGCTACACCCGGGACAGCCGGTTCATGTACAACCTGCGCAAGCTCATAGGTCAAAAGTTGGGAGGCGAGATCGGGGAAATTCCGGACATCGCTCCACCTGTGCTTCATGCCCGGTCCCAGGGCGATCCCGGAAATTACTACCTCAATTTCCAGGATCCGGCAGGCGAGCCCACTTCCGATCCTCTGGTGGTGAACGGTCATACCTATATGAAAATCGGCTGGAACCCCTATGATCAGGATTTGGGCTACGGATGGTATGGGGATATGGCCCACGTAGAGGACCGGTATCTGGATTCCGGCCCCAACGTCCTTCAAAGAAGCATCCTCTATGATGACTGGGGCAGACAGAAAGCCTTTGAGTTCGACCTGCCCAACGGCCAGTATATGGTGACGGTTTCCGTGGGCTGGCAGGGCAGGACTTATAGTCATAACCAGATAGTTGTGGAAGGCGTGGGCCTTGTGACGGACGAGTTGACCAGTCCGTATATTGTCCGTTCCAAGGTGGTCACGGTTCGGGATTACAAACTGACCATGGAAATGGGAATCTTCGACGAATACACCATGCTCAACTACATGGACGTCAACGGGATATCCGATGTCGCCGGGGACCTGAACGGGGATTTTTTCGCCAACCTGATCGATGCGGTCCTGGCGCTGAAAATCCTGGCCGGCATGGACACAGGAACCCTGAACAGGGCAGGGGACGTGAACGAAGACGCCATCTTGGGCCTGGAGGAGGTTATCCACATTCTACGCAGCGAAGCGGGATTGTGATCGGATAGTCAGGACCCATCATCATGGATCGCCGCTATGCTTCTCCATGTGGGGGCGGGGCCGCAGGAGCGCCTTCCGGGTTCACCGTGTGGTAAACATGGATCATCCAGACCACGGCGATGATGGGCACAAACAGGTTGATCAGAGGCGTGAGGGTGAGCAGGGTCATGACGAATCCCCCACCGTACACCGCCAGCTTGTTTTTTGATTCCAGGCGCATGGCCCGGGGCTTGCCCAGATGGTACCCGGCGGCGCTTTCAAAAAATTCCCGGCCTAGCAAATAGGTATTCAAGGCCACGGACATGGCGAATCCAATGCCCAACAAGTAAAAGGGTAGGATCAGCATGTTCAGGAAAATGGCCCAGGCTGTGAATTTGATGTCGTGGATGATGTCTGGCCAGAATCGGGGTCCCCCCTGGCGCACCTGGTCCGGGTAGTAAATCCGCTCCACCCGGTCTATGGCGGTTTCCTGAAAAACGCCGCCAATCAGCACGGTCAGAGCCGGAAGCATAAACCACCCTCCAATCCCGGTTGCCACGCCCACGGTTCCGGTAATGAGCCAATTGATCCAGGCCGCCTGAAAATGAACTAGCCAGTCGGTAAACCATGTGATTACTGCGACAGCCCCAAACACCACAGAAATGGCCAGGGCCGCGCAGGCCAGCATGAGCCAGTACAGGCCCGCTTTTTTAACGGAAGCAAAGGTTTTTGCAAATGGGAACATAATAAATCCTGTGATCTTAAAGTCCGACCCCAGAAGGCCGGTTTTGGGTTAATCCTTGAAAGGGGATAATTTTCTCCCGTTCCGAAACACTGTCCTGGCGCTCGAGCCTTACTTATTGCCTATTTCCAGCCAGTAATCCCCATGGCCGGACGTGAAAGGGTAGGGCCGGGAGAATTCCTCCTTTTCCTCAATGACGGCTGTCTTTTGATAATACTCCTGGGCCAATGATTCGTTATCCAGGGCCTCGTAACAGATGGCAAGGTTTTCGTAGATGGAGCCAGTTTCCGGGTGATTTTTGCCATAGACCTGTTCCATAATCCTTCTGGCTTTTTCAAAACAGGGTAAGGCCTCCTGGTAGTCGTCGAGGTACGTATTTACAATCCCCAATGTGTTCAGGGCGTCTCCGGTTAAATAATGCGTTTCGCCCAGGGCTTCCTCGTATATGGCCACGGCCTGTTCCTGGCAACTTTTCGAGTCTTGGTAATGCTCGGTCTGGAAATGAATTTCAGCCAGCATGCTTATACAGCTGCCCACCTCAGAATGATATTTGCCAAAACGATTTTTAAGAATTTTCAGGGCCTGCAAGCATTTTTCTTCCGCCAGTTCGTACTCCTCCAACTTCACGTAGGCCAGCGCCATGTAATCCAGGGTGATGCCCACTTCAGCGGAGTCCCTGCCATAGTATCCCTTTTCGAACTCCAAAATTCCTTCCAACACAGCCATTGCCTTCGCCACATTGCCTTCCGCCATGAGTAAATATGCAAAATTGGTAGCTACAAGGTCCGTATTAGGGCTATTTTCGCCCAATTTTCGGGTGCACGTATCCAGGGCGCTTTCTATGAGCGGCCTAGCGGTTTCGTATTGGCCCTCATCCATGTACGCCGAGGCTAGCTTGTTTTGAACTGTGGCCACCTGCAAATTATCCGTACCATATAGGGATTTGCATATCTTTAGTAATTTGTTGTAGGTGTTGATGGCCTGGGAGTGCTTGCCCTGCTGGGACTCGAGTTCCGCTTTTTTTGACAAGACGTCCCCGAGTTGCTGTAAGCCAACGCCTGGCGTTTGGCTTTGAATAACAGACACCCTGTCAATGAGTTTTTTCGCCATGTCCGGCCTGTTGGTGGTGATGTAGAGATCTGCCAGTTCCAACATGGCCGTACAGGCCTGGATATTATCCTTGCCCAGGCTTTTTTCATACAAAGAAACGCATTTTGTTAGGTGTTTTTCCGATTCTTCCATCTCCCCCAGTTTTCGCTTAATGATGCCCAGTCTATAAGAATTGGCTGCGAGAGCCAAATTGTCATAACCATGAAACAGTGTAAGTTTCTCAGCAAGTCCATTTAAAATTTTTGCAGTTTGTTTCAATACCTCGGGTGAATCGTTTACCTCGGCATAATTCAAATAAGCGGCAGACCATGCGTTATGATCGTTTTTCAACAGAGGTAGAGCTTTTTCAAAATTGTCTTTTGCCAGGGCGATTTCTCCCGTGTAAAATTGTATGGTTGCCAATCCGGCTAGGGCCTTTCCATAAGATTGCCCTTTGGCCCGAAAAAGGCCGCTGTCAATCTTTATGGCTTTCTTGTAGGAATCTATTGCACAATCGTAGTCCATCATATGACGGCACATGTCTCCCAAAGAACAATAGGTGCTGGCAATCTGAGTGTGGTTAGGCCCAAACGTTTTAATTTGAATGTCCAGGGCCTTCAGGTAATACTCCTTTGCCTCTGGATACCTGCCATAATAAGATAAGGCCAACCCCAAAAGGTTAAGGTCTTTCAGATATTGGGGTTCCACAGGGCCATTAATGCCTTCTATCAGAGAGCAGACTTTTTTGTAGCATTCCGCCATCTTTTCCAAATCAAACGAATCCTGGAAGTTTGAGCCAGCCAAGTGCCAGTAATGCGCCATTTCAGGGTTTTTCGGTCCCAGGAGTTTTTCGAATATGGATAGGAATTTGTTTTGTCTGGCTTCCATCTCTTCCCAACGGTGTATTTCCAAGGATACAGCACTGCAAGCAATGAGCATGAAGCCCATTTCCTCGGATTCAGGCCCTTGGTCGTTGGCTATTTCCTGCAGACGCTGCTGGCACAAGCATTCATATTCTTCTGGATCGCAATTTGGGTCCTCACGCCAGTTCACAATAAAGGGACTTTTTTCCTTGAAACCTTCCGTTTTTAAAAAGGGACCGTAGTCATATTGGAGGATAGTTTCTCGTCTTATCTGGGGGATGCTGTTCATCCTGGACGAGCAAGCGGAAATCAGAATAACAAGAATCATTATTGAGACCCTCATACAATAATGGACACCTGACTTCCTGAATATTCTATGCAATATACTCCTCCCTTTTTAGAATCTGCTAAACTCTCAACCTTCGAAAGGTGTATTCCATTCCCTTTTCCGAGAAGTATATCATGCCCATCGGTATCAGGACAGGGATTGGAGATTCCTACCTGTTCCCGTTGTTTATCCACTTTGTATTTGCGAAGCGCAGGCAAAAAAATGAGACGCCAACAAAGCAATGGCTAACGTACAAACAACGCAATTGAACATCCGGGAGCGATCAATGGGCATATGCTTTCCTCTTGTATCCTGCGGGCGACAAATCGGGCATGGGTTTCAGATAGCAAAATATAGCCTAATGCCTTATTAATACCGTGTTTGTCCTGATTTTTCAAGGGTGACATGCTGGGATTGTGTGAGGAATGTGTCGCACGTAATGCCGCGAGGGGGCCTTTAAGACAAAATGGCTCCGAAGATCGTTTTCCGCCTTCGAAGCCTTTTCATTTTTGTCTGTTTGCTGCCGCTTGGATTCCGGCTTTCGCCTTAGCCCGTTTTTGTCTTGGGCGCGCGGTTGTATCCCTTGTCACCGTACGGCTGGAGTTTTTCCAGCCAAAGGTCCAGGAGCACGGCCACGTCCTTTGCATAATCGTAGGCCGGGTCTTTGTGCTGCTCCACGGATTCCAGGACTTCAAAGGAAAAATTTTCATCGCCCAATTCCCTGTAATCGTACAAAAGCTCTTCGTTCCTGTGAGAGCCCAGTTTCAATTCCGACCGATGCCTCCGGGCCAGGGCCTCCACGTTCAGGCTTCCGGCCAAAAAAATCTTTCCGTTCACCTTGTTGGTGATTTTGCATATTCCGGGGGCCGTGAAGGTCTCCAGATATTCCTGCTTCAATGCTTTGCGCCTGTCCATTGCCTTTTCCTTTTTTCTTTGATTTGGCCTGTCATGCGATTGTTGTGCGCTCTCGTTTGCATCCGCCAAACGGTATACGCCGTCCTGTCTTTCCATGATCCCGGTGTCGATCATCTCCCGCCGGATGGTGCAGTAATCAGAAAATGCCGGTTCAATCAGGGCATTGACTTCCTGTTCCGTGTACTCGGTCCCTTTGTGGAACCGTTTGGCGATCTCATATAGAACAATGAGCCGTTTTTTGTGCTGGGAGGGCATTCTTTCCAATCTGCCGTTCCTGAAAAAAACGTCCAGAACCCGTTTGCGATAATTCCGGATTCTGGCTTCCTGGGTTTGGCTTTCCAGGTTTTGAAAGCAGACCAGGGATTTCAGGGTGGCCTCAAATTTTTCCTCTCGCACCCGGTACATCACATAATATTGCTCTTTTTTCTTTTCCACCAAACCGGCGGCTTCCAGCTTTTTCAGGTGATGGGACACCGTGGACACCGCCAGGTTCAGGCGTTGGGCGATCTCCTCCACGTACTGGGCGTTTGTAAACAGGGACTGGATGATCTTCAGCCGGGACTCGTCCGCCAGGGCTTTGAGAAGGGTAACGCTATGATGAATTTCCATGATCGCCTCTCTTGTAAATTAATTCGACATCTATCGAAATAAATAATCTAAGGTCAGCGCCTTGTCAATCTGTTTTTATGGATATGGAATTAGTTTCTTCGAGACTTATTGCCGGACCGGACCAGTCTCTTGATGGACAAGCCCTGGACCAGGATGGAGAAGACTACCACGGCATAGGTCATGGTGAGGATTAGCTCCCGGTTGCATTCCTTGGGCAGGGAAAGGGCCAGGGCTACGGATATGCCGCCCCGGAGCCCTCCCCAGGTCATGATGGAGATGGTTTTGGGGACGAATATGGTCGCCAGTTGCGCAGGATCATCACCGGCCCGCCCACGCTCATAAGCCGGGCCAGGAGCACCACTGGAATGGCCAGAACCCCGGGCAGCATAAATGGTCCCTGGAATGCAATACTCATAGGTATTTGATTTATTGGTTTTTAATTTTCACAAAATAATTTTTATGAAATCATCAATACTGATTTCCAGGGTCAAAAATAAAGGTGGAAGGAAAGGTCTATCCGGGTGCGGGAAAAATCCCGGGCATCCATAAACAGGGCCTTGGCGTGAAATCCCGTGTTTTGGGAAGTGGCAAAGGTGGATTCGGCGGACCAGTTCAGGGCTGTATGGCTGTCCCCCAACGCGTAACGGGTCCCTTTTGCTTCCAGGCGCACACGCCACCACGGGGCGGGTTCGGCCAGTACTCCCATGCGGAGTCCCGGGCCAGCCCCGTAGCCCATGTCCCAACCCGGAGTGGCGGCGAAGTCGGCTTCGGCCAGCAAGTATCCCAGGCCGAGCGGTCCCAAATCCTTTGAAATACCGCCCCCCATATTGAACACATAGGCCGCGCCCTGGTTTCCGTCCTTTTCCATCATCTGGTGAAAACCTGTGCCGATCCTCCAGGACAGGGATTTAAACACATCGTCCCTTGGGGCCAGGGAAAAGATGTCCAAAAGGTCCAGTTGGTGCAAATCCACCCGGCCTTTTTCAGGGAAGTAATCCAGGGACGTGTTCAAAGCCAATATCTGAGCGCCTTTTTCATATCCCCGGAGATTGTCGTCAAACCCGTGAAACAGGGGACGCCAACCCAGCCGCACAAAACCCTCTCCGTCGTCCGTTCCTCCTCCCAACCAGATTTTGGAAGACAAATGGCCTGAATCCGGGCTGGCCGGTTCGGGAAGGGGAGGGGCCTCTTGTTTTCCCAGGCTGCTTCGGGCGGCCAGGACAGAGCGATATCGTTCCGTATAGGTTTCCACGGGCATGACCTTCCGGGTGTACCGGTAGGATATGATTTCCGTGGCAAGGTCCAGGGTTTGGGCTGCTTTTGTGTCGGAAGCGCCGGGCGCAACTTCAGCGACAGGGTCGATTTTTCCCTCTGCGATTTTCAGGGCCAAAGCCCTTTCATGACGGTTCAGTCCATTTTTCAGGTGGTTGACACGGGTCATTTTGGAAGGCCGGTAAGCGGGAGCATTGGTTATGAACCCATCCTTTTGCATAAGCCGGACCGTATCCACGGGGACGGCCACATAGGGGCATTGATTGGCAAGGTCAGAACCGGGCCGGGCGGCATCCACCAGATACAAAAGGTTAAAGGCGCAATTTTCGTCCAGGAAATAATAGTCGGAGTGGATGTTGTCCAACTCGTAGAGATGGAGGAGCATCCGGCGCAATTCCTCCTTGGTCAGGTTAAGGGGATATTCCCACATATCCCGGTGCGCCACGTCGCTGTATTCCTGGATTTTTTCGTAATAGGGCAGCATGGAAAAATAGCCCTGGTAACCCCCGAAAAGCCCCTGGAAGGCGTAAATGGGTCCCCAGGCGGGACCCGTAACCGCGCTGTAATTGATGGCGTGTGCCAGCAGCCTGCCCTGGCCTTTGGTTTCCACGGCCAATAGGGTGTGGCCGAACATGGAGGCCGGGCTGTTGATGTGGGCGGTGGGGAAAATAAGCACGGCGGAGTCCGGCTGGATTTGGGAGTAGATTTCCTCAAACCGGGGGCATTCCTTTATGGGAAACGCGGAAGCTGCCGGGCCGATTTTTTGGGCGATCCAGGCGAACCGGGCTGGAAAACGGCACACGGGATGGATGACATCCTGTTCCAAAGGCTGGAAAAACGCGGTAATAGCGGTCTGTAATTCCGCTTTGGGATTGGTTTTTCCATCCGGCGCCAGGAAGAAATTCGGGTCGTCCACCCGGCTAGTGAAGCCCTTGCCTGCTTTTTGGTAATGGAGAAGCACATGCCAGTATGGATCATCCTGGAGTTCCATGGCTTGGGCCTTGGACAGGATTTCGCTTTGGGCGGGTTCCGGGGTTGCATGGCCCCAGGCAGGCAATAGCATGGCCATGAGCAGGCAACAAAAAAAGGGAGAGCGCCGCAATAGGGCATGCAGCGTTCTCCCTTGTATCATTTTCAAATCGTTTTTTCCCACTACATTACGGCTTCAATGTTCCTGAGAACGTCGGTGTGGTTCACCTGGGAAGAAGGATAGATGGCGGAAAAATTATTCTGCAGCGCTGAATAGAGCACAGGCCGTTGCTCGGAAGGAACTTCCATGAGCGTTGCCAGGGTGTCCAGGTATTCGCCTTGTCCCTTGGCAATGTCGGCGGCCAGGTTGTCCATGTTGTCGGCCACAAAGGTGTTGATTTTTTCGTTGTACACGATGCTGTCCGGCCTGTCGCAATTGGAGGTTCCCGAGCTCATGCCAAAAAGCTGGTTGGCGAAACATCCGTTAAGGGTGGCGGCAAAGGTTTGGGAAACCAGAGATTCGTTGTTCTCGATCACCATGGAGCCCAATCCGCATCCGTAATTGTCCTGTCCGGCGACAGCCATTGGGGTAACAGCCAGGAAAATACACAAACCAGCAGCCGTCAGTAGACCTTTTTTCATCGTTCCTCCTTGAATTGTTTTTGTTAGAGTTAAACATGGAATTTTTTTTATGGATATGGCATACATTAGCAATGTAAAAATAGCAACATGAAAAGGGTAGAGGCATCTCGCTAAGGAAGGAATTTTTGTGGCAAGGATACTGATAGCATGGGCAGTTTTTTGACTGTCCGAGTCATGACGCATGCCCTGCCTTACAGACCCCCGGAAGTCCTGACTATTCACGCTTAGCCCCAGCAGGTTATTAAGGAATTCCCATGACAAGATTTTGGAGATTTTTTTGTAAAACATTGGCTCTGGCAGTTGTCACTCTCCTTAGTCTGAGCTGCTTTGGGGCAACCCAGGTCAGGGCCTTTGAAATGTCCGTGGACATGAACGCCCTCATATACCAAACCCAAAAGGCTTCGCGGGCTATGGACGACGTGCTCCTGGCATGGTGGGTGCCTCAGGAGCTTTGGCTCATGTTTCTAAGCCGGACGCCCGGGGTGGATAAAGCCAAAAGGCAGGAGTACCTGGCTGTGATGGACCCCTATATGGTTTTTCTGGTGGTTGACGGTCAAATTCAAGGGGATGGCACAGCCCTATTCCGGAATCGTGAGGAACTTATAAAGACCTTAGGACTGGAAGACAAGGAGGGGAACACCTATCAAACCCTTGAGGAGGCCAAAATCAGCCAGGAGGCCAAGGATTTCCTTTCAAAGGTTTTTCCCTTTTTTGCACGGAATCTGGGGCCTTTGGGCGCCAATTTGCATTATGCCATATTCAGTTCCCGGGACAAGAGTGGAAAGCCCATTGCCAATGCATTCCAGGACAGCACCTTTGTGCTTCACATGCAAAGGCGTTCGTTCCGATGGAGAACTCCTTTGGGGGCTTTGGTCCCGCCCAAACGCTGCCCGGAAACCGGGGAGGAATTGGATGGAAGCTGGAAATACAATCCCTGGAGCGGCGTCAAGCTGGATTGATTTTGCCCCTGAGTCCATTCCTGATAATTGTTTATGGCTGTTTTAGAAGTTCTTTGATGGCGGTGAGCAGATCCTCCCTGCTCAGTGGTTTTTTGAAAGTCCTACGGGCGCCGCAACGGGAAGCAATGGACAGGTATTCCGCGGCTTTCCCGTCCCATCCGGTCGTGCCTCCGCCTGATATGGCGATGACCTTCAATTCCGGGAAATCCCGGCAAATTTCCATGATGGTGATCATCCCCTCCTTTTTGGGCATGACCATATCTGTAATTACGAGGTCTGCAGGATTTTTTTTTAACAAATCCATGGCCACTTCCCCGTTTTCCGCAGATTCCACCTCGTATCCCTGGCGCTCAAGCATTTGCGTGAGCATTTCCCTTACAGGACGTTCGTCATCAATTACCAGGATTCTTGGCGCCGAATATCCAAATCCCATTCTCCCGAGGCTCCCCCGAATTATTGGTCTCCTTTTTGCCTGATAAGCAGTCCTATAGCAATGACAACTTGTCTGGCGAAAAAGGAAGGTTGTTTGCAAAAAAAAAATCCTGCTTCAAGCCCCATGGTCCGGAGGCAGGCCACCTGATCGAGGTCTCAATAGCACGGGGCAGCCCGGACTGTCCATGTCATTTTATGCCCTTTGTTAACTGTGCAATCCAATTTTGCCCCAACCCCGTGGAATCCTTGATCCCGGATGATCGTGGTTCCGGAAAAATAATCCTGGTGAAGCCGGACAAAGCATCCTGAAAACTGGACACATGTTATATTTCATGGTAGCACTACACAAATTTATTCCAGGCATTCCTATGGGAATCCCAGGCTGCCCTTTTCAGTCCATCGGAGGAAAATATGGAAATTATTGAGAAAGCCCTTGCCAGTGGGCGCACTACTTTGTCAGAATCAGAATCCAAGCAAATATTGAGTGGATATAATATACCCATAACCAAGGAAATTTTGGTGACGGATGCTGGACAGCTTGAGCAGGCTACCGAAGAGATTGGTTTTCCTCTGGTCATGAAAGGATGCGCCGCTGACTTGGCACATAAAACAGAATCTGGTTTGGTGCGGATCGGCATACGGGATGCCCGGGAAGCCAGAGAGGCCTTTGAGGCCATGATGGGTGCCATGAACTCGGCAGACAAAGGCGTGTTGGTGCAGGAAATGGTTCAGGGCAAAAGGGAACTGGTTGTGGGGCTGACCCGGGATCCCCAGTTTGGCCCGTGCGTGATGTTCGGATTAGGTGGCATTTTTACGGAAGTGCTTGAAGATATCGCTTTTCGGGTGGCGCCTATCACCAAGGCTGACGCCCTGGACATGATGCAGGAAATCAAGGGGAAAAAAATCCTGGAAGCCATTCGGGGCATGGAAGCTGCCGACAAGGACATGCTGGCGGATATCCTGGTGGCTGTGGGTAAGCTGGGGGAAGAAAACGAGGCGATTTCCGAAGTGGATATCAATCCCCTTATTCTTTCCGGCGGCAAGCCCGTGGCAGTAGATGCTCTGGTGGTTTTGAGCAGCTAAATACATAATTGCATGGGGGAACGAGGTTTTTATGGCGCGCATTTTAGTGGTGGACGATGATGTCAACATCACATCCATGTTGCGGAGGCTTTTCCAAAGAAGGGGATATGAGGTTGATGAGGCGGCAAATGGCAAAAAGGCTTTGCAGATTATGGATCAGAATCTGCCGGACCTGGTCATCACGGATATCATCATGCCTGAAATGGAGGGCGCGGAACTCATCATGGAGATCCGAAAACGGGCTCCCCGGGTGAAGATTATCGCCATATCCGGGGGCGGTCGAATCCAACCGGCGGATTACCTGGATCTGGCGGAAAAGCTGGGAGCGAACCGGTCCTTTGCCAAACCGGTCAAACAAAACGACATGCTGGCCGCTGTGGAAGACCTGCTTTCCCAGGATTAATAATGGGGAACGCCTGGCTGGTTTGGGAAAATTCCATGCCGAGCGCCTTACTGAACGCCCATGGGTTTCAGCATGTCACCCTGCTTTTTTTTGCGTCCGTTTCCCGACTCCTGCTTTCCGCATCTGGTAAGGAAAAATTTTGCCTCAGCCTGTTAATATCAGGCCGGGGCTTTTTTTTTTGCGCCCTGCCGGGCGCACAAATAAAAACCGCCCCACAGCTTGCTGCTGCGGGGCGGTTTAGGGGTTACGACAGTCATGTGAGGGCAGAGTTTAACGCATGCGCCTTACAGTCAGGCCCAAAGCCAGGAAGATTCCAAGAAGAATCAGGGGCATGGCGGGAACGGAACCGTTTTGGGCGGACCGGACAAAGCAGGCGTCATCCTTGCTTGCGTCCTCAGGCTTGTCGGAGTCCAACACGCCAGCGCCGATCGGGTCCTGGACAATGCCCACGGTGTTATCGGCGTCGTACTGGCCGTTATCTTGGATGTACAGGGTTACCTGTTTGCGGTCTGCGCTGATCTGAGCGCCTTCCACGCCGCCGGTGTTCTTGAAAACCTGGGCGAAATCCACCCATTCGCCATTGATGTATTTGTGCCAGGAATAGCCTTTGGGCAGGGCATTGGGCAGGTAAATGGTGATCTGGGCCTCAGTCTCGGCCACATCCAGAGTGGCGGTGATGTCCAACAGGCCGTACAGCAGGTTTTCGGGACGGTCGGTATTGGCGGTATCCGCCATGGCGTCGAACTGGACGGACGTGACATCGCAGTTGCCGCCTTCAATGCCGATGGTGTCGCCGGTTGTTCCTTTGGTTTTGATGTAGTTTGCATTGGCGGCGCCTATGAAAACCGTTCCGTAAACCTTTGCGCCAAGCTGCTCATGGGCTGCTTTGGTGGGGTGCACTCCGTCCCAGTAAAGGTAGCCGTCCGCCGAGTCAAAGGTTTCTCCCTCGTAAAGAGCGCCATCGACCAAATTGGTAACGCCGTATAAACCCGGATTGGCGTGGGTTGCCTCGGACATGGCGAACATATCGATGGGATATACAGCGACTTGCCCGTAATTGCCCATAAACAATTGTAACGTTGCGGCCAAGGCTTGGTTAAAGCCCATGGTCAGTTGTGTGACAGCGGCTTTCTCGGGAGTTGCGTTATACCGAGGAGTGTCGCCCAGGTTAGGCAGGTTGCATACGGCGATGTGGGTGGCGCCCAGGGCGGCGATATCCACCAAACCGTCATAGATGTTTTGAACTGCTGTGCCAATTACGACATTTGGATCCGCACCCGGGGCCATGCCCAAAAAGTCGTTGCCGCCGATCCACACCACCACCAGGGTTTTATCAGGGATGGTCAGTTCCATGGCTTGCCAAGCGTCTATTTGATAGCCGAAATCGGTGTAGGAGTCACTTGTATCAGCTCCCCCAAAGGCGTTGTTGAAAAAGAACGGGGTGGCATAGGCGGAAATGGGGGGATTTTCTACTACCATCAACTTGCGGGAAGGTTCCATAAATGACGTCTCGGTCAAAAGAAAGGTGTTCTCCGTCCCCATGAAGTTGGCCATGACCTCAGACCACACAGGGCCGTTAGAAAAACGCCCTTGCCAGTATTCCTCGGTGTCCGGATTTGTCCCGGCGTATAGGGTAAAAACATTACCGGAATCCGACAGGCTATCCCCGAAAACCACCAGATTTTCCAGGTCCGGGGGAACGAAAGCAACGGTCCCCTGTAAGGCAAAGGCCGAGGTGTTGAGTGCGAAAACCGCAAGAACAAGGCATAGCGCCGCAGCAAGAAATCTTTTCATGGAAGTTCCTTTCAAATAAATTTGGGTGAGTATAGGGGGTGTCCATCCTGTCACAGTAATGGCACAGATGCATTAATCGGTCAATAAATAAGGATAGGGCTTATTTGAGTCCTTCGGTCTTTTTGAGGAAACTATTGAAGTATCCCTTTAGTAAAACCCATTTCACCACGCAGGCGAAGATCTACTTTCATATAAGTCCGCGGCACGATATTTGCTTATTTTTCAAGATGCCTTCCGCCAGGGGTTTCCTCCCGGATGTCCTTGGCAAACAGGATAGATGCAGGAATAAACGGAATACATACCAGGCAAACAGGACCATGCCCTCATGAACTCTTTGATACAACGGTTAAAAAATGGGTTTTCCTTGGTGCTTTCCTTCGGGCCGGAGTCGGAACCTGCCTGGTTATCCTTGCGGGAACAATTGCTCCAGTTAGTGGTGTTGGGCAGTGCGGTGCTGGGAGCCGTGGTGCTGTTGCCAAGCGCAATCCTCACAATAACGGAGGGACAATGGGGTATGTCCGCCCTGGATTTTCTGGTCTATGAATGGATTTTGAGTCTCTTGCTTTTTCGGAATTATCTCAGTTACAAAACCCGGGCTTACAGTCTGTGCCTTTTGGTATACATTTTGGGTTTGGCGATTTTTATCAAACTGGGTCCCTTGCGCGCCGGAATGATCTACCTGTTCTTATTCCAGGTCATGGCGACGGTCTTGTTGGGGTTGCGCGCCGCGGTTTATGCGGGCATCATGAATGCCATAGCTATGGCGGCCGTGGGAGTATTATTGGGCACAGGCTATATGGAGTGGAGCGTACCACAGGATCAACCGGTTTTTAGATGGGGTGTCCTGGCAGTCAATTTCATTTTTATCAACACCGTGGTCACTACCATGATTGTGGCGGTCACCAATGGCATGACAAGGGCGTTGCACAAGGAAAGAATTGCTGCAGATTCCATGCATGAGAAAGCCCGGGCGCAGATGATCGCCAGTCAGGCCTTGGAGGCGAGTGAAGAACGTTTCGCCCTGGCTATAAAAGGGTCCCGTGAAGGCCTGTGGGATTGGAACCTGCAGGAACACACGTTCCTTTTTTCTCCGGCGTGGAAGACAATGCTTGGTTACGAGGAAGAGGAGATAGGCCATACCCTGGACGAGTTTACAGGCCGCCTGCATCCCGAGGACAAGGACCGTGTGAGCAAAGTCCTGGATTCCATGCGCTCCAAGGAGGGCGGGGACTCCTTTGAGCTGGAATGCCGCATGAGGCGCAAGGATGGAACTTACCATACCTTCCTGGTACGAGGCTATGGCCAGCGTGATTCCCAGGGAAACACCTTGCGTATCCTTGGCGCCCATACGGATTTGACCCGGCTAAGCCGCTCGGAAACCGCCCTGCGGGAAAGCGAGGAAAAGTACATGACCCTGGTGGAGCAATCTGTTCAGGGTCTTGCCATATTTGGCGTCAATCCTCCTTCATTGCTCTATTCCAACCGATCCCTCAGCATGATACTGGGGTACTCCCCCCATGAACTTAAAGCCACTGGTCTGGATCAAATGAAAAAGTGGGTCCACCCCGGGGATTGGCCCTCTGTGGCTAAATGTGTGGATAGGTATCTGGAAAAAAAGCCCGTCCCTCCGTTGCTGGAATACCGCCTCACAGACAGGGACGGAAATCTTGTTTGGATAGAGGCTTCCGGCGCCTTTATCCGGTACCAAAACCAGGATGCTGTGCTAATGACTTGCCTAGATATCACCAAAAGGAAATACGCGGAACAGGAAAAGGCTAACCTGGAGGAGCAGTTGCGTCAGGTCAGGAAGAATCAGGCTTTGGGAGCGTTAGCCGGAGGAATTGCCCATGATTTCGGCAGGTATCTCACTCCCATTTTAGGTTACGCGGAAATGGCGACGCAAAGCCTGGAACCGGATCACCCGGCCAGGGAGGATATCGTGAGAATCATGCGTCTGGGGCGGGAAGCCTCCGACCTTGCCAGCCAGATCAATGAATTTGGAAAATTGCCCAAACAACGCAACCAACCCGTCAATGTGGCCCTGGTGGCGTCGGGGGCCATTCGGCGAATCCAGGAATATCTTCCCCCGAATGTTCGGCTCACCAAGCGCATAAGCGACCAATGCACCCCGGTGCAGGGCGATTCTCCGAGAATTCGCCAGCTCATTAATATTCTGTGCTCACGGGCCTTGAATTCCATGGCCCCAACGGGCGGGGAATTGACTATCACCCTGGAGGAAAAATCTGTCAGCCAGGCTGACCTGCTTCCTGATTCCATTTTAGGCCCCGGCAAACACCTCTGCCTGACTGTGTCCGACTCCGGTCCCGGCGCCGGGAAGGATATTGCGCCGAAAATATATAATTCATTAATTTTTAAAGATATTTACGGTCAGGAAGGCGGCGTGAGTCTGGTGCTGGCTCAGTCTATCGTCAAAAGGCATAACGGAGATTTTCAGATTAGTTCCAAATCCGGGAAAGGCCTTATCTATACAGTCATCTTGCCAGCGGACGGCGCTTTGCCGGAAACCGCTCATGTGGTGGACATCCGGGATCTCCCCCCGGGAAACGAATGGATTTTGTTGGTGGATGATGAAAAACCCATTCTGGATATGACGCGCCAGACCCTGGAACGCCTGGGATACCAAGTGACGGCTTTGGCTTCGGGAAAGGAGGCCTGGAAAAAATTCCAGGAGAATCCGGGTAAATACGATATGGTCATTACGGACTATAACATGCCGGAAATGACCGGGGACAAGTTGGTAAAGCAATTGTTCAGCCTCAGACCTCAAATTCCCGTCATCATGTGCACCGGTTTTTCCGAGAAATTTTCCGAATCCCTGGCCAGGGAACTGGGAATTATGGAATACGTCACCAAACCCGTGCTTATGCAGGAATTTGCCTACACTATTCGCAAAGTGCTGGACGGAGGCCCGCAGGAATATCGCCCTATTGCCGGGCAAACATTAGGGCCAGGGGGGGGCATGCCGGGAAAACTTCCCAAAGCTCATAACATATTCAAAATTTGATCCGCCACCCGTGCCACCGCCTTTTCAACCTCCGGTGTGCATGTTTCGGACAGGGTGGCCGTGTCCGCCGCTTCAATAGCAAGGATGATAATCTCGCGGGGCAGGGGAAGGTCCAGCAGCGCCTCCCGCAGTCGGAAGATCTCCAACAAGCCCGGACCATGGCTGGAAACCATATGAAAAGGCATGGCGGATTCCAGATCCTTCACGCCCAGTTTATGGACGGCGCCTGGTTCCGCGCCTGTCATAATGGCGTCTACAATGACCAGACGGTCGCAATCCAGGATCATATCCACAAGGGCCAGGCCGCCCGTGCCTCCCATGGTCAGGGTCACTTCCGGTCCTAACGCATGCTGTTTCAGCCTGTCCAGAACCTGTATGCCCGCGCTATCGTCGCACAGCACTGCATTGCCTAATCCAAGCACCTGGGTTTTTATGGACATTAATCCAGATTCCTGGAGAGATGCCTGACCAATTGGCCCTGCTTGAAAATGCGCACTTCCAGGGGCGACTGGCCCGGCAGACAGTGAGTGGCGCAGGCCAGACAGGGATCATAAGCCCGGAACCCCATTTCCACCATGTTTAATAATTTGTCGTCAGCCGCCCCGTTTTTGATGAGCTTTTCCGCAGCCTTCTTGACGGACATGCCCATGCCCGCGTTGTTTTGGGCCGTGGCCACAATGAGATTGACCTTGGTCACCATGCCTGCGCTGTCCGTCACGTAGTGGTGATACAGGGTTCCCCGGGCCGCCTCCACCGCTCCCACGCCTTCCGAAGGGGTTTGGGTGGGAAGGGTTCTCACGTCTTTGCCCGTGATTTCCGGGTCTGTGGCAAGCCTCAACACTTCTTCGGCGGCAAACAGGTTTTCCACCAACCTGGCCCAGTGGAAAGCCAGGGTGTTATGCACCGGCTTGCATCCGAAAAATCCGAACAGGTCGTCATAAGCCTTTTGGGCCAGAGGCGTGGACATGCCGTCTGACACGTTCAATCGGGCCAGGGAATTGACCCGGTACACGCCTGAATCCCTGCCGTCTTTCATGCCTTTCCAGCCAATGGCCTTTAAAAAGGGGAATTTTAAGTACGTCCAGGGCTCCACGTGCTCGCCGATATGTTCCAGGTAATCGCTTACCGGGAATTTAGCCAGTTCCTGGCCGTCCGGGTCCTTTACCCGAATCTTGCCGTCGTAGAAATTGACTTTGTTGTTTTCGTCCACCATGCCCGCATAATAGGTTTCGTGATAGTAGGTATCGCCGGTAATGAGTTCCTTGTATTGGGGATTAGCCAGAACCAAGTCCTGGAAAATCTGCAACGCGGTCTGGGCAAAATCCACCATGGAACCGGCCATGATTTCGATTTCCACCCGTTCCTCCTCGGTGATGGGTTTGGAAAGCCCTCCGGGCAGGGACCCCACCGGATGGATGGCATGGCCGCAGATGATTTCCTGGATTTTTTGGGCGTATCCCCGGTTTCTTATTACAGCCCGGCCAATATCCTTGCCCACCACGTCAATGAGGCCCAGGAT
This sequence comes from Desulfatibacillum sp., assembly GCA_016342355.1. GTDB lineage: Bacteria > Desulfobacterota > Desulfobacteria > Desulfobacterales > Desulfatibacillaceae > Desulfatibacillum. Next base: position 26,858 of record JAEINP010000014.1, read on the forward strand.
GTTCCGTTTGGCAGGGTCAGCCCCCGGGCCGGGAATAAAATCCGGCGCAGCCAGGGCGAAAAAATGAAGAATATGGCTGTGGGAAATATGGGCGTTATAAAACAGCTCCCTAAGTTTTTTCGCCGTGGGCGGAATGATGATGCCGTACACCGCGTCGGCGGCCTTGGACGAGGCCATGTGGTGGGCGCCCGGGCATACGCCGCAGATTTTGGGCATGATCCGGGGCAATTCCTCCACGGGCCGTCCCTGGCAAAAACGTTCAAAACCCCTTAACTCCACCACCTGGAAATAACAGTCCTTCACATTGCCATCGTCATCCAACAAAATGTCGATCTTGCCGTGGCCTTCCAGCCGGGTTATGGGAGAAATGGTGATTTTCTGGCTCATGGCGATTTTCCTTTATGGCTGATCCGTTTCTTACGGAATCATTATCCTGACACGTCTCCTATTTGTTTTTCCCTTCCTTGACCGTCCTGTTCACCAGGGCGCTGGGAAAGGTAAACCGGTAAAAGGAGCCTATGGGGTCCTTGATATTGTTCACCGGGGCTTTCATTTGCCCGCGTAGCTGAAAATCCTCCCCGCCCTTGCCCACAATGGACCCGAAGGTGGAAAGAGCCTCGGCTCCGGGGTCCAGCAGCTTGCTGGTGGGGCCGTAGCACCCCCGGCATGGCATGTTGGCGTTGATGCAGTTGCCTCCGCATCCTCCTGCGGTAAAAGGCCCCATGCACAGAATGCCCTGCTCCAGAAAGCAACGGTCAGGGTCTGCCACCACTTCGTGGGGACGGATGACTTCCGGGATGCGCTGGCCGGTTTTGGTGGCCGCCCTTTTGCATTCCTCGCATAATGCTTTGGGAGATGAGATGGACGCTCCCCTGGGCGGCAGGTCCTCCCCCTTGGCATATGCGGCGATCACACCCACGGCCTGGGCGATGGTGTTGCTTGTGGGCGGGCATCCGGGCACGTAATAATCCACGTCCACCACCTGGTCCAGGGTTTTCACCGTGTCGTAAAACTCGGGCAGGGTGATGGTATCGCCGTTCACATGGCAAGAGGTTTGGGGTCGGACTCCGTCCGGGTTCACCGTGGAGGGCGTGTCTTCATAGGAAACCCGGAAGATTTCCTCCCTGTCCGAAACATTGGCCAGACCGGGAATTCCGCCAAAGGCGGAACAGGCCCCGAATGCGATCATCACCTTGCACCGGTCCCGAAGAATGCGGGCGTCCTCCTCCTGCTCCGAGGTGCGCACCGTGCCGTTAAACAGCACAATGTCGATGCTGCCGTTTTTCATGGCAATGAGGTCGTCCCGTTTGAAATCCATGGCGACGGGCCAGTAGACAATGTCGGCGATGTCCACGATGTCAAAAAGCATTTCCTCCATGTCCAGGATGGCGACGTCGCATCCGCCGCAGGCCCCTGCCCAGTTGATGGCCATTGTGATTTTTTTATCCATGTCGCATCCCCCCTTACCGGTTCAGGTCCCGGCCCGCCGGGTTGGGTCCCAGGTCGCGCAGTTTTTTGTCCATGTCTGCGATGGTATCCACAAAAAGCTGGTAGTTGGACACCCCAATGTAGTCAAAGCGCAGGCGGGTGGTGCTCAATCCCAGTTGCTCCATGAGATTGTGCATGAGGGCCGTGCGTTTGTCCGTGAGATAGTTGCCGTTGATGTGATGGCAGCCCTGGGGCGGGCATCCTCCCACCAGGATTCCGTCCACGCCTTGTTTGAACATTTCCATAATCAGGGCGGTGTTTACGGAGGAGGAGCAACGGATGCGTATGCTCCGGAAATTGGTGAGGGCTTTCAAGCCGTTTATACTGGCCATGTCGGCTGCGGCATAGGAGCACCAGTAGCACAACAGGGCCAGGATTTTTGGATCTCCGTTTTTGACGCCTTTAAACGCCACGTCCACCTGGTCCAGAATTTGTTGGTCCGAAAAATTGACCAAAGAGGCTGCGTGGGTAGGGCAGGCGGCGGCGCAGAATCCGCAGGCCTGGCAAAAGGCCGGATCGCATACCATACCCTCTGTTGTGAATTTGATGGCGCCGTGGGGGCAAACGGTCTCGCATATGCGGCAGGAAACACAGTAATCCGGATCAATGCGGCTGGCGAACTTGCCCATCTCCTTTTTGCCCTTGAGGAAATAGGGCAACACATTCATGGCGGCGGCATGTCCCTGTTCCACGGCTTGCTGCACCACCTTGGGACCGGAGGCCGCGCCGATCACATAGACCCGGTCCACCAGCGACTCCGTTGGCCGGAATATGCGGGGCTGGTTTTCAATGGGAAAACCCGCCTCGTCGGTCCTCAACTGGAGTTGGGTGATGAGGTTATCCGGGTCCTTTTGAGGGAGTTGAGCCGAAGCCAGCACGATCATGTCCGCGTTAAGGAGCAGCTTGCCGTCCTCGAACACATGCTCCCCGCCCGAGGATTCGGTTTGGTCGTCAAGCTGGTTGAGGGAGACGGCCAGGCCGCCTTCTTCGGAAGCGGTGATGGCGTCAATATTCCCCTTCACGAACTCAATGCCCATTTTTTGCACGGTGTCGTAGAGGCTTTCAAAGGTGCGTTCGTAGGTGCGGATGTCGTAGTAGTAAATGATGGTCACCTCGGTTTCCATCATGCCCTGAGCCACCCGCATGGCCTGCTTCATGGTGATGCCGCAGCAGGTTTTGGAGCAGTGGGGCACGCCCTGGCCCTCTTTGTCCCGGGTCGCCCGGGACCCTGCGCACAGCACAAACACGATGTGTTCGGGCGTTTCACCGTCCGAGGGTCTTTTGACGCCATGCTCCAGAAGCCGTTCAAACTCCATGCCCGTCACCACGTCCGGGGAGGCGTATCCCAGTTCCGGGCGATTATGTACCGTGGCCGCGTCAAAGCCTGTGCCCAGGAACACGGCGCCGTATGTATCCTGAATAATACTGAGCTTGGCGCTCAGGTCAATGGCTTGGGTGGGGCAGATTTTTTCGCACTCTCCGCATTTTGTGCAAAAACTGTCCATGATGTTGTAGACGTCGGGCACGGCCCGCACAAAATCCTTGTCGATGGCCTTGCGGGAGAACAGGCCCTCGTCGTAGGAGCTGAGGGCGTATTCGGGGCACACCCTGGCGCATTCCCCGCAGGCAGTGCATTTGTCTTCGTCCACGTATTTGGGGGCGCATTGGATGGTGGCCAGAAAGTTGCCGTCCTCTTTTTCTATATGCGAAATCCTGGACTGGGTGTGCACGCCGATGAGGGGATTCATGACCACCCCGGAAGCCTGCACAGGCCCCACGCACATGCTCACGCATTTTCCGGCCCAGTTTTCCGACTGGAACAAAAGGGATATCTGGCACAGCCTGCCGCCCAGATAGGTCCCCTTTTCCACAATGTCCACTTCCTTGCCCACCCCTGCCAGATCCTTGGCCGCGGCAAGGCCCGCGGGACCGCCGCCGATCACCAGGGCTTTGTCCGAAATCAGCACGTCAGGCAGGCTTTCCCTGTCCAGGCGCAGCCGGGCGTGGGCCATGGCGATTTCGTCCAGGGCTTTGGCCGTGGTTTCCGGTCCGGGTTCATGGAGCCAGGCGCATTGCTCCCGGATGTTGGCGACCTCGTACATGGCCCGGTTGACGCCTGTTTTTTGAAGGGTGGCGGTGATGAATTCCTCGGGAAAGCGGAGAGATGTTCTGGGGGAGCAACCGGCGAAAAGAACCCGGTCCGCGCCGGATTCCCCGATCTCTTGCCGGAGGTTTTCCATTTCCCCCTGGCTGCACAGGATATCCGTTTCCTTGACAAACACCACGTTGGGGAGTTTGGCGGCTTCCTGCGTCAGGTGCGCCGTGTCCAGACTTCCTGAAATCCGGCCTTTGCAATTGCAAATCCAGACACCGATCTTGGGTTCGGCCATGAATAGCCCCTCCTTGTGATCCCGGCAGGCCTGGCGGCCCGCCCTTTATGCTGTGTTTGAACGGCTGATCGCCCAAAGGCTTAAGGCAAGTGCGGCAATAAGAATAGAATTGACGAAAAGCGTACCACAAAGCCCCTGATAATTGCAAGGATGGGAAATGGCTTGGTTATTGGAGTAATTAGAGGGCTGTTTGCTTGCCCCCATCCTGTCCCTGTCAGAGGCGGACAAGCCTCCCCCGCGTGGGGGGAAGGGACGAAGACTGGAGGGAGAAGGCCTCCGAGCGGTTCAAAACGATGACTTGGGCGGGTGGCGCTGGCGCCATAAAATAGCAGTAGGGTGGCCCAAGCCTGTCATTCCCGACTAGGACATTCGGGAATGACCATGGGTAGGGAACAGGCCGGATTAGCGATCATGGTCCACGGCAATCCCTTTTTGCATGTCCTAAATGATTGACACTTTCCAGCCCTGAAACTATGCTCCTGCCCATGTCAATCCTCAATTCTTAAGGGGTATCCATGGCTGATGACCAGAAACAACTCAATTGTTGGGAGTATACCGGGTGCGGAAAAGAGCCCGGAGGCATGCATGTGGATGAGTCCGGCCCATGCCCGGCATCCACCGATGCTGCCCTGGACGGCGTCAATGGCGGAACAAACGGGGGACGCCTGTGCTGGGCTGTGGACAATACCCTGTGCCACAATCATACTCCTGACAAGGACGGGGACAATCTCACATCCTGCCTTGCCTGCCCGTTTTTCCAAAAGGTCCATGAAACCGAGGACGCCGGAGACCTGCGCACAAAATTTCTCCGTTTCGTCACCATGGACGGCGCCAAACCCCTGGTGGACGGGCTGGAGTTCAAACATGTCGCCAAAGGGGAGCGGTTCATCACCCAGGACACCCCCGGAGACAACGCGTACATCATCCAAAAAGGCTCTTGCCGGATGCTGGTGGAAAAAGCCGGGGAAGTCCATACCGTGGGCCATCGGGGACTGGGGGACATTGTGGGCGTTACAGCCCTCCTGACCGGCGCGCCCTATTCCTCCCATGCCGAGGCCGAAACCGCCATGTGCCTGTGGGTGGTTCGCCGGGATCAGTTCGAAGCCATGGTGGAAAAGGACCGCGACCTCATGGAGTTCCTTACCGAACTGGTGGCCAACCGCCTGGACACCAACCGGCCCATTGCCGACAGGGCCATCGGCAAGTACACAGCCCGGGAGATTCTGGGACGGGGCGGGTTTTCCATTGTGTATAAGGGAGTCCACACCGTTTTGGAAATGCCCGTGGCCATTAAGATGCTGCACCACGACAAAGCCCTGGATTCCGACTTCCTGGCCAGCTTCCGCAACGAGGCCGAAAGCATCGCCAAACTCAATCACGACAATATCGTCAAAGTCCATGATATTGAGGAGTTATACCGGACCGTTTTCATCATCATGGAACTGCTCCAGGGGGAACTTCTTTCCACGATGATTAATCGCCTGGGCAGGCTGTCGCCCCTACTGGCGGCGGACTTCATCGTCCAAACCTGCCGGGGCCTGGAATATGCCCATCAGCACGGAATCATCCACCGCGACATCAACACCTCCAACCTGTTCATCCAGGTTGGGGATAGGCTGAAAATCATGGATTTCGGCCTGGCCTGCCAGACAGGCACCGAGGACTTCGGCGCCTCGGGCACGGCGGCATTTATGTCGCCGGAGCAGATTGACGGAGACCCGGTGGACGAACGGACCGACATCTACTCCCTCGGCCTGGCCGCCTACGAAATGGTCACAGGGGAGCGGGCCTTTCCCGGCAGCGATGTGCAGGCTTTGCTGGACGGTCATTTGACCCGGGACGCGCCTGATCCGGCCGAAAAGGTTTCGGACCTGCCCCGGGCCCTGAGGGATATGATTTGCAAGGCTGGTAAAAGGAACCCGGACGAACGCTACGCCAACGCACGGGAAATCATGGAGGATTTGACCGCCATATTGCCCCAGTGCGATCTCCAGCCCGAGTGCGCGGTTCCAATTCGTAAAATGACCACCCTGTTCCTCATATATGAGGATGGCAAACAAGAGGAGATCACCCGTCTGACCGAGGAGTTCTCCATCAAAGTCAAGGAACTGGGAGTCATGGTAAAAGCCGCGGATTTTCGCGATATTTAAAAGGAAGGTGTGTGTGTGGAATCATTTGCCTTAAGCACCATAGGCCTGAAACGGAACGAAAACCAGGACCGGTATCTGGTGAAGGAGTTCAAAGACGGAACCGTTCTCCTGGCCATTGCCGATGGCATGGGATCGTCCGCAGGCGGGGGCGTGGCCGCTCAAATGGTCATGGATAGTCTGGACACCCTGGACGGGAGGGATATTTCCTCCCATTCAATCATGGAAAAACTGGTGCTGGAGTCGGATCAGGCCATTTCGTGCAAGGCGTCGGAAGACGCATGCATGGAAGATATGGGCGCGACCCTGACGGCGGTAGTGATCAAGGACGGAACAGCCCAATGGGTGCATGTGGGGGACAGTCGGTTAGTGGCCTTTGAAAAGGGCAGGCTGCGCTTTATCACCAAGGACCAGAACATGGCTTGGTTCCTGGCGGACGAGGGGGAAATCGCGGCTTCGGAGGTGTGCGGCCATCCGGGATTGAGACTCCTGGACCAGTGCGTGGGTTGCGGCGATTGCGAACCCGTGACAGGCGCCCTGGAAATCAGTCCGGGCGCCTTGTTCATGCTCACCACGGACGGTGTCCACGATCATATTACCCCGGGGGCTTTGGCCCGCATCCTGGCAGGTGAGGAAAGCCTGGAACACAAGGCCCGGGCGGTGATGGAAATCATTCGAAAAGCAGGCAGCACCGACGATTCCACCATTGTTATGGCTATAATCTAAGGCCTGAATCAATCCAGCCATATAGAGCCGTTCAATATGGTTTCCTTGTGCTAATGCAGCCCGCTGGCTTGCATACAGAGATTTGTAAACGACATTACACTTTCGGATAGTCCGGAAAGTTGAATTTTAAGGAATAAAATATGTCCAAGCTGGACCTTGTTCCCCTGAGCGACAAGCTCTTTTTGGTGAATGCCCCCAATGAAGGCCGTTTTCCCCTGTCCCATTCGTTCCTGATACGCGGCGAAAAAACCGTGCTCATTGACACGGGCTGCGGCCTGGATGTATGCCGCGCCCTGATGGAGGAATTTCCTATTGAAGCGGTATACAACTCCCACGCCCACCCGGACCATATTGCCGGGAATTTTTTGTTCCGGGGCATCGATATTTTTACGCCAGACGTTCGTTCCATGGAAACCGGCACACTCGACATATTGGCCACGCGTCTGGTGGGGCCTGATCCCAAAGTGATGGACTTTTGGAAAACCTTTGTCCGGCAGTTCACAGGCATTGAGGATTACGAAGCCACGGGAACTTTTTCTGACGGCGATATCCTGGATTTCGGGGGAATCACCCTCCAAGCCATTCATACACCCGGACATTTGGAAGACCATTTTTGCTTTTGGGAGCCTGAAAATAAAATCCTTATGTCTTTTGACATCGACCTGACCGGCTTTGGCCCTTTTTGTGGAAATCCGGAAAGCGATATCCAGGCCTTTATGGAATCCCTGGACAAGGTCATGGCTCTGAAACCCGCTGTGGCGGCCAGTTCCCATAGGCCTCCCATATTTAAAAACGCAGGCCGGGCTTTGCAGGCTTTCCAGGATAAATTCGCCCGCAATGACCAATCCATCCTGGAAACCCTGGATGCCCCCAAGACCCTGGAGGAAATCCTGGCTCTCAAGCCCATTTATAAGAAGTATTTTCCCGGAGGGGAAGTCCTGTACCGTTTTTTCGAACGCAACATGATTTCCAAGCATCTTGCCCGGCTGGAAGTCCAGGGCAGGGTTACCCTCGCAGGCGGTCAGTACCGGGTGCTATAGCATTTCGTCTTTTTTATGTAATATCAATTTGTTGATGTTGTTGTTTTCAAATCAGGATACATGCTTAGGACGGCGCCCATGTACTCCTTGATTTGGTCGGCGTAGGTCCAGTGGGTGAGGGCCAGGAGGCAGGCCAGTGCCAGGAGGCTGGCGGCCAGGGCCATGTTTTTCCGCTCCACAAAAAATGCGGCGGTGTAGTGAAAGACCGCTCCGGCGAACAGGCATAAATAGGGGACCGCAGGAGCCCGGTATCGGGAATTGACTACAAAAATCAGGCCTGAAACCAAATATACGCCGACCACTCCGTACAGGAGAGCAAAGCGTTTTCCCTGCTTCAGACACAGGACCATCCCCAACAATCCCAGGGACGCAATCAGGCCGAAGCCCACAAAGGGGTATCCCAATGACCTTACATACCTGTAATGGTTCGCCTGGATGTGGTGAATCTCGAAATTATGGAAAAACAGGGCCAGCTTGCGGCCTTCCAGCTGGACGTGCTTCCAGGGATGTTTTTTAAAATCAGCCAGGGTGAACCGGGTCCAGAACCGGGCCGCCTCTGACGGGGAAAGGGGGCGTCCCGCCAGTTCCGAGGCCTTTTTTCGGAACACCACGTGGGCGTAATCCACTGGCAATTCTCCGGCAGGGGGCTTGTCCTGGCCCGGAAGATATTGGGGGATGAAGACCGTGGTGGCTCCGGCGTTTCCGTGAAAGAACACCTTGCCGTAATCCGCAGTAACCAACACAAAATCGTTGAATTTGACATAATTGCGTACTGTAACCGGCGCTATAACCATCATGGCGGTTATAATATAAAGGAGAGGGTACAGGTTGGCTTTGTTATATATTTTTGAATTTCTTAAAGCAAAATGAATCCACACACATGCAAAAATTATAAATAAAATGAAATTAGGCTTGGCGAGGACGGAAAGCCCTGAAAAAATTCCGGCGCCGGCAATGAGCCAGGGCGACGCCTCCTGTCCATGGGCGGCCCGGGTCAGCAGATAAATGGAAATCCCGTTAAAAAGCAGAACAAAGACATAGGGCTCCAGGGTGGATTCCAAAATCATGCCGTTGCCGTACATGGCGTAAATCAGCCCCGCCGCAAAGCCCACCTGCCTTGTGAAAAGCCTCAACCCCAGGGCGTAGATGAGCAGGCACACCAATGCGCCGGCCACAAGCTGGATAAACGGCAGATAGTCCAGGGTCCGGGGGGCGATTTTCGCCAAGGCCCCAAGCAGGCTCAGGTAAAAGGGGCTCACATCCAGGAGCCTTTGGCCCAGGTCTGCGCCGTTGGCCATTTCCCGCGCCAGGACCGTGTATTTGGCGAACACCTGGGCGTCGCACAAAATAAAATAAAAGGCGATTCTGATTGCCAGGGCAATGAGGAACAGCAAAACGCCCCATTGGAAATCCGGTCGCAGAAAAAGCGAATCATCCCCGTGGCTGTTTCGCCTAAGCATATCCAGGGCGTTCCCTGGTTTTTTGTTGTTGCGATCAGTCATGTCAGGCGGCGTCCCACAGGCTGCGAACCAGTTGGCGGCTCAGGTCCGCATATTTCCAGAACATATCCTGGTCCTGGCAAAAGACTTCCAGGGTGATGGTTTGGTCATAGCCTGTGCGTTTCAGGGCTTCTATTACGGATTTCCAGTCAACGCCTCCCACCCCAAGGGGCATGTGATGGTCTGCGTTGCCCCGGTTGTCGGAAAAATGAACATGGTCGATTTTATGGCCCAGTTTTTTGAAAAAGCCGAGGGCGTCGTCGGCTCCAAAATGGGTATGTCCCACATCCAGGTGCAGGCCCAGGTCGGGGATTTCATCCAGCAGAAGGGAAAAAGTCTCCACCGTGTCAAAGGGGGCCGAGAAATTTTCCAGCACCAGTTTCAGGCCATGGCTTTTCGCCATTTGGCTCAGGGGCTTGAGAACCTCAACATGCGCCTTCACCCGGGCGGACTTGGCCCCGGGCGGGGCGGTGTAGCAGGGGTGGATATTCATGACGGCAGCGCCTAATGCCTGGAAAATGCGGGCGCACCGTTCCAGTTCCTTATAGCAGGCGTTTCGGACTTCATCGATCGGATAAGCATAGGGCAGGCAGGGGTCTGTATGGCCCACCACGTTCAGCTTGTATTTGTCCAGGAGTTTCCGCACCTTGTCTACGTCCGGGTTCAATGCGCAGGGACCTTCAATGGTCAGGTCCAGAAAATCGTACCCGGCCTGGCCCATGGCGTTGATTTGCTCCGGCAAGGGCAGGGCAGGGTGGTTCATGAGGCCTATTTGCATGGGTTTTCTCCCCGGTTGGACGGACCAGAAGGCCCGTTTTGCAGGATTTGGGTTGCCAATGGCATGTTTTTCCATGTACTAACCGCATATGGCGCAAAAGGCAAGCCCCAGTCCCGGGTGTTTGGTTGTGTCCAGGAAAGGAATGGCATACAGGCCATGGGTTTTTGGATTTTAGGCGCGGGAAAATTCGGCCGGATTGCGGCGGAAAGAATCCGGGAGAAGCATCCCCCGGCTTTGATAACGGTCGTGGATAATGATCAGGACGCTTTGGACGCCCTGGATTCCGGGGTGGAGGCTTTACACATGCCGGGCGGGGAGTTCCTCTTCAACGCGCTGAGCCGGGAAAACGCCCCGGATTGGATTGTTCCGGCCATCCCCGTTCACATGGCCTATGAGTGGATCATGGCCCGCCTGGAAAGGGAAAAATCTCCCTGGCCCTTGCCCGTGCCGTTTGAAATTGCGGACCAGGTTCCCAATCCTTTATGGGGACAGCAAGGAACGCTATACGCCAGCCAGGCGGATTTCCTGTGCCCGGATAACTGCCCGGAGCCTGAACACCACTGTTTCAAGACCGGCCTGCCCAGGGAAAATTTATTCGATATTTTTCGGCGTATGCAGGCGCCTGGTTATACGCAGGTAGTCATTCAAAGTTATCAGTTGACGCCCGGAGTGGGCGGGATCAAGCCGGATGATCTGTTTTTGGCTGAAAAACAGGTGCTTGCAGCATCCGGTCCTGTACTTGTCTGTACGGCCTGCCGGTGCCATGGGGTGATAAACGGCCTGGAATTGACATAGTCCGGGTTCTGTTTTTTATTTTGGAGGGTATTGAATGCTTGATTTATCCCCATTGGCGTATTAATAATCCCATATTGACTAGTGCCAAGTGGGAAGGAGGCTCTGTTTGACTAGAGCCGGGTTGCGCCTGCATTTTTTCATGCTTTTTCGGGCCTTAAAACAATCTTCTGATAAGGATCCATAACTTATGGTTCAAAAAAAGCGCTCAGTTCTCGTGACCGGGGTATGTAGCCCCTGGGGTAGAAAACTTGTGCCGCTTCTGGAAAATGACCCTGAATTCGAGGTCATTCTGGGGCTGGACTATAAGGCGCCGGACTTCACCCTGAAACGGACCGAGTTCTTTCAGGTGGATCTGCACAACCCGCTTATCGCCGAACTCATCAAAACCTCGGAGGTGGATTCTGTATGCCACTTGCAGTTTTTGGACGCCTATTCCCATTCCGAGGAAATTTTTGACCTGAACGTCATGGGCGTCCAGGATCTTTTGGCTGCCTGCGCCGCAGGAGAAGTGCCCAAGGTCCTGTTCATGAGCGATACCAAGGTGTACGGGGCATCCTCGGGCAATCCGAGCTTTTTGGAGGAAACCGCGGATTTCAAAGGGCCGTATCGCCATCCTTATGTGGGGGATCGTTGGGAGGTGGAAAAACTCCTGGCCAAATTCTCCAGGGAATACCCGGACGTCAAAATGACCATCCTCCGTTTTGCCAATGTGCTGGGGCCGGACGTGGACACGCCCATGCGCCGGTATTTGGAAGCGCCTGCCGTGCCCATGGTCTTCGGGTTTGATCCCATGTTTCAGTTCACCCATGAGGAAGACGTGGTGGCCGCCCTGTATCATGCCCTGAAAAGCGATGAACATGGGCCGTTCAATGTTTCCGGGGAGGGCGCCCTGCCCATAGGCCAGGCCTTGCGAATAGGCAGACGGGCGCCCGTGCCTTTTGGAGCTCCTTTTCTCCGGTTGTCCAACGTGTTTGTGCAAAAAACCCCTGTGGCGGACTATATTCCCATTGAAACCGATTTTCTTAAGTACACCTTTGTGGGAGACACCACCCGCATGAAGGAAGTGTTGGGTTTTACACCGAAATTTTCGTCCAAGCAAACCGTGATTGACTTTTTCGAGCATCTCAGGATACTTGGTTATGTTCCAAAGAAAGGGGAAATCGAGTCCAACCCGGAGGCCCATGACCTGTTGAAGGAATATATCCGGTCAAATCGCCTGGAAAACGAAACCATCTAAGGATCTTTATGAATCCCCAAGACCCAGGAAATAGCGAATCGTCCCAGGATACCCAATGCTGGTCCCTGACCGCCAAGGGAACCCGGTGCAAACATACAGCCCTTCCAGGCCAAAGATATTGCCAGGCCCACTTTCCCCAAAGCGATTCCCCGGACACTCCGGACAACGGCGACTCCGGCCAAATGGACAGAATCACCCTGCTTATGGAGCAAATCCTGGCTGAGATGATATCCTCCAGGCAGGGTATGGCCCAGACCGCCCAGGCCTCCCCGGGTTCAGGGGACACGGAACTCCTGACCCAAATCCTTGCCGAACTGGTGCAAATGCGCCTGAGGGATGAGCAGGGCCGCAATAAGGAGCCGGGCATTGATTTTGCCGCCCTTTTTGAACGGGTAACCACCTTTTTGGAAGAAAAAATGGCGGTGATTTCCCGCCGCATTGACGGGGATTACGAGGTGGACAAATGGGGCCGGGACCTGGAACTGGTCACTGAAATGGAGCCCCTTTTCCGGTTTATGTACGAAAAATACTGGAGGGTGACCACAACCGGTCTGGAGAATGTCCCGGCTGACGGCAGCGCCCTGTTGGTGGCGAATCACTCCGGGGTATTGCCCTGGGACGGAGCCATGGTCATCACTGCGGTGGCTTCAGAGCATCCCCAACCCCGTTTGATAAGGGCTTTGCACCTTACCAGGGCCACGGAAATGCCCATTGTCGGCCTGGGCCTGTCCAGGCTGGGTCAGGTTCAGGCCTTGCCTGAAAACGCCGAACGCCTATTAAATGAGGGGGAGCTGGTTCTGGTTTTTCCCGAGGGCGTGAAAGGGGTGGGCAAGCCGTTCAGCGAACGCTACCAACTGGCCCGTTTTGGCAGGGGCGGCTTTGTGCGGGTGGCTATCCGGGCCGGAGTTCCCATTATTCCCGTTTCCATAGTGGGTGCCGAAGAAATTTATCCCAACCTGGCCAATATGAAAATGCTGGCCTCCATGTTTAACCTGCCCTACCTGCCGGCAACGCCCACTTTTCCATGGCTGGGCCCCTTGGGCGTCATCCCCCTGCCCACCAAATGGACCATACGGTTTCACAAGCCTATTCAGGTGACGGACATCAAGCACCGTCCCGCCGAAGAACCCCTCCTGGTTTCCAAGATATCCAACCAGGTGCGGGATACCATCCAGAACAGCATTTACGATATCCTGAAAAAGAGAAAAACCATTTTCTGGTAAGTCCCTGCCAAAAACCAGATTGATTCTTTATTCCGGTTGATTCATAAGAAGAGGGAACCGCACAGGTATTGGAGCATATTTCGTGAAGCACGCCTTTGTTCCGCCCGAATTCCTTCCGGGCTGTTACAGACTATGACTATGAATTCAGCGCAAAAAGAATTGGCCGCCGGAGATGAAATAATTGTAGACTTATTCCTGCATGGACAGGACATGCATAGAACAAGCCTTTATTGGGAGATTTAGGAAGAACTATGAAAAAGACTGTTTTCATCGTGTTGGCGGCAATTTTGCTCGGGGTTCTTGGGTGGCAGGTGTATCTTAAGGTCCAGGAAGCCGGAGGACTGGACAATGGGCGTAGGACCCGGGCTGTGGCGGTGGAGTCGAGCCCCGTGGAAAAAAGAACCATGCACGATGTGGCCATTTTTACGGGGACGCTATACCCCATCTATCAGTACGTGGTGGCGCCTAAAGTGTCGGGTCGTTTGGAGCGGCTTTTCGTCAACATCGGAGACACGATTCGTAGCGGCGACCCGATCGCTGAGCTGGACAATGCTGAATACTTCCAACAGGTGGCCCAGGCCCGAGCGGAACTGGAGGTGAGCCGAGCCAATCTGCAGGACTCCAAAAGCGGGCTGGCGACGGCAGCCAGGGAATTCCAGCGAGTCAAGGAACTCAGGCGGCAGAAGGTGGCATCCGAGGCGGAGTTGGACGGCGCCGAGGCTCTTGATAGCGCCGCCAGGGCCAGAGTGGAAGTGACTCAGGCCCAAATCAAGCAAAAAGAGGCTGAATTGAAGGCCGCCGAGGTGCGCCTGTCCTATGCCAGGATAAACGCCTCCTGGGACGAGGCGCTGGCTCCCCGCCAGGTGGCCCAGCGCTTTGTGGATCAGGGCGCCATGCTCAAGGCAAATGACCCTATCGTCTCCATTGTGGATACCAGTTCGGTTTTGGCGGTCATTAATGTTATTGAAAGGGATTACCCCGATATTCTGCCAGGCCAGGAAGCCGAAGTTTACACGGACGCCTACGAAAACCGGGTCTTTTCAGGCCGGGTCATGCGCCGGGCTCCGGTGCTTCAGGAGGAATCCCGTCAGGCTCGGGTGGAAATAGAAATCAAAAACCCGGACAGATTGCTGGCCCCGGGAATGTTCGTGCGGGTCAACATTCAACTGGCTGTCCATGAGAATGCCACCGTGGTTCCTGTTTCCGCCCTGGTGCGCAGAAATGGCGGGCAGGGGATTTTTCTGGCGGATTTGGAGGCCAAGAAGGCCAGGTTCGCGCCCGTTACCATTGGCATCAGGGAAAATGGGATGGCGGAAATTCTTGCCCCGGAAATTTCCGGGCAGGTCATCACTCTGGGGCATCATCTGCTGGAGGACGGTGCGTCCATATCCCTTCCCGGGGCTTCGGCCCAGCGCGGGGGGAAGCGCCCATGAATATAGCCCGTTTTTCGGTTCACAGGCCGGTGTTTACCACCATGGTGACACTCATCGTCATCATATTGGGGACTGTTTCCCTGTCCCGCCTGCCCGTGGATCTCATGCCGGACATCTCCTATCCCACGCTCGCCGTAAACACCGCCTACGAGAACGCCAGTCCCGAGGAAATCGAGGAACTGGTGACACGGCCCATTGAGGAAGCCATGAGCGCGGTTCCCGGGGTGGAGGACGTTTCCTCCGTGTCATCCGAAGGCAACTCCAGCGTGCGTGTGACATTCTCCTGGGGAGTGGACCTGGACGCGGCGGCCAATGACATCCGGGATCGCCTGGACCGGGTCATACCCCGGTTGCCGGACGACGCGGACCGGCCCGCCCTGCGTAAGTACGATCCCGCCAGCTTCCCTATCCTGATCCTGGGGGCTTCCAGCCGCCTGGACCCCATCCAGACCCGGCGGCTTATAGACGATGAGGTGCAGTACCGCATAGAGCGTGTGCCCGGGGTTGCGGCCGTGGATGTATGGGGTGGGCTGGAAAGGGAAATCCATGTGGACCTTTTCCCGGACAAGCTGAAGGCCCTCCACATTCCTCTGGACCAAGTGGTGGAGGCTATCAAATCCGCCAACATCACCCTGCCAGCCGGAAGTGTGGAGTCTGGCAACTATGACATCACGTTGCGCACCCCGGGTCAGTTTGTGGATATCGGGCAGATACGGGAAACAACCCTGATCGTGCGGGACGGCGTACCCATAAAGCTCTCGGAAGTGGCGGAGGTGACTGACCGGTGGCAAAAAGTTCAACGCATTATCCGGGTGAACGGCCTGCCCGGACTTAGGCTTTCCGTGAACAAACAGTCGGGCACCAACACCGTGGAGGTGGCTCAGAGGGTGCTTGCCGAAATTGATGCAATCAACGAGGACATCCCACAGATAACAGTGTCTCCCATCATCGACACCTCGGAATACATCCGGCGCTCCATTAGGAACGTGGGCTCCTCGGCCCTTTACGGAGGGCTGTTCGCCATTATGGTGCTTCTGGTTTTTTTAAGGAGCGTCAGAAGCACCGTGGTCATCAGCCTGGCCATTCCCGTGTCCATTGTCGCCACCTTCGCCATGGTCTATTTTGGCGGGTACACCCTCAACCTCATGACATTGGGAGGATTGGCCCTGGGGGTGGGCATGCTGGTGGACAACGCCATCGTGGTTTTGGAAAATATTTTTCGAATACGGTCCACAGGCGTGGGACCCATCCAGGCCGCCATCCGGGGCGCCGAGGAAGTGACAGGCGCCATTGTCGCCAGCACCCTCACCACCCTGGTGATTTTTTTGCCGCTGGTGTTTGTCCGGGGTATGGCCGGAGCCATGTTCAAACAACTCGCCCTGGTGGTATCCTTCGCCCTGTTGTGCTCTTTGGGCATGGCGTTGACCCTCATTCCCATGCTGTCTTCCCGTTTTTTTAAACGCTCCGCCCTGGAAGGCGCCACGCTGCAAGGGATTGGACATCGCATGCTGCGCGCCTCGGAATCCATATTTTCAAGTTTGGAATTGGCCTACAAAGACCTGCTGAGTCAGGCGCTTAATCATCGATTTCTGGTGGTGGTCCTGGCCCTGGCTGTTCTTGCGGGAAGCCTTGCTCTGGCGCCGCTGGTTGGCACGGAACTCATGCCCCAGGCTGATGAAGGGGAAGTCCGGGTCAACATGGAGATGGAGGTCGGCACCCGCCTGGATGTAACGGATCAGAGCGTTCGGAAGGTCGCGGAGATAATTTACCGGGAAGTTCCGGAAATCAAAAACGTGGTGACCAGCATTGGCGGGTCTCTACGGCACGGGGGAGGGGGCCACGTGGCTGAATTTCGCATCGCCCTCCAACCCAAACTCGAACGGACCCGCTCCAGTGAGGAGATCGCGAACGTGCTCCGGAAAAAACTGGCCAATATTCCCGGCGCGGAAATCCGGACGCGGGCTGGTCAGGGCTTGTTTCTTATTAGACGCATGACCGGTGGGACCGAACGGGTGGAGGTGGAAATTCGGGGATATGACCTGGAAACTTCCGGGGCTTTGGCCATGCGGGTAAAGGAAATTGTGGAAAAGGTCCAGGGTGTCACCGACGCTCAGGTCAGCCGGGACCTGGGCGCCCCGGAACGCATCATTACCGTGGACCGGGCCAAGGCCGAAGCCCTGAAGGTTTCCCTGAAAGACGTGGCGGAAACCCTTCAGACCGTGCTTTCAGGTACTCTGGCCGGCAACTTCCGTGAGGGGGGAGACGAATACCCCATACGCGTTAAACTAAAGGACGCGGAAAAACAATCGGTTCGGGAAATCACAGATCTTTCTGTCACCAACGCCGATGGCGTGCCCGTGGTGCTGAGAAATATTATTTCGCTAACACCCCATCTGGGGCCTGTCCAGATCGAACGCAAGGACCAGGAGCGCATTGTTACAATCCGGGCCAACATCGAAGGCCGGGACCTTGGTTCCATCCTGGGGGATATCCGGGAGGAACTCCGGAACGTGCCCGAACCCCGGGGATTTTCCATCGGGTTTGGCGGAGACTATGAAGAGCAACAAAAAGCCTTTCGGGAACTGGCTTTGGGGCTGGTCCTGGCCCTGGTCCTGGTTTATATGGTCATGGCCTGCCTGTATGAATCCCTGCGCGACCCCTTTGTGGTTATGTTCTCCGTGCCGCTTGCTATTGTCGGCGTGGTTCTCATGCTTTTTTTGACTGGCACTACTTTCAACATGCAGTCTTACATCGGATGCATCATGCTCGGGGGCATCGTGGTGAATAACGCCATCCTTTTGGTGGATTACACCAACCTGTTGCGCCGGGAGAACAATATGCCCATGCGCGAAGCTATCGAGGAGGCGGGCCGAAGGAGGCTCAGGCCCATACTTATGACGGCCCTGACCACGGTGTTCGGTCTTATTCCCCTGGCTCTGGGCATGGGAGAAGGCGGTGAGGCCCAGGCGCCCATGGCCAGGGCGGTTATCGGAGGCCTCATGAGCTCCACCCTCATTACACTGGTGGTTATTCCCGTTGTTTACTCCCTTTTTGAGGGAAAAAAAGGTCGCAGGCTGATCTCCGAAAAAAATATGGAAGACGCCCTTGCCCAAAATATTGGAGGAAATCAGTGAATCGCCTTACAATGAATTCCTTTCTTCTTACTGCGGTTTTTGGCTTGATATTGGCTTGGTTTCCAGCCTTTGCCCGGGCCGGTGCAAATTCCCCTCCCAATGATCAGGCACAGGTTGACCCGGCGCCGAAAAGCTCCGCCTTCCTTTCCATTGCGGTGGGAGAGGCGGTGATTATGGCTTTGCAAAACAACCGTTCCATTCAGGTGGAAAGCATGAACCCGGCAATTCTCCGGACCTATGAGGACCAGGAATCCGCCGTGTTTGATCCGCTGTTTTCCGCCGGTGCGACTGCTTATAGCACCAGGGAAGCGGATGGCAGCGGCAATGAACGCGAAGGCGCCGGTGCGGAGTTTGATGCGGCGCTGGCAAAGAAATTACAAACCGGCGCCACTGTTTCAGCCGGAGCAGAGACAAATTTGGACACCGGAGACGATCTTCCCGATCAGTATGCAACCCGGCTGGGCTTGGACCTCGTCCAACCCGTTTTTCAGGGCCGGGGACGGGCTGTGAACCTGGCCAATCTGCGTCAGGCGAGCCTGGACTCCTCCCTTTCCCAGTACGAGTTCCGTGGATTCACCGAAGCCCTGGTGGCCCGGGTGGAAACATCCTACTGGGATCTTGTTCTGGCTCAACGCAGGGTTGCCATTGTGGAGGAATCCATGGCGCTGGCCCAGCAACAACTCAATGAAACCCGCCACAGAATTGAGGTCGGAAAGCTCGCGGAAATCGAGATAGCCGCGGCGGAGGCTGAGGTGGCGCTGCGCAGGGAAGCACTCATCAATGCCAAAAGCCTGGTGGAATCCCTCACTGTGCGGGTGCTGCGTCTCATTCGGCCTCAGGATCTTGCCTTGCCGGGCCGGGACCTGTCTACAAAAAGTGCGCCCGCTGCGGATCAGCTGGATATGGGCCCCCTTTCGGACCACATAAACAAAGCCTTGGCAATGCGACCGGACATTAAACAGGCCGAACTCCTGATCGAACGCAATGATCTGGAACTGGTGAAGACGAAAAACGGCCTGCTCCCCCGTATGGACCTTTTTGTGAGCCTGGGCAAGACCGGGTATGCGGATTCCTTCGGAGGCTCCACCAGTGATCTCACGGGTTCCGCATATGACGTCGCTGGCGGCGTGGCCTTTGAGTTGCCTGTGGGTAACCGGGATGCCAAGGCCCGCCACAAAAGGACTCTCCTTACCCGCGAACAAAGGCAACGAGCCCTCCTGAATATCAAGGATCTAACCCGTCAGGACGTGGAACTGGCATACATTGAAAAGGACCGGGCCTGGCAACTGGTGGATGCCACGGCCATCACGCGTCGATTCAAGGAGGAAACCCTTAGGGCGGAGACGGCCAAGTTTCGAGTCGGAAAATCAACAGGCCTTCTGGTGGGCCAGGCGCAACGTGATCTTCTGGCAAGTCAGGTGGCCGAGGTGGAGGCGTTGATAACCTTTCTCAAGGCCCGCATCAACCTCCTTTTCCTGGATGGTTCCCTTTTGGCTACCCGGGGGCTTGAAATCCCGGAAGAAACAATTCATCTTCCGGAGTATTAAACTTTGACCTAAATCAGCGTCTTTTTCCATGCTTCTCATAATTATCTGCTTGAATGCAAACTGGTATGAGGACAAAAAAGTGCTTGACACTCCCCGGCCAATTCCTCTATGAGTTCAGCAACGGACCATTTTGTCCGGGAAGGATTTTTTTGAACAATGAATACCCTGAATAAAACTTTTGCTTTGAATAACTGCTGCTGGTGGCAGGCCTGGATGAGGTGCGTCTTCGTATCCGGCCCCAGCTGACACTCAGCTGACATAGAAAGCCAAAAGGATCGTGGGACGCATAAGCCCCACGGTCCTTTTTTTATTTGTACTTCCGAAAAAGGCCGTGGGGATGATCCCACGGCCTTTTTTGTTGCACGATTTTCTCCGCCAAGAGCGGAAACACAAACACAACACTCGGGAGACAAAGAAAATGCTGCTGGTCATGAGACAAAACGCCACTCAGGAAGAGATTGACGCCGTAATCGGAAATATTGAAGCCGCCGGTTTCACCGCCCGGCCCATCCCCGGCGGACACAGGATGGCCATTGGCATCCTCCATAACAAAGGGCCTGTGGACCCGGCGCGCTTTTTGGGATTGCCCGGGGTCAAGGAACTCATACCCGTAACCCGTCCTTACAAGCTGGTCAGCCGGGAGTTTAAATCCACCACCACAGTCGTTCGAATGGGCGACGTGGCCATTGGTGAGGGGCGCCCCGTGCTCATGGCGGGCCCCTGCGCCATTGAAAGCCTGGAGCAGGCCCTCACCATTGCAAAGCACGTCAAAGCGGCAGGCGCGGAAATGTTCCGGGGCGGCGCTTTCAAACCCCGCACATCCCCCTATTCCTTTCAGGGGCTTGGGGAGGAAGGCCTGAAGATCATGGCCCGGGTCCGGGAGGAAACCGGCCTGAAGATCGTCACCGAAGCCATGGATCATGAGGTCTTTGATTTGGTGGAGGAATACGCGGACATGATCCAGATAGGCACCCGGAACATGCAGAACTTCAGCCTGTTGCGTCGGGCGGGGCAGTCGAAAAAACCGGTCATGCTCAAGCGGGGCATGTCCGCCACCATTGACGAATGGCTCATGGCCGCCGAATACATTCTGGAACGGGGCAACGAGCAGGTGGTCCTGTGCGAGCGCGGCATCAGAACCTTCGCCAAACACAGCCGCAACACCCTGGATCTTTCCGCGGTGTGCGTGGTGCGTAAGGAAAGCCACTTGCCAATAATTACGGACCCCAGCCATGCGGGCGGCCACCGCTGCCAGGTGGGACCCCTTGCCCGGGCTTCCGCATCCACGGGCGTGGACGGGCTCATGATCGAGGTGCACCACGACCCGGCAACCGCCATGAGCGACGGCGGCCAATCCCTGTATCCCGAGCAATTCAACATACTGGCCCGGCAGATTTTCGAAATCCACGATCTGGTGAGCAAACAGGGCGAAATATAGCCATCCACAGGAGAATGAAGCTCCCCACGGCAAGCTGTGGGGTATCTCAGAAAAATAGCGCAGCAAGCTGATGGGTATTTACCCACAATAGAAAAAAAGGCATAGCCATGAAATTGAGATGCTACCCTAAAAAAGAAGAGTTCATGCAACTGGCGCAAAAGGGAAACGTCATCCCTGTGTGCATGGAGATCCTTGCTGACACCGAAACCCCGGTTTCCGTTTTGTTGAAAAAGGCCGACGCCAACCCGGCGTTCCTATTGGAGAGTGTGGAAGGCGGGGAGCGGTGGGGCCGGTATAGCTTTTTGGGAACCTCGGCCCATGCCCATGTGCGGGTCTTCGCCGATGACGTGGAGGTCAGCAGCCGGGATTCCACCCGAAGAATTCCCCACGGCGGCGACCCTTTGTCCGTGCTTCGGGACATCATGAAGGTTTTTGTGCCGGTTAATCTGCCGGATTTGCCCAGATTCTGGGGCGGCATGGTGGGCTACCTGGCCTATGAAATGGTGTCGTTCTTTGAGCGCATTCCCCACGATACTCCGGCGGACAAGCCCCTGGCCCATTTTATGATCACGGACGAGTTGTACGTGTTTGACAACGTCAAGCATACCCTCACCATGGTGGCTCATGTGTTTCTGGAAAACGGCCAGGACCCCGCCAGGGAATTTGATCACGCCAGGGAACGCCTTGAGAGGATGTATGGGTCTCTGTCTGACTCCCCTTCGCCCAGTCTGGCGAACAGCGAGGGCGCCGGAAGCCTTGTGGGCAAGTACGACCCCTCCGACTACATGGCCGCGGTGGAAAAAACCAAGGAGCACATCAAGGCCGGGGATATTATCCAGGCGGTCATATCCCAGCCTTATGTGTGCTCCGCGCCGGTGGACCCGGCCAGCCTGTACAGAGCCCAACGGTACATCAATCCCTCTCCTTACATGTTCTTTTTCAACCTGGACAAGGTTTCCCTTATCGGCTCCTCCCCGGAAACCATGGTGCGTCTGGAAAACGGCGTGGCCACTCTCCGACCTATCGCCGGAACCCGTCCCAGGGGAAAAAACCAGCAGGAAGACCGGTCTTTGGCCGACGACCTGTTGAAGGACGAAAAAGAACGGGCCGAACATCTCATGCTGGTGGATCTTGGGCGCAACGACCTGGGCCGGGTCGCCCAGGTGGGCACGGTTCAGGTGACGGACCTCATGGTGGTGGAGCGTTATTCCCACGTCATGCATCTGGTTTCCAACATCACTTGCGATTTGAATCAGGACTGCGACGGCTTTGACCTGTTGCGGGCCACCTTTCCTGCAGGCACCCTGTCCGGCGCGCCTAAGGTCCGGGCCATGGAAATCATAGCGGAATTGGAAAAAGAGCCCCGGGGGCCTTATGGCGGCGCAGTGGGCTACATTTCCTTTTCCGGGAATATGGACCTTGCCATCACCATCCGCACTGCAACCGTGGAAGACGGCGTTCTGACCGTGCGTGCCGGTGCGGGCATTGTGGCGGATTCGGACCCGGAGCGGGAGCATCAGGAAACCGTGAACAAAGCAAAGGCCCTGGACCGGGCTATCAGTTTGGTTCGCAAGCCTCTGGATAAAAGTCTTGCATAGCCCTAAGGAGGCGCATAATGATAATCATGATAGATAATTACGATTCCTTTACATACAACCTGGTCCAGTATCTCAGGATGATGGGGGCCGAGGTGGAGGTTTTCAGGAACGACGCAGCCCGGGTGGACAGCCTGTTGGAAATGAAGCCCAAAGGCGTTGTCATCTCCCCAGGGCCGGGCAGGCCGGAAAGCGCCGGGGTCTCCCTGGATCTCATCAAGGCCTGCGCCGGAAAAATTCCTTTGCTGGGGGTTTGCCTGGGGCATCAGTCCATAGGCCATGCTTTCGGCGCCACGGTGGGGCCTGCAAAAAGGCTCATGCACGGCAAGACCTCCCAGGTTACGGCGGACGGTAAAGGCGTATTTACGGGCATCAAGGCCCCATTTGCGGCCATGCGTTATCATTCTTTGGCGATTTTGGAGGAAACCCTGCCCGATTGCCTGGAAGCGACCGCCCATTCCGATGACGGGGAAATCATGGGCCTGCGTCATAAGGAATATGCCGTGGAGGGGATACAGTTTCATCCCGAGTCCATCATGACTCCTCTGGGAAAAAGAATGCTCAGGAACTTTTTGATCCTGTCCGGTGAAATTGTAAACTGACAATATACAAGGCAGCCTGACCTCCATTATTATTTAGTAAGGAAGGTTCGCCCAAAAGGATGTTTTGCAACCCCCTCCCCCTTGACGGGGGAGGGCCGGGGTGGGGGTGATAATGAGTAATGCCGAAGAAAATTCCCCCCATCCTGTCCTTTCCCCGCAAGGGGGGAAGGGACGAAGATTCACGAACTTCAACCAATAAATGATTCGTGGGTCGAGTTTAAAACATCCGTGCGTAGCGCAAATTGATTCCAACTTTGATTGTTTTAAAACAAAATATGGGAGGATACAGCATGTTCACGGAATTGTTGCAAAAGATAGTTAAAAGGCAGGACTTGGCGGAAGACGAAATGACCCGGGCCATGGACGCCATCATGAGCGGCGAGGTGGAAGTTCCGGCTATTGCGGCCTTTATGGCGGCCCTGGCCACCAAAGGCGAGACTTTCACCGAACTGGCGGGCGCAGCCCGGTCCATGCGCCGGAAAGCCACCCGCATCCATGTGTCGTCCAACACGGTGGTGGACACCTGCGGCACGGGCGGGGACGGCGCCAGCACCTTTAACATATCCACCACCAGCGCCTTTGTGGTTGCGGGTTGCGGGGTGACGGTGGCCAAGCACGGCAACCGGTCTGTGTCCAGCAAATGCGGCAGCGCCGACGTGCTGGAGGCCCTGGGCGTCAAACTGGACACCCATCCCGAAGTAGTGGAGCAGGGCATCGAGGAAATCGGCATCGGGTTTTTGTTCGCGCCCATGTATCACAGCGCCATGCGTTTCGCCATGCCAGCCCGCAAGGCCGTTGGCATCCGGTCCATATTCAACATGTTGGGACCATTGACCAATCCCGCCGGGGCCAACTGCCAGCTTTTGGGGGTCTATGATCCCAAATTAACCGAAATGTTCGCCGAAGCCCTCAAGCTCCTGGGCGCCAGAAAAGCCTTTGTGGTCCATGGACACGACGGGCTGGACGAAATTTCCATTTGCGCACCCACCCGCATTTCCGAACTCTCAGACGGGATGGTCCGCACTTACGACGTGTTGCCCGAGCAACTGGTGGGCGAAGCCTGCGAGATTTCCGATTTGGTGGGGGGCGACGCCCAAACCAACGCGGGCATCACCAAAAAGATTTTGGAAGGGGAACCCGGCCCCCGATTGGACGTGGTGGTGGTCAACGCCGGGGCTGCTTTGGTCGCAGCCGGTGTGGCCGAGGATTTCAAGGCGGGTATCGCCAAGGCCCGGGAAGCGGTCAGCTCCGGCGCGGCCATGGCCAAGCTGGAAGCCCTGGTCAAGTTCACCCGGGAGAACGGTTGAGGAGCCACCAATGGGAGATAAACCAGACATTCTGACTGCCATCCTTAACCACAAGAAGGAAGAGGTGGAAGTCTGCCGGAAAAGGGTTTCGGAAGAAGACTTGGCCCGTCAGGCCAAGGAGCAAACCAGGCAGCGGCGATTTTTCATGGAAAGGCTGTCCAAGCCCGGTCCCTTTGGCGCGAACATCATTGCTGAAATCAAACGAGCCTCCCCGTCCAAGGGAATTATCAAGGAAGGGCTGGACCCCGCCATCCAGGCCATGGCCTATGAAAAGGGCGGGGCCGCTGCCATGTCCGTGCTAACTGATGAAAAATACTTCAAGGGCTCGCCGGAAGATTTGAAGGCCGCTCGCGCCGCATGCGGCTTGCCTGTCCTGCGTAAGGATTTCATCGTCTCCCGGTATCAGATTTACGAGGCGGCGGTCATGGGCGCGGACGCTATTCTGCTTATCGCCCGGGCCTTGACCGTGGATTTCATGCGGCAATCGCTGGAATTATGCAAGGAACTGGGCCTGGACGCCCTGGTGGAGGTTCATTCGGAAGATGAACTGGATCAGGCCGGGGAAGCAGGGGCGCGGCTGGTGGGCGTCAACAACCGGGATCTCAAGACCTTTGTCACGGACCTGGAAACCACAATTCGATTGCGCAAGCGCATGACAGCGGATCAGATCGCCGTGGGAGAAAGCGGCATCCGGGACCGGGCCGACATCCAAAGGCTGTTGGACGCCGGAGTGTTTAATTTTCTCATCGGCGAAACCCTGGTGCGCAGCGTTAGCCCGGAAAAAACCATTCGGGAACTCCTGGGGGCGGCATGAGCGTTCAAATCAAGATATGCGGCCTGACCAACCCGGATCATGCCCTGGAATGCGCCAACCTGGGCGCGGACGCCATAGGCCTGGTTTTTTACCCTCCCAGTCCCCGGTTTGTTTCGGACGAGGCAGCCCTGGAAATCAGTCAGGCTTTGCCAAAGCACGTTGCCAGGGTCGGGGTTTTTGTCAACGAGTCCTACGAGGTTGTAATGGACAAGGTGAGGGCCTGCGGCCTGACCATGGCCCAGTTGCACGGCCAGGAAAACCCGGAATTGGTGGATAGGCTGGAAAACGTCGGGGTAGGGGTGATCAAGGTGTTTTTCGCCAATAAGGAACCCTTATTCACTGCTATGGGCTTGTACCGTGCCTCGGCCTGTCTGGTGGAGTGCGCCGGGGAAAAACTTCCCGGGGGCAACGCCAAAGCCTGGGCCTGGCGGACGGCCAGGGGGATAAGCAAGCACATGCCCCTGGCCCTGGCAGGCGGTTTAGACCCGGAAAATGTCTCGCAGGCGATTGCGGACGCCATGCCCGACGCCCTGGACGTGAGTTCAGGGGTGGAATCCGCCCCGGCAATCAAGGATATGGACAAGGTAAAACGATTTTTGGAAAACGCATCCCAAACGGGAATCAGCTATACAACAAGGAAGGTGTTCTCATGAATATTCAAGATATGCCCGATGCAAGAGGCCACTATGGAGCATTTGGAGGCAGGTACATCGCCGAAACCCTCATGCCCGCTATCCTGGAACTGACCCAGGCCTACAATGAGGCCAAGGTCAGCCAGGAATTCCAGGACGGCCTGGCCAAACTTTTCACCAATTATGTAGGCAGACCTACGCCCCTGTTTTTCGCCCAACGCCTTACGGAAAAAATGGGCGGCGCGAAAATTTATTTGAAACGGGAAGACCTGGCCCACACCGGCGCCCATAAGATCAACAACACCATGGGGCAAGCCCTCCTGGCTCACCACATGGGCAAAACCAAGGTCATAGCCGAAACCGGCGCGGGCCAGCATGGGGTGGCCACAGCCACGGCAGCCGCATTTTTCGGCATGGAGTGCAAGGTGTTTATGGGTGTGGAGGACATCGCCCGACAGGCCCCCAACGTCAAACGCATGGAGCTATTGGGCGCGGAAGTGATGCCCGTGACTTCCGGCACCGGCACCCTTAAGGACGCCATGAACGAGGCCATGCGCTTTTGGGTGGGAGCGGTGGAAGATACCTTTTATGTGATCGGCTCCGTGGCCGGACCCCATCCTTACCCGGAAATGGTGCGGGATTTCCAACGGGTCATCGGGGACGAAGCACGGCGCCAGATCATGGAGGCCGAAGGAAGACTGCCAGACACTCTGGTGGCATGCGTAGGCGGCGGCAGCAATGCCATGGGCCTGTTCTATCCCTTTGTCGGGGACAAGGGCGTGGAACTGGTTGGCGTGGAAGCGGCGGGAACCGGCATAGCGACCGGCAAGCATTCCGCATCCCTGGGCGCGGGGGAGGTCGGCGTACTCCATGGGTCCAAGTCCTATGTGCTTCAGACGCCCGACGGGCAAATTCAGGAAGCCCATTCGGTTTCCGCAGGCCTGGACTATCCCGGCGTGGGACCCGAGCATGCCTTGTTGAAGGAAGAGGGCAGGGCGCGGTATGTTTCCATTGAGGACGATCAGGCCCTGAACGCTTTCCATACCCTGTCCCGGGCCGAAGGCATTCTGCCCGCTCTGGAAAGTTCTCACGCCGTGGCCTGGGCCATGGAAGAGGCGGCAAGAAGGCCCAAGGAAGACATCATTTTGGTGAATCTTTCCGGCAGGGGCGACAAAGACCTGGAAACCGTACTCAAATATATGGCGCAAAAAGGGGCTTAATCATGAGCTGCATAAAAAATGGTTTTGAAACATTAAAGGGTAAAAACGAAAAAGCCCTTGTGGGCTTTGTGACCGCCGGAGACCCGGACTTTGACAGATCCGTGGAAATCGTCCGCGCCATGTGCGACGGGGGCATGGATGTTTTGGAATTGGGCATTCCTTTTTCGGACCCCACGGCGGACGGCCCGGTGATCCAACGTTCCTCCCAGCGGGCGTTGAAGTCCGGCATGAGCCTTGTTCGGGTGCTGGAAATGGTCAAGATCGTTCGGGGCTTCACATCCATTCCCATTGTCCTGTTCGGCTACTACAACCCGATTTTCAGGTATGGGGGCAAGGCTTTCTGTCAGGACTCCCTGGCCGCCGGGACGGACGGGGTGTTGATTGTGGATCTGCCCCCGGAGGAATCGGCGGAACTCACTTCCCAATGGGAAGGGGCTGATTTTGATTTTATCCGTCTGGTGGCCCCCACCACGGGACCGGACCGCATGAAGCAAATTGCCGACGAGGCCTCGGGGTTCATCTATCTGGTTTCCATGACCGGGGTCACGGGCAGCCAGGGACTGGACAGCTCCAAGGTAGGGGCGGTCATTGCCCCTCTCAAAGCCGTGACGGACTTGCCGGTATGCGTGGGCTTTGGCATATCCACGCCTGACCATGTGAAAGCGGTGGCTATGGTCTCCGATGGCGTGGTTGTGGGGTCCGCCTTTGAAAGGCTGATCGAGGAAAACCTGGAAAACCCGGGCCTGTGCGGCATGGTGCGGGAATACACCCAGTCCCTGAAAGACGCCACCAAAATTTAGAGAATTTGGGGCCATTTAGGGGTCAAATCATTACCCCCCCATCCTGTCCTTCCCCCGCAAGGGGGGAAGGGACGAAGTTTTAAGGATTTTGGCCTCAGGAAAATGCGCGGGCGGTTAGCGAGTAATCGGTTCGCAACCCAATTGAATGCCAATAACGAAAGTTTGTATGAAAATTTTCATCCTCTGTTGTGGGCCACGGGTCCATGTGTTTTGAGAAAGAAATAGGAAAATGGTCAGAGAACTGAAGATATCAGGCAAGACCGGCGATTCCAGGATTATGGTGGGGGAGGCCCTGGGAAACCTGGGCCTCCACCTGCCCAAAGGCAAAACCGCCGTCATCATCACAGATACGACGGTCAACAGCCTGTACGGAAACCTGTTTCCGGTATGCCCGGTGCTGGAGATCGGCGAAGGAGAGAGCGTCAAGACTCTGGAGACAGTCGCTTTCCTCATGGGCGAACTGGTGGCTTTGGGCCTGGACCGCTCCTGTTTTATTGTGGGGATCGGCGGCGGTATTGTATGTGATGTAGCGGGCTTTGTGGCTTCCACCTTCCTGCGCGGCGTGGATTTCGGGTTTTGCCCCACCACGCTCCTGGCCCAGGTGGACGCCAGCGTGGGCGGTAAAAACGGGATTAATTTCCAGGGTTACAAGAACATGATGGGCGTGTTTAACCAGCCCTCCTTTGTGCTGTGCGACCCCAAGGTATTGAAAACCCTGCCCCGGGACCAAGTGGCCAGCGGATTCGCCGAGATCGTCAAGCACGGGGCGATCCGGGACGAATCCCATTTCGCCCTGCTGGAGGACAACAAGGCCAAGGCTTTGGCGCTGGACGTCGAATTCATGGTCCATTTGATTTACGATTCCATCGCCATCAAGGCGGACGTGGTCAACCAGGACGAAAAGGAAACCGGAATCAGGAAGATATTGAATTTCGGGCATACCTACGGCCACGCCCTGGAAAAGGTGGGGGGAGTCTCCCACGGAAAGGCGGTCAGCGCAGGTATGGCCATGGCGTGCAATTTGTCCATGGACCGGGGGCTGTTGAAGGAAGTGGACAGCGAACGCATCAAGAGGTTGCTGTCGGACATGGGTCTTCCCTTGCACATTGACGTGGATCCTGGCAAGGCCCTGGACGCCTTGGCCAAGGATAAGAAAAAGTTGGGGGATGCCATCCAGTTTGTCCTGTTAAAAGGCTTAGGCCAGGCGGTGGTGGAGAAGATTTCCATCCGGGAATTGGAAAAAAAACTCTGTTAATCCAATCCTTGAGACTAAAAAGTGTCATGCTCGCATTTGCATAAAAAAAATGTCGGATCTCTTCGTATTTATGACGAGGGCATTCATTTTTTTTAAGGACTGTTCTCTTGCAGCCGATGGAATGGTAAGGCATAGCCATCCCAAATATTTGGTTCTATCCTAAAGGCAACTTGCCGATATATTGATGATTGTTAGGTATATTGAATTTCGTAGTTGCACGATATCAATTAAGGCTTTACAATTAGCGTGGGATTTGGTTAAATTTTTATCTTTTTTTATTAGGTACACACGAAAATGACCGACTATCGAAAAATTGACCACCTGCTTCAGTATATCCTTACTTTGGCGGGGGAGGAGGAATGGGATAACCGGGAACTCGGCCCCATCCACCTTATAAAATATTTGTACCTATCCGACTTGGCCTATGCGACCGATACGGGCGGGGAGACGTTTACTGGGCTGCCATGGCGATTTTATAAATTCGGGCCATGGGTCGAAATAGCCTACGAGCGGATAGAGCCCGCCATGTTGGCTATCGGAGCGAAAGAACGCATTTTTTCCACTCCCAAATATGATGACATTAAGCGGTATTCGAAGGTGGACGACCGTTTGCTCTCTCAACTGGAAGAAGGGGTGCCTCTCGTTATTTGTGGCCCGCTCCGTAAGGCGGTTCATGAGTTTGGCTCGGATACGGAAAGCCTTTTGGATTATGTGTACAAGACCTTGCCCATGCTGAAGGCTGCCCCCAATGAGCCTCTGGACTTTTCCCAGGTAGCCCGGAAGCAAAAAGCGGACGAGCCGAAAACAGAGCAAGAAGCCCTGACCATGCGTCAAAAGAAAAAACGGAAACAGGCAGTCGATGATTTGAAACGCAGATTCCAGCTAAGAACGGCCCCCAAGGACAATACGCTAGTCGCCCCGCAAGAAGAACCGCGCTATGATGATGTGTTCTTTGAAGGGGTCGAATGGTTAGACCTCTTGCCAGGCGAGCCTGTTGAGCCTGGGGAAGCAATGGTGCATTTTCATCCCGATGTCTGGAAGTCAAAGGCCAGATATGATCCGGACTTATCCTGACAATACGTTTCAATATTTTTGTGACCCTTGGTGGGAAAGGGATGAGGGAAAGAGTTATTGTCGGGGCAGGCTTGTCCAGGTTTTCATCCCGCATGTGGGTCAGACTCCCTATCAATTGATTCCTCAAGGCCGCGCAGAAGCCACGATCCACGATAAAGCCTTGTGCCAAATTGCTCCTTTACGAGCCCACCAGAAAAAGCCCTCCACAAAATTGCCGATGGCCGGGATACCGGTTTATTCAGGTGAAGTTTTGACCGTTTATCGAGCCAAGCTCAGACCTGCGCTTATCATCGCCAAAGAAGGCAAAGAAGTAGATAAGGTCCTTCGTCAGGACAAACCCAAGTGGCAAACATCTCCGACTATCCTGGTCGCCCCGTATTATGGAGCAGATGAAGGAGGAAAACGGGCAGGTTTTAAATCGGAATTTCGTTCCCGTGTTTGCACGGGGGAGTATCCGCAGTTTGTTTGGGACAGCCTGCCCATTGGCCCCTCGACAGAAGAATCCATTCTTAGGCTGGATCATATTCAACCTGTCGGCGACCACCACGAATCCATCAATTTGACCCCGTTCAAACTTACACCCGAAGCCCTTGACATCATTGATGAGTGGATAAGGTGGCTGATTTGGGGTGTGTGGAAAGAAGGCTCTAGTTTCGATTTTCTTAGGGCCGAACTGATGGCCATAAGCAAAGACGAGTAGCCCCTCATCGTACCTCATCCTGCCATCCAGTTTGTTTTGTTAAAATCGTTGGGACAAGCCATTGTGGAGAAGATTTCCATCCGGGAATTGGAAAAAAATCTTGGTTGATGTTTTTTGACGGAGAGCAAACCATCTATTCCGTGGGCAGCATTATTAGATGTCCACAGGAAGGCTTGTAAGGGCTTTAATAAAATGAAATTGTAGAGCTTTTTGTCGGATCATTATTTTTAACAAAGTGGATTTTTTCATGTCGTTTGCTCACAGGCTATCGGGGGGGAAGTTGCGCCGTCCTTTGTCGCCTATGGGTACAAGGATCACGCAAAGTCAGCCTTACCCGGCCTGCGGCCAATTAGTCCGGTAATTTCCAACGGCTATTAGTCATGGGCTAACTGTTTGTAACCTTGAATAAAACTTTCCTGATTTATTTTTCCTCCAAAGGCTTTCTCGCCTAACCTCCAAGCCCATGCTTGGACTTTATCCGGATTTGATGTATGGATATGCGGGTTTTCAGGCTTTGGAACCTTTTTTTGAAAGCATAGCCTTGAAGAAATACCTGTCTGACTCAATATTTTATACTGCCTCATTATCTTTCGGAGGACTGACTCATGCTTGACCAGGAACGCGAGCAAATTGACCGGATGTGCCACCCCAGGGGAATCGCAATCTACGGAGGTGTTGCAAAATTCGGATCCTTTGCCAACAGTGTTATGCTGGCTATAAAAAAATACGGATACTCAGGCAAGATCTATCCCATTTCCAGCAAGGAAGGGGACGTCCTGGGGATTCCCCTGATTTCCAGCCTGGACAAGGCGGACGGCCCGATTGATCTGGCCTCCATATCGGTTCCGGCCAAGGCGGTCCCGGACATCCTGGCCCAGTGTTTGGCCCATGGGGTGGCGGGGGTGCAGGTGCATACATCCGGCTTCGCCGAAATGGGGGACGCCGAGGGGATCGCCTTGCAAAAAGAATTGGAGGCTTATGCCGCCAAGGGCCTGCGCATTGTCGGTCCTAATTGTTTCGGCATTCATTGCCCTAAGGGCGGGCTCACCATGCTGCCGGGCTTTGACTACAGCAAGGAACCCGGCCCAGTGGCCATGATTTCCCAAAGCGGCGGGCTGGCCAACGATTTCGGCCACGAAGCCTGTCTGGCCGGTCTGGGGCTATCCAAGGTGATTTCCTTTGGCAACGGGTGCGATCTGGACGCCATATCGCTCATGGAATACTTGGGGGAAGATCCGGATACCCAGTACATTGCCGCATATATCGAAGGGGTTGCCGACGCCAGTGCATTTTTGGACGTGGTTCGTAAGACGGCCCGGAAAAAGCCCGTGGTCATCTGGAAAGGCGGATTGACTCCTTTGGGAGGCCGTGCCACCCTGTCCCATACCGGTTCCATGGGCGGGGAGTCCAAAATATGGGAAGGGGCTTTGGCCCAGGCTGGCGCTTACTCGGTTCAGGGGCTGGACGAAATGATGGACACCCTCATGGGTCTGGTTTACACCAAAAGCCGGGGGAAAAGGATCGCTCTGGTGGGGGGAGGCGGCGCCATTGGCGTGTTCACCTCGGACCTTGCGTATCGTTGGGGGCTTGAGATGCCTGTGTTCAGCCAGCAGACTCAGGACAAGTTAAGGGTGTATTTTCCCACCCCCGGCAACAGTATGAAAAACCCCTTGGACACAGGAACCCCTGCCCTGCCCCTGGACACCCTCAAGGGATGCGTGAAGGAGATTCTGGAAGCGGAACCCATTGACGTCATGGTTCTCATGCTCCTGACCCATCCTTTGGAAACGGTTGCCTTCACCTTTATGGACATGTACGGTATGAAGGCCTTTCCTCCAGGGCATTATGTGGAAAGTCTTTTTGACACCCTTGTGGAACTGAAGGAGCAAAGCGGCAAGGATCTGGCCTTGGTCTTTGAAAACAGGGCCTATCGTTTGGAGGATATGGAAGCTGAAGCAGCCTGGAGGGTTTTGCGGGAAAAGTTTCAGAAAGCGGGAATCCCTGTATTTGCCAGTGCGGAAAGGGCGCTCAGGGCGGTTCGCAACGCTTCCGCAGCGTGAGGATAAGTTCCCCTGTTTATTCTTGATGATTACTGTGGTTTTTGATACTATAATATGTAATCGCTCAGAAGCACTTGGGGAGCGGTTTGTTTTTTACCTCTTGCGGTTATTTTGAAGGCCTGTCTCCCATGCATTTAAAAGGCAATTTTGAGACCGCGTCGTTGACCACCATTTTGCAGATGCTGGCCAACGACTCCAAGACCGGACTTCTGCGTCTGACCAATGAGGATAACGATGTCCGCATCTTCTTTCAGGAAGGTGTGGTCATTTACGCAAGGGGTACGGCCCAGGAACATGCATTGGGCCAAGTGTTGATGTCAAAGGGCGCCATCTCTCCCCAACAGTTGGACGAGTGCCTGGAAGAATCCTCCCGGACGCGGCAGGCTTTGGGCAATATTCTTGTGAAACGCGGCCATGTGAGCCTGAAAAAGCTGAAACAGCACATTGCCGAACAGGCCGAGCAAGTGATTTACAGCGTCTTTTTCTGGGACGGAGGGCGTTTTGATTATTCGGACTCCGATTTGGTGCCTCCCGGTGTTCTGGTTACCCACCTGGACATCATGAACATTGTTTTGGAGGCCTCCAGGCGGATTGATGAACTGGATGTTCTCAAGATACAAATCCCCAGTGATGACTTGGTGCTCAAGACCTGTGGGGTAACGGCTGCAGACCAGGTCCGCCTGAGTCCTGTGGAATGGCGATTTCTGTCCCTGGTGGACGGAAAACGCAAGGTGAGGGATATTGTCCGGGAAAGCGGATACGATAAGTTTTCCGTTTATCAGATGCTTCATTCCCTTATTTCCCTGAACTTGGTGGAAAAGGACGAGGAACTGGCCTCCAGGGTCGAGGCCTATGGACCGGTTTTGGACCAATACAGGGAGTTTTGGGCCGTGATACGGCGGGAATTGGAAAAGGATCTGGGGTCGCGCCCGTTTATTGTCGTGGGCTCTCCGCCCCCCAAGTCCCCGTCCAAACGGAGGGATTTTATCCGTAACCTTCATGAAACCGAACTCTGGAAATGGATCACCAATATCATTGCTGGCGCCAGCCCGGGCGATGAGGTTTTTCGGGGGGTTTTCAAGGGAATACATCCCGACAACACCCCCACCCAGACCAAGGAATGGGTTTTCGAATGCTTTAAGGATGAAAACCCGGTAAAGGGCGCTCAGATTTTGGCCAAGGGGTATCGGGTCTATCTGTCCAATCTTTTGAAAGCCCTGCCTGATATTATCGGAGGATTCAGAACCCTGGATGTGATTTCCGCCCTTACCCAAAGTCTGAGCCAGTCACGGGATCAAAAAATCATGCTCACACCGGATCAGAGCAACGATATTCAATCCGTCTTTGCCATGGCCAGCCAGTTTATTGCGGAAAAGCTAAATGATGAAGAAGAAAAGGTGTTTGGTCTTTTTGCGTTGAAGAACAGGAAGTATCTTTCTTGATCAGAATATGCCCGCCCTGATGATTTGCCGGGCAGACTCTGAAATCCATCAGACACAAGGCTGCAATTCACGTTTTGGGGGAACATGTATGTTTGAAGTCATTGGCAGGGAGAATTACGGTGACGGAGACATTATATTTGAAGAGTATACTACGGGGGACGCCATATATCAGGTGGAGACCGGAGCAGTTACCATCACCAAAAAGGTATATGGTGAAAATATAGTCGTGGAAGTGATTCGTAAGGGGGAGATTTTCGGGGAAATGTCCTACATTGCCAGGATTCCCCGCACAGCCACAGCAAAGGCCCTGGGAGCCACCGTGGTCAATATTCTGGACCCCGGTGCGGTGCGCAAGGAATTCATTAGCCTTAGCCCCGGGATGAGGCAGATTTTCCAGAGTTTGGTCCTGCGACTTAAAAAGGCAACGGAAACATCCTCCGGTGTCCATTTTTTGCGTAAAGACTCCCGAATTCCAAAGGTGTTCTCTTTGTCTTTTCTGGCTGATGACACAGTACGGGAGAGTTATTCCCACGACGCCAGTTGCGGAGGCCTGTTCATCAAAACTCAAAGGCCCCTGGACAGGGGAAGGGAGTTCGAACTGACCCTTTGGCTGCCTAACGATGACAAGCCTCTGAAGATAGACTGCCAGGTCATGTGGAACCGGTTGAAAACCGATGACCCGATTGCCTTACCCTTGGGAATGGGGGTGCGGTTTAAGCATATTTGCAGGAAGGATTACGAGAAATTGCATGTAGCTTTACCGGATTGTTGAGATAAATTTCAGATGTGAATTGCAACACACGCTTTTTTAGATAAAGTATAGAAAATGCTTGACTTTTTAAAAGAAATCATGGATTTGTTAGATACTTTAATTGACATATAATCATGCCATTTTTTCAAATGCTGTAGTGTTTTTTTCCACGCAACCCAGGCGCTTTTAATAATGCGGAGAAGATGTTTTGGCTGAGAACGAAGAAACAGGGCCGAGGACCTCTCACGGCAGCCAGGAACACCGGGAGCCTGACGGGATATCCAGGGACCCGGAAAACCAGAGCCCTGACCAGGGCGCATACCCTGAACCTACGGATACTCAGGGAGCGGGACTTATGGGGCCGGGCCATAAGAGTCTGTTTGAAGAGGAGCAGGCCTTTCTGGCAATCCATGAGGACGGCTCCGACGCTTTTCCTGAAATGGGAGAGGCTCCCGATTCCCAGGCGGCATTGTCCGGAGGCGAAGGCGCTTTTGCGCCAGAGGACCTCATGGGTTCGGATTCCAAGGAAAATGGTTTCCCGGAAGAGTTTTCTTCAGGTTCCGGCAATCCGGGGGCAAACAGTCCTGATGATGAAGAATATGACGGTGAACCGGAAATCGGGTTTATCGTCATAGAGCCTTCGGAAGATCAAGATTCCGGGAATCAGGAATCAGACGGGCCGGAAACCCCCGAGTACGCCCCTGACCCGGATTTTCAGCCTTTGGACGCCTCCCTGGTTTCTGACCGGCTTTCCCTCCTGTCCCAACAAGTGGAACAACTGGGCAGGGACTTTGAGAGCAAGTTGAAATACGATTCCCACAAGGAAAAAATCATAGATTCCCTGCACAGGGAACTCCAGGAACACAAGGACGGACTCCTTAAAAAGCACATGCAGTCCATGGTCATGGATATTGTGAAAGTCATTGACGATGTGCGGAAGATTGTTCGTTACTATCGGGAAAAGGAGTTGCAGGAAAGCGACCTGCCCAAACTCCTGGACATCCTGGAAGACCTGCCTTCAGACCTTGAGGACGCCTTTTCTTTTCAGGGCATCCGGCCGTATACGTGTGAAGGGAACGCCTTTAATCCGGCCAGACAAAGGGTTTTGCAAAAACTCAATACGGAAGATGAGTCCCTGGACAAGAGCGTGGCAAAAAGATTGCTGCCCGGCTATGAATGGGATGATAATATTTTAAGACTTGAGATGGTGGGGGTGTATACTTATAAGCCCGTCTCAGAAAATGACTAAGGATTAGGAGTCTATATGGGCACGCAGATGAAACGGATTTACGGGATTGATTTGGGTACCACCTATTCTTCCATAGCTTATG
This sequence comes from Desulfatibacillum sp., assembly GCA_016342355.1. GTDB lineage: Bacteria > Desulfobacterota > Desulfobacteria > Desulfobacterales > Desulfatibacillaceae > Desulfatibacillum. Next base: position 63,316 of record JAEINP010000014.1, read on the forward strand.
TTGACGAGTTTGGAAAAGCGGTTGTCATTCCCAATTCTGAAAACGAACGCGTTACGCCCTCGGTGGTTTTCTTTGACGGGGATAACGTGGTGGTGGGTGGCGTGGCCAAGGAAAGCGCCAGGCTTTATCCCAACGAGGTGGTCAGTTTCATAAAACGCTCCATGGGGGAACCCAATTTCCTGTTTGAATACGGCGGGAAAAACTATCGTCCCGAAGAAATCTCGGCCTATGTCCTTAAAAAGGTCGCTCAGGACGCCGAAGAAAAACTGGGCGAAAAAATCACCGACGTGGTCATTACCTGTCCTGCCTATTTTGGCATCAACGAGCGGGAAGCCACGAAAATTGCCGGGGAAATTGCCGGGTTCAATGTTCGCCAGATCATCAACGAACCCACGGCAGCCGCCATTGCCTATGGCTCCATTGAGCAAACAGAGAATGGCGTGGTCCTGGTTTATGACCTGGGCGGCGGTACCTTTGACATCACCATGATAGACATCCGCCCGGACGCTATTCAGGTTATTTGCACGGGCGGCGATCATAACCTGGGCGGCAAGGACTGGGATGACCGGATTGTTAACACCCTGGTTCAGGAATTCCAGACCCAGACAGGATCCAAGGAAGATATCCTGGAAGATCCGGATACTTGGCAGGACCTTCAGCTTTCTGCGGAAAAATCCAAGAAAATCTTGTCCCAAAGGGAAAAGACCCCCATTGCCGTGACTCACGGGGGGGAAAGGGTCAAGGTTGAACTTCAGCGGGAAAAATTTTTTGAGGTCACCAGGGATTTGCTGGAACGGACAATTTCCCTCACCCATGGCATCCTGGAGGAAGCCCGGAAAAAGGGCTACAATCGGTTCGATGAAATCATTCTGGTGGGCGGCTCCACCCGTATGCCCCAGGTTGAAAAGAGAATCCGGGAAGAATTTGGCATAGAACCCAAAATTTTTGACCCGGACGAGGCTGTGGCCAAGGGCGCTGCGATTTACGGCTGGAAACTCTCCATCAATGACGACCTTATCAAAAGGGTGGCCCAAAAAACCCAAAAAACTGTGGAAGAAATTACCAAGACCATTGATACAAGTTCCCAGCATTTTAAGGACGCCGCCCGGGAAATGGCCGATGATACCGGGGTGACTCAAACTGCCGTGGAAAGTTCTCTCATCAAAATCAGGGATGTCACCAGCAAGAGTTTTGGCGTGGTGGTCAATAATGCTGAAAACGAAGAAGCTGTCTTCAACGTAATCCTCCGCAATACTGCTGTTCCCGTAAATGCCAAGGATACTTTTTTTACGGCTGTAGCCAACCAGCAAAAGGTCCTCATCCGTATTATGGAAAGTGAAACCAGCGAAGAATGGGTGCCCGTGGAAACGGCAGTGGAGATTGGCACAGCCGTCCTAAATTTACCCAATGGTCTGCCGGCCGAAACCTCAGTGGAAATTTCCTTTTCGCTCAACCGGGAAGGAAGGCTGCAAATCACGGCCAAGGAAACCACGGAGTCCAAAGAAGTGCAGGTCCTCATTGAGACAACCTCGGTTATCAGGGGCAAGGACCTGGACGAAGCCAAAGCCCGCAGCCGGGGGGCTGTTGTTCAATAAGAATACGGATGTCGTGGCCTTAGGGTCTTATTTGCACCGGCAGTCCCGGACTGCCCCATCACGCAGAAATCAGGATTAAACACACTTCTATGGATAGGGAAAACTACTATATTCTGCTGGAGTTGGACATTGATCCCCCTGAGAAGGATCCTGCCAGGATTGATGCCGCCATCAAACGCATGCAGGCAAACTGGAGTCGTTTACGCAACCACCCCACCAAAGGCATTCAGGCAAAAAACTATATTGGCCTCATACCCGAGATCCGCAAGGTCATGTCCGACCCCGAGCTCAGGGATGCGGAGGCCATCGCAGCCATCCAGAAAACCCGGGAAAAACAGGGTGAAATTTTTGCTGAAATAGATCGGCATCTTACCCTACACCTGAGTAAAGGCTATATTTCCAACCAGGAAATCGCCAAACTTGCTGAACTCCATCATATTGACGAGGAGGATATCCGGGCTCGTATTAAATTGATGGAGGAGGAAAAACTGGTTGAACTGGACAGCCAGTTGGGCTTGCGTATGGCCAAGGGCTATATGACCCAGGAAGAAGTTTCCAAACTTGCCAAAGCCCATGGAATGACCGACAAGGACCTCAAGAAGCGGATCAACGTTCCCATCCGAAAGGTTGGTTCCACGGAAAAGACCAAGGGAAAAAGTCTGGATAAATCCCTTGAAAAGGTCATCAACGACAACCTTAGAATTGTGGGTTTTTCCTCCCTTTACGAGTTTTTGGGTGTCCCGGAAACCACCAGTATTGAGCTTCTCCAGAAAACTGCCCGCAAAAAGGAGTCTCAGGTTCTCAAAATCGCCAAAAAGGACGCCATGGTCACTGCCAGCGGAATCCTGGCTGGTCAGTGTTCTGCTGTGTTCCGGGACCAGGAATCCCGAGCCTCCTATGACATTAGCCGGGGTCGCTCCCGCCTTAAAGATTTGGAAGCTGATATTGACGTCGCTGGCATTGATGGGAAAATCCGTTCCCAATATTTTGAAATTCTTGTAAAAACAGCTCAGGACCTTGGCATGGACCAGGATGAGGCCAAGTCCTTTATTAAAAATTATTGCGGTAAACAAAAGTACACCATTGAGGGCATGGAAAGGAAAAAACTTTCCAAAAACCAGATAATCGCGGTTGCGGCGAGCCTCCTTCTTTTGTGCCTCCTGGTGGGCGGCGGACTGGTCGCTCTGAACGCCATGCAAGCAAAAGGGGCTTTTCAGGATGTGGCATCCCGGGCTTTGGCGCAGCCGGATCTGGAAAAGCGTTTGGTCATTTACCGGGATTATCTTTCTTATCAGGATCCCAACAAGTACACTGAGCAGGTCAATGAGCTGATAGCCCAGACGCAGGATCTCATTGCCAGAAACAAGGAAAAGGCGGCCCTTGACGCCCTGGACAAACAGGTTGGCGAACTCCTGGCTTCCAATCAGTTTGGCGCAGTTCTGGCCTTGTGGAATCAACATCTTAAGGACTACCCAAAAGGGTCCCAAACCGCTCAGGTAAAAAGCAAAATAAAGGAAACTGAAGAGGCCTACGACACTTTCCAGTTCAAAGCCCTGGAAACGCTGCACAGCGCCGATACGGATGTGCGCATTGCAGCCTATGTCAATTATTTGGCCAGTCATCCTAAGGGAAAGCACAAGGAAGAGGTTACCAAACTCATTTGGAACCTGGGCGAGGAGTATTTTGTTTTTCTCCAAAGGAGAATCGACCTGGCAGCCAGACAGGAAAACTGGGGCCAGGCCATTCAATATTGCGAAGCCTACACCCGGGTGTTTGACAACAATCGCGCCAAACAGCTAAGCCGCGAAAAGGAGACTTTCCAAAAAAGGCTCAAGGACCAGAGCTCCTATGAAGACCTTGTGGCAAGGGCAACCCGTCATGGCACAGATTATGACGCTGCTATGCAGGAATACAACGAATATCTTTCGCTCTATCCCCAAACCACGGCCAGGGATAAAATCCTGGAACAAATAAAGGGCCTGCAAGTCCTGAAATATCAGGCGCGCATTAACAGGGCCGAGACAGATATGCGCTCCCGCCTGAGCACATCAAAGCGCTTCATGGAAAAATCTCCCGGTATTGTCCTGGACAGAAAAACAGGCCTGACATGGACTCTACTCCACTCCCAGGTCACTTTGGGAGACTGCATGGATTACGACTTCGCAAAGGACTATGTGGAGAACTTGAGCATAGAGGGCGCTCAGGGCTGGCGCCTTCCCTCTGCCAAGGAGCTTGACGACTTTTATAAAACCGATGCGGGCTACCCTGTGGATTCAGGTCTGGTTTTCTGGACCAACAAAAGTTTTCCAAGGTATGCGGATGGCGCCATGTCCGAACGGGTGGTTGTGGTGCCCGGCGAATCCGGAGCCCAGGAATTCCAGATGGACTCCAGGAAATGCGCGGCAGTGCACGCTGTAAAAAAATAAGCGTGCGCACTATCCAAATAATGGGCCCGGAACAGCTTTCTGCTGCTCCGGGCTTTTTGTTTCAGGGCATGGAAGGCCTATAACTTCCGCAATTCCTTTTTGTCAATTTTGCCCACGGCAGTCAGGGGGATTTCATCCATGAAGATGATTTCCTTGGGCACTTCATAAGGCGTTAGTTTTTCCTTGGCCAGGTCCAATATTTCCTTTTTAATGGCTTCCTTGTTTTTGTCCTGCCCGTAGGAAGGATTCAGTGTTACATAGGCTTTCACCACCTCGGATCCGGGCCGGTTTGGATTGGGCTTGCCTGTGATGGCGATCATGTCAATGGCCGGATGCTCTGAAAGAACCTCTTCCACCTTGACGGAAAAGACTTTGAAGCCTCCCACTATAATCATATCCTTGGTCCGGTCCACAATGGTGATGTAGCCTTTTTCATCCATCACGCCCACATCCCCTGTGTGCATGAATCCTTCCGCGTCAATGGCTTTGCGGGTTTCCTCGGGCTTGTTGAAATAGCCTACCATCACTTGGGGACCCTTTACGCAAATCTCTCCGGGCTGGCCTTGTTCCACCTCGGCGCCTGTTTCCGTGTCCACCAGACGAACATCTGTGTTGAGCAGGGGAAGTCCCACAGAGCCCAGTTTCTTTTTGCCCTTGGCGGGATTCATGGCGGAAAGGGGGGAGGTTTCGGTCATGCCGTATACTTCCAGGAGTTTTCCCTTGCCTACCACCGCTTCCAGTTCTTTTTGGGATTCCTCGGGAAAGGGTGCTGCGGCTGATATGCAAATCTCCAGATTGGAAAAGTCCAGGGATTTGAATGCAGGTTCCGTCAGCAGCATTTGGAACAGAGAGGGAACATTCACGAGCGCTGTGGGCCTGTACTTTTCAATTTCCTTGCAAATGTGTTTGGTGTCCCGGGGATTGGGAATCAGAACCTGAGTCCAGCCCAGATACACGCAGTTCATGCAGAAAAACAAGCCCGCAATGTGGAAAAAGGGAAAGCCTGACAGGGCCAGGCCCTTGCCTTGCTCCCACCCTACCCATTTTTGGGTGATCAACAGGTCGGATACGGCATTGCGGTGACTGAGCATGGCGCCCTTGGGAGGGCCAGTTGTGCCGCCAGTGTATTGAATGTAGGCAATGTCGTCTGGTCCCATCTTCACATCAGGCTGTGTGGAGGCATACTGGGCGCCCTTGATGATCTGGGAAAACTGAAGCACCTGCTTGCCGGGCAAAGGTGTTACCTTGCCGGAGGGGATTTTTTTTAACAGCTTTCCCAGAGTTCTTTTGATTGCCGGTAAAAATCCGCCCACAGAGCCGGCCACCACTACCTTGAGCTCCGGCAGGTCCCCAGCGATCTCCGTAACACGGGCTGCAAATATGGCGTCCAGAGTAACCAGCCCTTTTGCCTGGGAATTTTGGAGCTGGTAGCGCATGCCATCCGCCGCCAAAAGGGGAGAAACTCCTGAAACCACGCATCCCGCCTTTAAGACGCCTAACCACGCGATGGCGTATTCCGGTATATTAGGCAGGTTAATCCCCACCACATCGCCCTTTTGCAAACCGCACGCAAGAAGCATGTTGGCAAAACGGTTGGAATAAAGATCCAACTCTTCAAAAGTGATTTCCGTTCCCATATAGGCAAAGGCGGTTTTATTAGGGAATTTTTTAAAGACAGGTCTTACAGCATCCACAAAATTGGTTTCCCAGGCTGAGGGGTCCAGGTCTTTCAGGCCGGGATCATAAGACTTTCTCCAGAATTGTTCGCCCATCAGTTCTTCCTCCATGAAAGATGTGATTATGAATGAAAAGCGAAAACAGGCCCGGAAATAAAAGGTCCCGGGGCGTTTTTTCCCGTGATTAATGTTGCTGATTTGTCCTAAGGGGGATTCGGTGTTCACCGTATATTTTGATTAGCGTCAACACTATACCCTTTTTTCGGGACCATAGTCAAGAATTTCCGGGAAGGGTGCTGGTCATCGGTTCGCTTTGCCTGTGCCGGGAAATCCTGTTCCTTTCCGCTTTGCTTTCGCAACATCTTCCCGTATTTTTGCTTTGCCGGACTTGATAAAGGCCCTTATCCGTGCCATATTTGTATATTAATCGGGGATATGAGGCTTTTTCCGGCAAGATCCACTACGGATTTCCGGATACCCCCTTCCCACAACAATGATTCCAAGAGGTTATGGAAAGATATTCCATGGATTCCTTTGATACTGCCAAGCAGACCCTTATAGAGGCCGGGAAGGACTTGAACAGGCTGTTCGAAACAGCCGTCACTCTGCCCGGCATATCCACCAACCCTTTTGAAAGCTGGCTCCAGACCCTGAACACCATGAAAGCCCAAATGGCCGAGGGGGTGCTGCGGGTGGCTGTGGTGGGGTCCATCAAGTCGGGCAAAAGCACTTTTGTAAACTCCTTTTTTGGGGGCGATTTTGTCAAACGGGGGGCTGGCGTGGTCACCTGCATTGTAACCCGCATCCGGCAGGGTGAGAAATTGGGCGCGACCCTGTACCTCAAGTCGTGGGACGAAGTGAACGCGGAGATTGAGCAGGCCATGGTGTTGTTCCCCGCCTTTAACTGGCGGGGGGCCGACGGCAAGATAGACATCCGCCGCCAGACTGACCGGGAGAAATTGGGCCATGCCCTGGAATTGCTGGGGGACGACCAGCTGATCACCCAGGGCACCATCAACATGAACGCCGTGCTCATCACCTCCTATCTTCAGGGGTTCGAGAAGATCAAGGACCTCATGGACGCCCAGTCCGCCTCCCAAAAATTTGATGCGGCCCATTTCGCTTCCCACAAGGATTTTGTGGGCAACGAATCCCTGGCCGTATATCTCAAGGACGTGATCCTAAGCCTGCCTGATGGAAAAGGCGTGGAGGATCAGGTGGAGGTGGCCGACTGCCAGGGGAGCGACTCCCCCAATCCCATGCATCTGGCCATGATTGAGGATTACCTTCTAAAAACCCACTTCATCATCTACGTCATATCCAGCCGCACCGGGGTGCGTCAGGCGGACATACGCTTTTTGTCCCTCATCAAGAAAATGGGCCTGGCTTCCAATATTTATTTTGTGATCAATTGCGATTTTTCCGAACACGAGGCTGTGAGCGATTTGCGGGCCTTGCTGGAGCGCATAACCCAGGAGATTTCGTTGTTGCGCCCGGACCCCGAGGTTTTTTGCTTTTCCTCTTTGTTCAACCTGTTTTCAGGCATCAAAGACGAACTGAACGATAAGGACTTGGCACGCCTTGGTCAATGGGAGCTGGACTCGGATATGCGCAGGTTTTCCGATTACGAGTCGAAGCGATTCCTGGAAATACTGGAGAAGCGGCTTACCAGGGACCGTCTGGCCCTTTTGTTGAAAAGCCATGTGGACCGGGTAGCCATGATGGTGTCGGGCGTGGGGGACTGGATTAATATATCCAGGGATTTTGTATCCAGGAACGCCGAGCAGGCCGCGGAAGTGGTCCGGCAGATGGCTATGGAAAAGGAAGGGGTGGACCGCATTCGGGCCATGGTGCGAAACACCCTCGACGGGGCCATGCGCCGCGCCCGTGTGGAAGTGGGCCAGGACGTGGACCGCTTTTTTGACCCCAGCATGGGGCCTGCCATCACGGAATTATGGGAGTTCATCCGCCAGTACCAGCCAGCCCAAACGGATCCGGCTCCGGCCAGTTTCACCAACGCGGTGTACGCGGTTTTTTCGGACCTGAAACGGGCCGTGGACCGGCATATGGCCGAGCAATTGAATCCGGCTTTGGCAAAGTTTGTGCGGGACGAGGAAGCAAAAATCAGCAAGCTGGTGAACGAAATCGCCCGGCCCTATGGAACCATGGTGGATGGCACTCTAAGCCGGTATGAAAAAACCCTGGGCGACATGGGCATCACCCTGGCGGACCGGAAAATGAGCGATCCTGACCAGGTGGATGTAGCCCGGGTCAGGCGTTTGGCCGGTATTCAGATGCCAGGCCTTACAGCGGCCATGCGGTATTCCGCCAAGGTGCGGACCGAGGCGGTCATGCGCAAAGGCGCCTATAGCGCGGGATCGTTCATCAAAAGGCTTTTCAACAAGGAATCCAAGCCCCTGGACCGGAACGACCACCGGGCCATTACCCATGCCCTGGCCCGGATGAAAGAAGAAACCCGTCAGTCATTGGAAGCCCATTTCATGGATTTCCGGGAGAATTTGAAGTTCCAGTACATGTTCAAGCTCCTGGACCTTTCAGCCGTGACTTTGCAGGAAGACCTGGCGGACCGGTTGAAAGTGTTTGTGGAAGGCATGGAGCAGACCACGGGTCTGGTGAACGAAAACCAGGCCGCCAAGGAAGATGCCCGGGAAATCCTGGCTAAAATGGAAGAACGCAGAAAGGAAATAGAAACCAAGGTGGCCTCGGCTGGCAAGCTGACAGGCCTGTAATATCAATCACAGCGTCAATTCTCGGAAAATGAGGGGGTCGAACATGAGTGCACAGCAGGCTCGGGTCATTGCAATCGTCAACGAAAAGGGCGGTGTGGGCAAAACAGCTACGGTCATCAACCTGGGCGCGGCCCTTTCCAAAAGCGGGCAAAAGGTTTTGGTGGTGGACATGGACCCCCAGTTTAATGCCACCCATGGCCTGGGCGTGGAACTGGAGGAAGACTCTCTGACCACTTACGGGATCATGGTGGGAGACGACTCCCTGGACCCGGCAGAGGCGGTGCTATCCACCAAGTGGAAAGGGCTGGATGTGGTGCCCTCCCATGTGGACCTTGCCGGGGCCGAGGCGGAACTCATGGATCAGCCGGGCCGGGAAAACCGCCTCAAACGCCTGACCCCCCTGGAAAAGAATTATGACTTCATCCTTTTGGACACGCCTCCCAGCCTGTCGCTTTTGACCATCAACGTATTCACCTACGCCCGGGAAGTGCTCATTCCCTGCCAGACCCACCCATACGCCATGAAAGCCCTGGACGATTTGCTGGATACCATTGGACTGGTGAAGGAAAACATCAACCCCAACCTTAATCTCACCGGGCTGGTTCCCACTTTTTATGATTCCCGCACCCGGGTCAGCCGTGGCATCATGGAATTGCTGAAGGCCGACGAACGCTTTAAAGGCAAAATCTTTGATACGGTCATTCGGTCCAATTCCACCATAGCCGAAAGTTCCTGGCACCAAAAACCGGTTGTCTATTTCCGGTCAGGAAGCTTTGGGGCTGTGGACTATACTAACCTTGCCAAGGAATTGTTGGAACGTGGTAATGGAAAAAAGAATTGAAAAGCTAAGAGAACGGTTGGTTTCCCGGCCCTTTGACACCCTGATGGTGCTGGTGGAGGAAAACCGGCGGTATCTTTCCGGATTCACGGGCGAAGACACCCAGTTTGACGAATCCTCCGGGTGTCTGTTTGTCAACGCCTCCCAAATTCTGCTGGCAACCGATTCCCGTTATCTAACCCAGGCGGAAAACGAATGCCCCCATTGTCAGGTTTATTGTTATGAAAAAGGCTTGGCCAAGGCCATGCCCGAAATATTGGGAATGCTGGGGACCAAAAAGCTGGGGTTCGAGCCGGTGCGCCTTTCGGTCCAGGACCATCAGAAGATTATGACAAGCCTCGAAGAGGCCAACGCTAAAGTAGAGCTTGTCCCCGCCTCGAACATTGTGGAGGAAATGCGGGTGATCAAGGACGAAGCGGAAATTGACGCCATGCAAAAAGCCCTGGCTATTTCCGAACAAGCCCTGGTGCGCCTCATGCCCACCATCCAGCCCGGTATGACCGAGAAAATGCTTGCCTGGGAACTGGAAAAAGCCATGCGGGAAGCGGGCGGCGATTCCCTGGCCTTCGCCAGCATCGTGGCTTCGGGCCCCAATAGCGCCTTGCCTCACCACGGGGTTTCAGACCGTCCAGTCCGGGAAGGGGAATTCCTCCTGTTTGACTGGGGCTGTAAAAAGGACGGGTATTGCTCCGATATCTCCCGCACCACAGTGGTGGGCCCGTCCCTGGATGAGGAAATGAAAAAAATCTTCCGGACCGTCCGGGAAGCCCAGGAAATGGCAACCCGCGCCGTGCGACCGGGGGTGAACTCCCGGGATGTGGACAACATGGCCCGCAGGCATATTGAAGAGGCAGGGTATGGCGGTAAATTCGGCCACGGGTTGGGCCATGGAGTGGGCCTTGCTGTTCACGAAGCCCCTAGGATCAGCCCCTTGGCCAGTGTGGATCTCCGGCCCGGCATGGTTTTTACGGTAGAACCGGGGATCTACATCCCCCACTGGGGAGGAGTGCGCCTGGAAAACATGGTGGCTGTCACCGAAGACGGAGTCCGGGTGCTCAACAGCATCGGACAGTTTTGGGACGCCTGATTCGGCATCAGGCCATTGATATGTCTAACGCCGTTTGCCCTGTCCCTGCCCCGGCAGCCAGGCTCCGGTTTGGGTCTGCTGGGTATCCAGGGTCTGTCTGTATCTGGGGCGGTCCGTGGTATCGCGGAAGGCCTTGGACGGCGTGGTGACCAGGCCGATAAACAGCATAAGCACGGAAAGAATGATGGCGATCACCATGGGCGTGAACAACGTCTTGGCTTCCTTTGGGGCTGGTTCGAAATATTTTTTCAGGATTGGCCAGTTGATCTGAAGGTGCACCCCCGCCGCCACTATAAAAAACAGGCCGAACATCAAATGGATGTCCATCCATTTGCCCCGGACGCCCAAAACAGCAATCAACCCGGTAAGGGCCATCCCTGCAAACGCAAAGGCCATGCAGGTTGAGACGAGTTTACGGGTTTCCTTTTTCACGATTTTTCCTCCTTGCAATGCTTTTAAAAAACCATACCGGACCGATTCCTACCACACCCGGGGCAGATTGTCTGCGCCAATTCTGTACAAAATTTGAATGTCTTCAAGAAGGAAAACTTATGCGTTAGGCTGTCTCGGCGTGAAACAACTATAAAAAAAAGGCTGCCGGAAATCTTTTTCCTGGCAGCCTTTTTTGTTATTGGGGGCCTGGCTAATGCCAGACTATTTTTCGTAAACCGGCACTATCCGGCAATCGGTACTGTGGTGGGCATGCCCATGAGGGGCCACACAACCGCCACTGCCAGGGCAACCACAACCATCAGCAAGGCGCTGGCCGGAATTCCATACATGAAGAACTCCCCTGTGGTGAATTGCTTGGAGTCATAGGCAATGGCATTGGGCGCTGCGCCCACCAAAAGCAGGAAGGGCATGCCAGCAGTCACCAGGGAGGCAAACAGGATGACTTCGGGCGCCGCGCCCAGGTAAGGCGCAATAACCAGGGCCACCGGTAAGGATATGGCGATGGCCGCCACGTTCATGATGAAGTTTGTCATGATCATGACAAAGAAGGCGATGCTCATGACAAAAACAAAGGGGCTGGCTTTCTCGAACATGACCAGCCAGTTGACGGCCAGCCATTCGGCGGCGCCCGTATCCCACAGACAAAAACCGATGCTCATGGCTCCGGCAAACAGGAGGATGATGTTCCACGGCACTTCTTCCAGGTCGTCAATATCCAGGATATTGAGTACGAAGAAAAGAATGGTGGAGCACAGGATGACCGCTGTCTTATTGGGCTTGGGAAAACCGTCAATCAGGGAGCCCAGGGACATAATCAAAATAACCGTACCCACGATAACGGAGGCCAGAATCTCGTTTTTGGTAATGGGGCCGTTGTTGGCGGCCAGATCCTTGGCCTTTTGCCTAAGACCGGGAATGGTTGCCTTTTCCGGTTTTAGGAAAACCATGAAAAAGCCCCACAGCAAAAAGACCATCAGCCAGCCAATGGGAAACATGAACTTGGTCAACTCAAAAAAACCAACGGTTTTGCCGACCACGTCGTTGTAAAAGCCAATGGCCACCGCACCGCGGGCTGCGCCCAGAAGGGTGACAATACTCCCTGCGCCCGCCACATAAGCCATGCCGATAAACAGGCCCTTGCCGAATTTGGTCTGCTTGTCCCCTTCGCCGTAAAGCGCGTAGATGGTCAGAAGCAGCGGGTAAATGGTGGCGGCCACAGCCGTATGAGCCATGATATGAGCCAGGGCTGCGGTGACAATGAAGCAGCCCAGGTAAATCATGCTGGTTTTCTCACCCACGATAATAAGCATTTTGTAGGCGAGCCTTTTGGTCAGGCCCGTTTTGGTGAACACCATACCAATGACAATGGATCCGAAAATAAATAAAACCGAAGGGTCCATGAAGTCTTTGAAAGCCACTTTGGCGGGCCGAATCAGGAATAATGCCTGGAGCATACCGATTGTCAGACTGGTGACGCCGATGGGCACCACTTCAAAAACCCACCATGTTCCCGCCAATAGAAAAACGGCCAGGGCGCCCTTGGCTTCCTTACTCAGTGGAAAATGGGCGCCGTTGGGATCTATTGCATCAGGTAGGGGAGGGCAGTAGTACACAATGGCGAAAAGGGCCACGCCCAGCATAAGAAAACCAAACCGCTTCCAGTCAAAAGGCTCCTTGACTACAGTAGTGTTATCCATGTTGAATTGATCCTCACTCCGAACCAGCCGGTCAAGTCGGTTGTTTCCACCCATGGTGCACAGGCTGTTTCCACCCGTTGCCGGACATTTTGTAATTGGTGATCCGGGCAATGCCCGGGTTTGTAATCCCTGGTGTGTTTATCAAAGTATTGGATTTGGTCCAAGTGTTTTTTTTCACTTGCTTAGGCCATAATTCCAAAAAATGTTAAAATAAAAAATTAAAACAATTTGTTACATTTTTGACGCTGAATTTGGAAATCCCGTCGATTTTTTCCAAAACCTGAAACCTGGCAGTGTTTGGCCTGCCAGGGGCCTGTCGTGAATGTCAAATATCCAATGGGAGAGAAGAGAAAAGGCGATGGCTGAAAAACTCCGGAAAGACCTCCGCCATTCGGCTATTTTTTACTGGATTTCCATGAAGCCGCGTATTCCAGGCTGCTTGGCATGGGAGAAAGCATGGGGGCTTGGCTGACCCATTGCCCCTCCAGTCCGGCTTCCCGGGCGCTCAGATCAAAATGGCACATGGCGATGCCCATGTCGATGCGTTGAAGGTCTGCCTTGAACATATTCTTATAAGCCCTGTTGCGTGTCAGGAAAAAGTGGAATCCATCCTGGGTGCGGAGTATTCTCCAAGGCTGCTTATTGGAGGCGGAAGGGGCCAGCCGGACCATTTCAAGGGGCAGGGCGTAATCTCCAGCGTTCTCTTTGGTCAGGGGGCGGGAGAATTGGCCGTCAAAAAAACTCTCTCCCCAACCCTTCCGTTTTTTCGATCCTGCTCCAATAACCATTACCGAGTCCAAAACAGTCCGCCGGGGGGCGCGCTGGCCCACCGGGCATATGCAGGGAAGAACTTCATTTTCTCCCAGCCTGATTTTGTCCGCAAAAACCGTGTGCTTTAATGTGCCGCCCATCCAGCATGTGCCCAAATCCAGCCCGGTGGCAAACAGGACAGCCTTTTCAAACAGGAATCCATAGTCTTCCAGGTCCTTTGGGCCAGGTTGCACCACTCCCACTATAAAGTCTCTTGCGCCCCGGATGATTCCATAGGTCCCGGGAACCCGTTTGGCGCCGTCCACGCCCCCGTCCACCAAGCCAAACCGGGTTTGGGAGCCGAATGGGGGATTTCCCGGGTCAGTCAAAAATTCTTCCAGCATGGTCCTGGATTGCTCAGGTAAGGGGTTGCCTGAAAAACTCCTCCACGAACACCTTTTTTCAATTAGTTCAGTAACCGGTACTTCCATCTGCATGATGCGCCGCCTTGTCTGAGGATAGGGTCAATGGAAAAGAGTTTCCGTTTAAAGACTATTTTTGAAAGAACAGGTACGCCGCAAGGCATACCAGGATTCCCGCAAAGATTTTTTTGAAATTGGCCGTGGAAACCCCTTCCACCAGACGCGGCCCAAGCTGGGCCCCCACGACACCGCCAATGCCCAGCATGATTCCCGCCACGTAATCCACGTTGGCAAATTTGTTGTGGGCAATGAGGGCTGACAAAGAAATGACCAGAATAGCCATGAACGAGGTTCCTACGGCCCTGGGAGCCTCATAATGCATGAACAGCAGCAGGGGAACCATTAAAAAACCGCCCCCCAGGCCCGAAAAACTCGCACCCACACCCACAATAACGCCAAAGAAAACCAACGCAACATACAAGCCATAAGCTGCCATAATACCACCTCCGCATTGTCATGCCCCACTCCGTTTCCGCCCACAAACTTCTTACCATACCCTGTTTCGCCTTTCCAGTTTCATTCGGGCAATTGACAACTTAGCCTCCTGAGAGTAGCATGACAAAGTATCATCCATACAAGATTCATATTCAAAATTCATCCTCAGGGAGACATTACACATGCAGTTAGGAATCATAGGGCTGGAACGGTGCGGAAAAACAACCCTGTTCGAGGCCCTTACGCAAAGCGAAACCGACGTGGCCCGCAAGGGAGAGGTTCGCATTGGCACCATCAACGTACCGGACGAGCGGGTGGACATCCTCAGCAAAATGTACAACCCCCGCAAAACCATATACGCCCAAATACAATATGTGCTTCCAGGCGCCCGCGACGCCCAGGCGAAAAGCACGGACGCCATCTGGAATCCCGTGCGTACCTGCGACGCCCTCATCCATGTGGTGCGCAATTTTCAGGATCAGGGCGGCGAAGATCCCAACCCTTCCAAGGATTTTTCCAGGCTGGACCAGGAACTTGTCTTTGCAGACTTGGTGGTGGTGGAAAAACGCCTGGAACGCATGGAACTGGACAGCAAACGCGGTAAAAAGGTGGACACCGAGGAGCAGGACCTCCTCAAGGCCTGCCTGGAGCTGTTGGAGCAGGAAAAACCTATCCGCACCAATCCCGAACTGGCAGCCGCCCCCAAGCTCCGGGGCTTTACCTTTGTGTCGGCCAAGCCCACCCTCATTGTGTTTAATAACGATGAATCCGACGATGCCATGCCCCAGGTCTCCGGCCTGGGCGAAAGTGAAATATGCATGGTGGTCCGGGGAAAGCTGGAGGCTGAACTGGGCCTTATGGACCCCGAAGAAGCCCAGGTATTTCTGGAGGAATACGGCGTGAAAACAACCGCCCGGGACCGCATGATCCGTAAATCCTACGAGTTGTTGGGGCAGATTTCCTTTTTCACCGTGGGCGAAGACGAGGTAAGGGCCTGGACCATCACCCGGGCAACCCAGGCCGTGGACGCCGCCGATGTCATCCACTCGGACATCAAGAGGGGGTTTATTCGCGCTGAAACCCTTGGATATCAGGATCTTATTGATACAGGCTCCTACGTGGAGGCCAAAAAGGCCGCCAAGGTCCGCCTGGAAGGCAAGACCTACATTGTGGCGGACGGCGATATTATTAATTTCCGGTTTAATGTGTAGGCCATCTTTATAAACAGGTAAAACATTCCTCCATGGGGGATCAGGCTTTCTTTTCAAATAGGAAGGGGGTTGCCATGTCCTTGCCCGATAGAAATAATCCGTACAGCTTTCAGGAATTTCTGGATTGGCGTAACAACGTGGACTATTACGCCGACGATTCCTTTCTTCAAAAGGTCGCCAAATACTATTCCGGGGACCAATGGCCGGAGGTGGATAAGGCAGCCCGGGAAATTTCCAGGAAGGCCTCGTTCAAATGGAGGGATCTGTCCGACGCCGCCGCCGTGCCTGAAAAACGGCCTTACATGGTCCATTATGACGGGCATAAAAACCGCATCGACCGCATTGCACGGCCCATGGAAACCCTGATCATGGAAAAGGAAGTCTTTGCTGAACGGATTTTTTCCGATTCCACACCTCCATGGGTGCGCCTGATTAAAATGTACCTCATCTATGAAAACAGTGAGGCTTGTATTTCCTGTCCCATCGTATGCACCGAAGGTCTGGTACGGCTCCTGGATAAATTTGCGGACACACCGGAGCTAAAGCGCATCCTTACCCATTGTAAGGACGGCATCGACGGCGACGTGGCCATCGGTTCCCAGTTCCTCTCTGAAATCCAGGGCGGTTCGGACGTGCCCGCCAATCTGGTGGAGGCCGTGAAGGAAGACGGCATCTGGCGGTTGTACGGCGCCAAGTTTTTCTGCTCCGCCACCCATGCGGATTACGCAGTGGTTACGGCCAAGCCTCATGGCTCGGAAAAGGTGGCTTTGTTCATCGTGCCTGCCTGGCTCCCCGGAGACAAGGAAAAGGAACGACGCAACGGCTGCACCATTGATCGCATCAAGTGGAAAATGGGCACCAGCGAACTCACCACCGGTGAAATCACTTACAACGGCGCCGTAGCCTATCCTGTGGGCCCCTTGGATAAGGGCGTGGCCAATGTGGTGGGAATCGTCCTAAGCCTCTCCCGCCTGACTGTGGGTCTTTCTTCAGGCGCAGCCATGGCACGGGGATATCGGGAAGCTAAAAAATATTGCGAACTCCGAAACGCCTTCGGCATGCGGCTGGCTGATTTCCCCATGGTGGCGGCCCAGCTTAAAACCCTGGAAAGATCCACGCAACGCACCACTGCCGGATCGTTTAAGCTCTACGCGGATTTCCTCAATCTTAAGGGCGGGCTGGGCATTGGCCTGAACGCCGACGAGCCCATGGAGGATAAGAAACACCGGTTCCGGGTACGCCAGATGGTTATGCTCCAGAAAATGGCAGCGGCCTGGGACGCCATGGACGCCTGCCGCCTTGCCATGTCCTTGTTCGGCGGACATGGAGTGATGGAGGATTTTTCCACCCTGCCCAGGTTCTTCCGCGACGGAGCTGTCAACGAATTGTGGGAAGGCCCCCGCAACGTGCTGCTGACCCAGATCCATCGGGATTTCCAGAGGGTGATTTCCTGGTATCCGCCCAAGGATTTTGTGGCCGACATGCTGAAAGGCGCGGACCCGGCCCTGATCAAGGCATTGGGCGACGAAATGGACGAACTGGCCAACTATCCCAACCTGTTCGAGATGAACGAAAAAACCATGGAAATCTGCACCCGGTGGGACGGCTATTGCCAGCGTTTGTTCAACACCTACCAGGATCTTGCTCTGGCACAAGTCAACGCCTCCTGATCCGGGAACATATTGGAGTGCAATTTGTGGAAGGGAATATCCGGCCCGACTTGCTAAATTGGTGGACCGTTTGTTCTTTTTTTACACGAGGTAATAATTCTTGGCGCACATTTTGATGATCAAACCCAAGCACCCCCATTTCAGGGGGATGAATCGGACAGCCACTCCGCCCCTGGGTTTGATGTCCCTGGCTGCGTTTGCCCGGATCAGAAGGCCTGGCAAAGACACCTTTCTCATTGCTGACGAACGGGTTCACCCTCGATCCATGGACCAATGGTCCGGGCTGGTTCGGGAATTCGAGCCCACCCTCATCGCCATAAGCGCCGTCACCGTGGAAGGCAGCCGCCTGGAAAAAATGGCCCTACGGTTCAAGGCGGATTTTCCCCACATACCCATCATCGCGGGCGGCCCTTTGGTTTCCGCGTCCGGACTCCGGGTCCTGGAGTCGGGCCATATCGGTTACATCCTCCAAGGGGAAGGGGAGGTGGGATTTACAGAATTCCTGGATGCCCTGGACAACGGGGACCGTTTTCCTGAACATCCCATCAGCGGCCTGGCCTTTAAAAAGCCGGATCAAACCCTGGTGGAAAACCCCATGAATCTCCATGTGCCGGACATGGAGGATATCCCCATTCCCGCCTGGGATCTGGTGGATCTGTCCGGGTACCAGGGCCTTAGCCGGTTCACGCCCACCGATGCATCCACCCGCTACGCCGTGCTGTTTACCTCCCGGGGATGCCCCTACGGATGCGTGTATTGCCATCGGATTTTCCCGAAAAAGTTCCGGCCCATGAAAGCCAGCCGGGTGGTGGACGAAATGGAATACCTGGTGCGGGAGTATGGTGTCAGCTCCTTTGAAATAATCGACGATATTTTCAACCTGGACTATAACCGGGCCATGGAATTCTGCAGGGAAATCAAAAAGCGGAACCTTAAGGTGAAGATTTCCTTTCCCAACGGAGTCCGGGGGGACCTGCTGGACAGGGATTTGCTCCGGGAACTGGCCTCGGCAGGCGTTTACCAGATAGCCTTTGCAGTGGAGTCCGCCAGCCCCCGGATTCAAAAGCTCATCAAAAAGGGTATTGATTTGGAGAGAATCAGGGAGAATATCGCCATAGCTACGGAAGAGGGGATGTTCACCTGGGGTTTTTTTATGCTGGGTTTTCCCACGGAAACCCGCAAGGAGTTAATGCAGACCTTAAAGTTCGCGTTCACTTCCAAGCTCCACGGAGCGTATTTTTTTTCGGTCGTGCCCTATGAAGGCACCGAACTGGCCGCCATGGCAATGGGCCATAACAACTTCCAACCCAGGGACCTGCGCGATGGCGACTACCACCATTTTCCAAAATCCCTGGCCAATGTGAGCGCCCGGGAACTCTCCCTGTTCCAGGTCATGGCCTTTTTCATTTTCTTTTTTGATCCCCGGCGCATTTACCGGATTTTGCGGGATTACCCCCATGATCGGCGGCAGGTTATCCGCAAGTTTTTTACGCTCAGCCATTTCCTATTTATTGAAAAACCCGCAGGGCTGCTCAAGAGTTTTGCCCAGACCCTGGCAAGGCTCGGCCCGGGCGAAAAATAATGCCGATGTTCAAATCATTTTTCCGTTTGGATTATAAATAGCCCACGGCGCTTTGTTTTTTACAAATCCCCCATGCCTCGCTGGATCAACTCGTTGGCAATGAGCAACCGGCGGATTTCCGACGTACCCGCCCCGATCTCGTAGAGCTTGGCGTCCCGGAAAAACCGGTTGATGGGATACTCCAGGGTGTAGCCGTATCCCCCATGGATCTGCAAAGATTGGTTCACAGCCCGGGAGGCCGCCTCCCCCGTGAACAGCACCGCCGCCGCAGCCAGCTTATGCACGTCGGTCCCTTTACCGCCCCCCCGGGCTTTGTCCGCCATGATGGCCGCCTTGTACACCAGGCCCCGGGCCGCTTCCATTTCCGTGTACATATCCGCCAGCTTGGCCTTGATTAGCTGGAACTCACTGATGGCCTGCCCAAACTGATGGCGTTTTTTGCTGTATTTGATAGCAAGGTCCAGGGCCGCCTCGCCTATGCCCAGGGCTATGGCAGCCACCACGGCCCGCTCCAGGTCCAGCCCTGTCATCATTACATGGATGCCGTTGTTCACCTGGCCCAGAACCTGGGACCCCGGAACCCGGCAATTGTTGAAGACCAACTCCCCGGTGGCGGAGCCCCGGTTGCCCATTTTTTTCATTTTGCCGGGCACGGTAAAGCCCTCGAAGCCCTTTTCAATGATAAATGACGTGATGCCTCGTGCGTTTTTTTCCGGCTCGGTCTTGGCGTAGACCATGGCAACCTGGGCCACCGGCGCATTGGTAATGAAAATTTTGCTGCCGTTGAGAATATAATCGTCTCCATCCTTCTCTGCTGTTGTGCGGATTCCCACGGCGTCCGACCCTGCGTCCGGCTCGGTCAGGCCCATGCACCCGTACCAGACCCCGGAGCATAGGTTGGGCAGGTATTTCATTTTTTGTTCTTCGGTGCCGTTGCGCAGGATATTGTGGGCACATAGGTTCACATGAGCCCCATACGAAAGAGCCACCGCCGGGCATACCCGGGAGATTTGCTCCGTGGCCAGGACCGTGGCGAAAAGGTCGGATCCCGAGCCTCCGTATTCTTCCGGGATGCCCAGGCCCAAAAAGCCCAAGTCTCCCATTTTCTCCCAAAGGCCCGGGGGAAACTCATCTTCTCTGTCGATTGCTTCGGTCAACGGGCCCACTTCCTTTCTCATAAAGTCAGCCACGTTTTTTTTGATCATTTGTTGTTCGGCGCTTAGGTCAAAATCCATCCTCTACTCCCTCCCATAAGGCGTTGGAAACTCCGGCGGACCCCGGCGGGGATATTTGGCGCTTAAAATTTACGATGGGGGATAGGGCTTGTTGCAACAAATATTTGCCGGAAAACAAAACGGCTGACTTCTCGAAGATAAAACTACCTGTTGCAACGCCTCAGCGCAAGGGATTTTTGGGATTTGAAGCATCAGGTCATTAGCAAGGTTAAGCTCTTCATATTACATGCTGTTGATGGACATAGGCAGGATTGATTTCACCCGCTCAAAACTGATGGCAGAGTCAGCCAGCCCTGGCCGTTTTTTCTGGGCCGTTTTTGCCAGCCAAGCATAGGCCTATGACTTCCGTGCGGGTATATAAATACCAACTATAAAAACGCACTTTCCGGTTGTATTTTTGAATATCAGCCATTACGATGGACTATCATATCACATTTAAAATTCTTAAACAGAGTGAGAAATTTAATATGGTCAATTTACTGGAAATTACCGGTGATGACATTGCGGCTTTGAGTGATGGCGATCTGCGCACCTTGATCGCTCAGTTGTGCGAGGCGGATTTTCGTTTGGCGGGGCTTTCCACCAGCGGTATCACCTGGGGAGGACACCAGGATGCCCCGGACGGAGGCCTGGACGTGGTGGTGCGCGGTGAGGTTGATCCTCCAAAAGACAGCCATGTCCCCAGGAGGCCAACGGGATTTCAAGTTAAAACAACCAAAATGATAAAATCTGGCATAGAGAAGGAAATGCGTCCCGGTGGTGTGCTGAGGAATTCCATAAAAGGACTTGCCAAGGAAAAAGGGGCATACATTATTGTCAGTTCAGGCGCTTCTGCAACGGAGGAGGTTTTACAAAATCTTATTGCTGCCATGAGGGAAGCAGCTTCTGATGATCCTAATTCCGAAAAATTACTCCTGGATTTTTTTGATCGAAGGCGAGTGGCTTCCTGGGTGAATAGGCATCCTTCCCGGATTGTCTGGGTAAGAGACAAAGTCGAAAAGCCCATTAAAGGATGGAAACCCTATGGAAATTGGGCTGGTTCGCCGGGGGGCGTTGATGAGAAATACCTTTTGGATGAAGGATTCAGGCTTATAGATGAAACCATATCAAGAGGGAAAAAGGAACCTGCTTCTGAGGGCATTGACACAATTCGCTCCTACCTTTGCAATCCGAAAATTTCCATTCGTCTGGTTGGCCTTTCAGGAGTTGGAAAAACAAGGTTTGTCCAAGCCTTGTTCGATGAAAGGATCGGAAATCGTAAACTCAATCCCTTCTCTGCCATATATACCGACATGGCTTTCAGTCCTGATCCATCCCCGGAATCGTTTGCAGAGCAATTGATTGCTGATAAAATGAAGGCGATCATGATTGTGGATAATTGTCCACCTGACCTACACCGCCGTCTGACAGAAATTTGCTCTAAAAATACGGAAAGCACTCTGAGCCTGTTGACCGTGGAATATGAGGTTCGGGATGACCTCCCAGAGGAAACTTCCGTATACCGGCTGGAGCCAGCCAGTGAAGGTCTTATTGAAAGGCTCATTCAAAAGCGATTTCCCAAATTGGGCGCACTAAACGCAGAAATTATCGCAAGATTTTCTGGAGGGAATGCGCGTATCGCCATCGCCTTAGCCAACACGGTGGGGAAAGGCGACACGTTGTCGGGCTTGCGTGATGAAGATTTGTTTGTCAGGATTTTCCAGCAACCGAATACTCCCAATGAAAATCTGTTCATTTCTGCTGAGGCATTGTCGCTGGTTTATTTTTTTGATGGAGAAGATTCTATTTCAGAGAAATCCGAGTTGGCGTTTTTAGCTGCCATTGTGGAAAAGTCCGCTTTGCAACTCTTTCGCGATGTTGTCACCTTAAAAAATAGGGGACTTGTTCAAGCACGTAGTAAATGGAGAGCGGTGCTTCCTCATGCGTTAGCCAATCAAATGGCCCGATTTGCTCTTGAGTATATTCCAAAGGATTTTATCGTTCACAAGTTTGTTAATTGTGGCTCAGAAAGACTGATGACATCATTTTCTCGCCGTTTAGGCTACCTCCATGACAGCGAACCCGCGATTAAGATTGCCCAAGAGTGGCTTGCCACGGGTGGCTGGATAGGTAAAGTTGTCAGTGACCTGAGCCCTTTTGAAATGGATGTGTTTTCCAGCATTGCCCCAATTTCGCCAGAAGACACCTTGAAAGCCATAGAACGGGCGGCGAATAGTGAGGATGGGGACATTTTTCTGTCCAAAAAAAGTCAGCATTATTATGACTTCATAGAGATATTGTGGCGCGTGGCCTATAACCCCACTCTGTTTTCTCGCTGTGTTGAATTGTTGAAAAAATGTGTTAATTCAGGAGATCAAGATACCGCTTATAATTCAGCGAAAAATGTTATCAAATCCCTTTTTTACTTCGATAGATCAGGTACTTGTGCATCTATGGAAACCAGATCAGAAATGATTGAACTACTGATTCAATCTGCCAAGGATGAGGACCAGGAAATCGGCCTGCTTTTTTTGGATGCTGCTTTGGAAACCATGGGCACAGTAGAGCCCTTTAACTTTGAGTTCGGGGCATGGCCGAGGGATTATGGATACACACCTAAAACGCAACAGGAATACAATATTTGGTTTGAAACCTTTTTTACTATTTGTGCAGGAATAGCGACCGATCAGGGGGAAATGTCGGAACGAGCAAAGTATATCATTTCTCATCATTTGAATGATTTGTGGTGGAATACGGGTATCCATGGCGTTTTGCATAAGTCAATTGTCGAAATCGCTGAACAGGGGCAATGGATTGACAGCTTGTTTGCCGTAAATGATATCATTCGTCATTTTGGCGATCAGGCAACGCAATCAGACTTGGACCTACTCCTTGAAATGAAAAATGCCCTAAGGCCCAAAAATTTGTTTGAACAAGCTCGTTTATATGCATCGTCTGAATCATATAAACTTATCGAATTGGATTGTAATGAAGATGCAGAAAATGAGGGCAAGTGGTTGGAAGAAGAAACTCGAAGGATTGCAGCCAATGTAGTTCAAGACCCTAAAATATTTGCTATTTTACTGCCGGACCTTCTATCTATTTCCTTTTCTGTGCAAGCAAGGCTTTTTGGCATGGGAATAGCGGATGGCACTCCTGATAAACAGCAAACCTGGGATTCCATGGCGGCGGCCTTTGAGACAATTCCACCGGAAAAAAGGCAACCGGATTTGTTTGTTGGATTTTTATCATCCTGCGGTGAAACGGATATGGATTTCTATAACTCCACACTGGATAATATCTTGCAGGATGATTTATTCGCTAAGTGGTTCCCAATATTTCAATTTTCTGCTTCCATTGATGCACGCGGTCTTGAGAGGCTGCATAGAGCATTGGACGATGGAACTGCACAGATTGAATTATTTCAATATCTTGCCTGGGGTAGAAATCATGAAGCGTTAACCGATGATGATTTAGCAGGGTTACTGCAAAAAATAATCAAAAAAAGCGGCGGTGCTATGGTTGCAGTGGAAGTTCTTTCGATGCGTCTTTTGAGAGGACGCAAGGCTAAACCGGTTAAATATTCTGAAAATTTGCTTACAGTATCTCGTGATACCCTTGCAATCTATCCATACGGAGAAAGTAAAAAGCAGAGAGACTCTTTAGATTACCACCTTTCTCAAATTGCTCAAATTTGTCTCAAAGGTAATGACTCTAAAGTGGCTGCTGTAAAAATCTGCCGAAATCTTACAAAAGTAGCCTTGGCTGACTCGTTTTTTAAGTTCCAATATACAGGAGTGCTGAATACTATAGCTGAACTTCAGCCTTTTGTCTTTTTGGATGAATTTTGTTTGAAGCCGAATGTGGTTGACCATATGAATCGATGGCTGTTTTGGGATGATTTCCTGGAAAAGGGCAATCCATTTAATCTGATTTCGGACACAGATCTATTGACTTGGTGCGAAGTGGACGCGGTCATCCGATATCCGCTGATTGCCTCCGGTATTCACGCATACCAAAAATCGGGAGCAGGCGGAGAATTTGTCTGGAAGCCAATCGTATTTGAAGTCCTGAAACGAGCTCCAAATATTGAGCTAATACTTGATATTTTTGCGCAACACATAAGACCAAGGGGATGGTCTGGTTCCTTGGCTGATATTTTGGAAAAACGGTTAATATTATTTGAACAATTAAAAGATCATCCTAATGAAAAAGTCGGAGCCTGGGCCGTTGGGCAATTAAAGTACATGGATAAAGCAATACAAAGTGAACGAGAATGGGAAAAAAACACATTATTTTTTGGACTTGAGAATAACCAGTCTTTTGAATAGATGTCTGTTGCCATAGTGCTTTTTTCGCTGGAGAACACATGCCGGACCATGACCTAAAAAAAATGTGGCTAAGCGAATGGATGGCTTTGCACGGGGTGGTGGTGTGGGGATGTGCGGACCTGGAGGCATTTGAGACGCCCCGGGATTCTCATGGAAAAGGATTTCCCCGGGCCGTGTCATTCGCCCTGCCCATGAACCCGGAAATCATGCAGTCCATCCGCCAGGGACCCAACCAAGCCTATGCGGACGAATACACTCGGGTGAATGGGGAGATCAATAGATTGTCGAATGAACTGGCGGCGGAAATCCGGTCCCGGGGATTTCAGGGCCAAGCCTTGGCTGCTTCGGTTCGATCTGACACGGTGAACATCCGGGGGGACTTTCCCCAAAAAACAGCCGCCACCCGGGCCGGGCTGGGGTGGATCGGCAGGCATTGCCAGTTGGTAACCCGGCCTTTTGGCCCGTGGGTGAGGCTGGGCACGGTTTTCACGGATATGCCCCTGGATTGCGGGCCTCCCCAGGAAAAGAGTTATTGTGGAACCTGCAAAAAATGCGTGGAAGCCTGCCCGGCTAAGGCCCTTACCGGTAAAGGGTGGCAGGCCGGCTCACCCCGAGAGGATATCCTGGACGTACGAGCCTGCGATTTGTATAAAAGGACCCATTTCATGGAGTTCCACAAAGGGCATAACTGCGGAATTTGCTCCTCAGCCTGCCCTTACGGGAACAAGAGGGCTGGGAAAGGTTAGTAAACGTCTATTGGACTACACGGGTTGAGAGGAGTTTTCAGGCGGGGGTGGGTTGAAAATCCGGGGTTGGCAGAAAAGCCAGGTGGTTGCCAGGGGGAGTCTTTCACAAATTAACAAAATGGTTTTTAAACGCCTCGCCTACTTTTATGCCGCAATGGTTCGGCAAGACACCAACCTTTTCATTCTACCTCTTGCTTTGGTGCGGGCGGATTTGATGATTTTTTCCAGGGAGTCGGCTTTGGAGTCGTCGGACATGCGGCTCCATGTGCAATAATCCCTTGTCCGCCAAGTCTTCCAGGACCTCATAAATCGGATTATCCATGGCTTCGGCCCGAGCCACCGGCATGGTCTCCTATGGGGCCAAGCCGTATGCACCGAGGCTCCGGCCGATAGCATCAGCGCGAACAACCCATCCTCTTCCCCGCCAAAATACCGGATCGTATACCCCACCTGGACCGGCAGCATGTTCACCACTTGGTTCACCACCGTGGCGGGTATGCGCAATTCTGTCCAGCCTGAATACGCTTCCTCAAATCGCATGATCCTGGTCTCCTGTAGCCACTTTGTCCGGCTCATCTGAATACCTCTTTGGCGCCCAGATTAAACCGGACAGTTTATTTGTTTCCAACAATCTGAAAAAAAGTTCTTGACACTGCGTAGGGTTGTGCGTACACTTGTACGCACAGACGGGTTGATAACTGTCCTTACGAATGGAGGAACAAATGAACAAACATATGCTCAATCAAAGGCAATCGCTTGGTCAGAACTTACGCGCACTCCTTCCTGCCGGTTCCATGACCCCCGATTACAAACTGGGAACCCTTTCTTTTGCATTGAACGAAAAGCATCCCCTGGGTAAGCTGAGGGCGGCCCTGGGGTTTCAAATGGCTTCAAAAATACCCGGCATGGCGCCTGAATGTCCGGACACAAATAAACTGGGGATTCGCATGGAGCAGGATATCAGGCGGGAAGACGATTCCCTGGTTCCCGAATACCCCCTGCTGGCTTCCTGTTACAGCAGGTTTGGGCTTATTAGGCTTTCGGGAAAGCATCACAGCAGCCTATGTAAAGGGGGCAAATGATGAATTTGCTCTGGGACCGCTATGTGCGTGTGGATGGGGTCAGACTGCGCTACACGGAACTCCCTGGTCCGGGCGAGGATGTGGTTCTCATTCATGGATTTGCTTCCTCTTCCTATACCTGGGAGGAGCTGGCCCCCATTCTTCATAAACAGGGATACAATGTATGGACCCTGGACCTGAAAGGCTTCGGGTGTTCGGAAAAGCCCCGGGACGGAAAATATGATCCGTACAGCCTCATGGAAGATGTGGTGAAATGGATGGACGCCGTGGGCCTGGAAAAGGCCGTGATGGTGGGCAACTCCCTGGGTGGGGGCATTGCCTCTCTCATGGCCATGGTATATCCTGAAAAGGTCAGCCGTCTTGTGCTGATTAATTCCCTGGCTGCCTATGACATCCCCCATCCCCTGATTATCCGGCTTTCCCATTTTCCAATGGCCCCCATTCTGGCCCGGTTTGCCGTATCCCGGGAGGTGGTTCGGTATTATCTCAAACAGGTTTTTTTCAATTCCAGGCTGGTCACCCCTGAAAAGGTGGAAGCCTATTACCATGCCCTGTGTTCTCCCGGATGCCTGTATGCACAAACTCTGGTGGCCCGGTCCATGACCCCGGAACCCTTCCGGCGTTTTATGGGAGGGGACTACACAATCAAGGCGCCCGTGCTGGTAATCTGGGGAGAGGATGATAACTGGATTCCTCTGCGATACGGCCGCCAACTATTGGAAGCGGGGCTTGGCAATGGCGCCTTTGTGGTTTTGCCCGAATGCGGCCACATGCCCCAGGAGGAAAAGCCTGCAGATACGGCAAAGGCCATCCTGCATTTTCTCAAGGACATTCCCATCGTACAAATTGGGGATGTGCCTTTTTGTCAGGTGGAAACTGTGGCGGGTTTGAGACAGTATGATTCGCCTTCATCAGCACAAGCCGCGCCTTGAACCAACATAGCCTTGGGGGGAACATGAAATCGGGAATGGATACGCCTTTTACAAACGAATTGTCGGCAAAAGAGCAAACCGCCGTTTTTAAAAGCGGGACAGGTAAGGGGATTCGCCTAAAAGCCATGCAGCCTTTTTACGACTTTATCTTCAAATACCTTGTGGAGGAGGCCGAACTCCATAACGGGGAGGCCTTGCTCCCCCAAAACGGAAAACCTGTGGTGATTATCACCTCCCATGGCCCTGGCCTGGCCTGGGCGCCAGTCCTGGCTTTATTGGGGAAACATTATGTGGATTTCGGGTACGGTGATCTGGTTGGGGGCATGGTTCCCCACAAGGCGGTCTTTCTGGTGCCGGGCCTTAAGGCTTACTATGAAAAGGTGCTGGGCACACCCACCTCGGTAAGCACGGTGGATGAACTGACCCGGCTGCTCAAGACCCGGGAAATCCAGGTGATTGGAACCGCGCCCGAAGGAGCCAACTGCCTCCTTTCCTTTAAGGAATATGTGGGGCCGTTCAGGTCCCGGGGCATGATTGCAGCCGCCATCCGGGGTGATGCGGATTTAGTGTTGGTGGCCCATCAGGGCGCGGAGACCTGGAACCAACAGATAAAATTGCCCTTTGGACTGTCCCTGCCTAACAGTTTCGGGCTCAGGGGGGTGAACATCGCTCTGCCACCCTACAAGAAATTGGACCACTATGTAGCCCAGTGCAAGGCTTATAAGCCCACCATGAAGGCGAGGGATTTTAAGGTCCGCAGCACCCGGGAATGCCGTCTCATGCTCCATGTGGAGGCGGAACAAATCCGTGCGGAAATGAATCTCATGACCGATAAGGTAAAAACCTTGCTGGCGGGCAGGCGGATGCAGCGGCTTGTAAAACAAAATGGATGAATGGTAAAGGGTCTGGCGTGCAGAGGCTCGTATTTTAACGCCTGTACTTGGGACTCTGTCAGGAGCCACAAATACGGCTGGATGTTCCGATAAGAATCTGTTACAAACAGGATATAACGGATGTCAAAACTCGCAATAGCCATACCACTTGAAAATACAAATAAAAAAGGACCTATGGGTTTCAAGGAAGAACAAAAACGGCAGCGGCAGATTGTGAGCCAGACCCTTATGGAAGGGGCTCTTCAACTGAGCGCGGAGGAAGGTTACGCCAGCCTGAGCCTGCGGTCCGTGGCGCGAAAGGCGGGTATAGCGCCCACGTCCTTTTATCGCCACTTCCGGGATATGGACGAGCTGGGCCTGGCCCTGGTGGATCAGGCTGCCGGCCTGTTTCGTTCGGAGCTCGCCAACGCTTTGGAAAGCATGGATTATTCCTTGCCGGAGAAGGGCGTCAACCCGGCAAAAATGGCCCGGGCGCTGGAAAATGTAGTGTCTCCCTTGGTGGAGTCTTTTTTTGGAATGGTTTCGGACAACCAGAATCTTTTTATGTTGTTTTTTCAAGAGAAAACCGGGAGTTCCAAGGCCCTGCGCAAGGCCATCACGGGCGAAATTCAAAAATCCGCTCAGGCCTTGGCCAAGAGGATGGAAGCCTTGCGATTGGAATTTTCCGGCAAGCAGGATACGGCCCTGGCCTTGGCCCGTACCATGCTCAACCTGGCCATTTCAGGGGCGCAGGAAATGATTACAGACAAAGACTGTTCGCTTCAAACCGTGATACAGAGGGTGTCCCGGGAATGCGAATTAGTCCTTCTGGGCGCCCTGGTTTCCTGAAAACCCGATTATTTTCCATTTTCATAACCCCATATGGCAGAAATGTTACCATGACAACCAATATCCGGAAAAGCCCCAAAGTCGCATCCACAAAGAGCCAGGATACAAATACAGATTTGTCCTCCCAACTGTTGGATGCCCATGTGCAATTCGAACTCAGACGCTTTTCGAAAACCGGTGTGGAAAAAACCGTCCGGGAAGAGGTGGAAGCCGTTTTCAAGTGGTTGGAAGGTGTCTGTCTTAAAGACCTTTCCTCGCCCGAACAGATCATAGGCGTGATTAAACGGGATGTGGTGGACCTGCCTGTCGCCGGAGGCCTTACGGAACTTATCGGGGAGATGAGCCGCATGGTAATCGCCTCGAAAACCAGCGCCGCCACCAATCTGGAGGATATTTTTTCGCGCAGGTCTTTTGATGCAATTGTGGACAAGGCCTCCAGCATGGAAAAAGTCAGAAAGGCCGCCATCAAAAGAACGGTGAGAAATCCCGCCTATTCCAAGCTCATTGCCGAAGCCATCTATACGGTTGCCAAGGAATTTGTTTTTCAGGAAAATCTGGTGGTCCAAAAACTGCCCGGCCTTTCCTCCCTGATAAAGATCGGCCAGGGGGCTTTTCGCATGGCTGTCCCCAGCCTGGAGCCTGCCATCGACGCCCAGATCAAAGAGAGGATCGAGACCCAGGTGGAAACCGCCATCCACGAGAGTGAGGAATTTCTCATGGGGTTTCTGGATGGAGACCGCATTGCAGGGATCAGCGACGGCACCTGGAAGCATATTTCCAGCATGTCCCTCAGGGACCATTACAGCAATATCGGCCCCGATGACATGGAGGACCTGATTGTCATTGGCTACGAATTCTGGATGGAATTCAGGGAAACAGAGTATTTTGAAAAAACATACACGGAACTGGTTCATTATTTCTACGAGAAATACGGCGACAAGGAAATGGACGTGCTCCTGGAAGATGTGGGAGTGACCAGCGAGATGGTGGTCCTGGAGATTACGGAATTCGTGACCCCCATCATTGCAAAGGCCAAGACCAGCGGATACCTGGAGGAACGCCTTCGCCAGCGCCTCAAACCCTTTTACCAATCCAAGGCGGCAAAAAACCTGTTGGCCTGCATTTAGTGGGTTTCCAATAGGGATTTGATCTCAGCCTGCATTTCAACCCAATAAATTGTGGGTACTGGCCCGGCCAAACCGGGAAGAGGGGGGTTTTATGTCCTGGTTTCGAAAAAACAATTCAGAAGAAAAATCAAATAAAATCAAAATATTGAGTATTTTGTCCCAGGCTGCGCAGTGGTTTTTTCCCGTTCTTGCCCTGGCCCTTGCCATCGTCCTGATCCTTTTTGCCAGGGAGTTATCCCAAATCAGGCAATGGCAAATTCTGGTGCAAAAATCCCTGCCCATCACTTTTGCTAAGGATTTTCAATTGGATGCCACCATTGACCACGAGTTCCCCATCAAGCTGGATACCGAAATACCCGTCCAATTTCCCGTAACCTCCGTGGTCCGCATACCCATCAAGGAAACCTTCATGATCCCCCTGGATCAGACTTTTTCCGTTATGGTTAACAAACCCTTCCGGTTGAAGGATACGGTGCGGGTGCGGGCGCAGGTTCCCATTGACATTGAGGTGGAAACCAAAGTCTTGGGCGTCACCATGACAGTGCCTGTAAAGGGCGTCCTGCCCCTGGACATTGATGTTCCCCTGGACCAGGAAATTCAAATCCCCGGTGAAATTATGGTGATGTTGCAAAAACCCCTTCCCGTCTCCATTGATCAGACCGTGGAAGCGCCTCTCAACTTTACGGTGAACGGGATCATGCCTCTGGACACCACCATCCTGGCGCCGGTCCGGGGCGTCCTTGATTGCGGGATCAGCATCAAGGAATCCGTTCCTGTGGAAGTGGAACTGGCTGTTTCCATGAATGATTTACTGACTGGAGTTAGTTTGCGGAAATAAATACACAGCGAATTCCATGTGGCTATGGCCATTGGCTGGCCAGCTTCCAAAATGCCTTCCATGGCAAAATAAACATCGTTGACATGGACTGACTGGCGAGTCAGGGGTTGGCCCAAATAAACAAGGCGTCGGGCAATTTGCCCGGCGCCTTTGCTGTGCGATGAGATAGCTGTGTGCGATGCAACTAATGTGAAAACCTGTCCGTTCTAATTTTGAACCACAATCCGCCTGGGTTTTTCCTTCTCCGCCTTAGGCAGGGTGATGGTCAGGACGCCGTCCTTGGTGGCGGCCTGGACACCGGTGGCGTCAATGGTGTCCGGCAGCCTCAGGGATTTGGTGAACGATCCGAAACGCCTTTCTGAAATGTGTACAAGGTCCTGTTTCTCATTGCCTGTTTGGCTTTTTGCGCCTTTGATTGTCAAAAGCCCTTGGGTCAGGATGATTTCAATATCTTTCTTGTCCAGGCCCGGAACTTCCGCCTGAATCACAAAATCGCCTTCCCGTTCGACCACGTCCATGGCGGGCATCCATGTATCCCTGCTTTGCGAGGAGCAGTTGTTTTCCAGGAGACCGCTATCCAGAAGAAACCGATCCAAAGCGTTAATATGAGGACGTCTGAAACCACCGGTCCCGGTGAGCAAAGGCAATAATCCTGTCATTATGTATAACCTCCTTTTCGTGTTATTTAAAGGGGTTGAAGGCCTTCTTTCTAACGGACAAATTAAGCATTCAGGATGAGGCGTCAAGGGGCGAAAATGTGATTTTCGCATTTCCTTCTTGATTAGTGAGCCAAGCAATGACAAAAGTAAAAGAATTGTAAAATCATTTTTAAGCATTTCCTGAACACGGTAAATGCTGGTACCAAGGAGGCGTTATGGCGGTTTCTATGTTTGATCTCACAGGAAAAGTCGCCCTGGTCACAGGCGGCAATGCGGGTATTGGTCTGGGTATGGCAAAGGCCCTGGCTCAGGCCGGGGCGGACTTGTGCATCTGGGGACGAAAACCCGATGCCAATGCGGCGGCGGCTGAGGAATTGAGGGCTTGCGGAACCCGGGTTTTAGCCCTGGAGTGCGATGTTTCCGATGAAGACCAGGTGAACGCATGTTTTGCAAAAACCGTGGAAACTCTGGGTAAAGTGGATGCCTGTTTTGCCAACGCGGGCATGGGCGGCCGGGGAACTCCTTTTCACGACTTGTCCACGGAAGAATGGAAACAAATGATGGGCGTAAACCTGGATGGGGTCTTCTACACCTTCCGGGCTGCCGCTCGCCATATGAAGGCCCGGGGTGAGGGCGGATCTTTGGTGGCAACCTCCAGCCTTTCCGCAGTTTCAGGCATGGCCAGGGGCGAGCATTATGCGTCCACTAAGGGCGCGATTCTCTCCATGTGCCGGGGTTTGGCCGTGGAATACGGAAAGAATGGCATTCGCGCCAACGCCATAATACCCGGATGGATAGATACCAACATAACTGGCGATTGGTTTTCCACTGAAGGATTTCAGAAAAAGGTACTGCCCCGCATTCCTGCAAGAAGATGGGGAAAGCCTGATGACTTTGGCGGCATCGCCGTATATTTTGCTTCCGATGCCAGCGCCTACCATACAGGCGACATGGTTATCATAGATGGCGGTTATATAAATTTTTAGTCGTCAAAGAGTGACGCCGGAAAGCCAGCGGCTTTCCGGTCAATCCCTCTTTGACCTTGCCAGGCTCCGGGTTATCCCGAGGGCGCCAATTTAAAGAGGGAATATGCTCAGTTTTCTTCCATCCACGGTCCGGGGTTGCATCCATGTGATTCTCATTACTCTTAACACGTTGGTCGTTTTTTCACTGATCGTGCCTGTCGCCATCCTCAGGCTTATCATTCCATTGGAATCCTGGAGTACCTTTTGCGCAACAATTCTTAAAGGCATCGCCTCTGCATGGGTTGCCGTCAATGCATTCAACTCCCGGCTGGTGAACAAGGTGGACTGGGACATCCAGGGCCTGGACTCCCTCCAGGGCAAAAGCTGGTATCTGGTCGTTTCCAACCATCAGTCCTGGACAGATATTCTGGTGCTTCAGACAGTTTTTTCTGGCAGGATTCCTTTTTTGAAATTTTTCCTGAAAAAGGAGCTCATCTGGGTGCCAATTATGGGCATTGCATGGTGGGCGCTGGATTATCCTTTCATGAAACGCTATTCCAAGGAATTCCTTGAAAAGAATCCCCACATGGAAGGCAAGGACCTGGAAACCACCAAAAAGGCCTGTGAAAAATTTAAAAAGATTCCTGTTTCCATTGTAAACTACCTGGAAGGGACCCGCTTTACCAAAGAAAAACATGATCGCCAAAAATCTCCTTTCACCCATTTGCTGAAACCCAAGGCAGGCGGGATTGCCTTTGTGATGGCAGCCATGGGAGGGCAGTTGAAATCCCTGGTGGATGTGACTATTGCCTACCCCAACGGAGACAAAAGTTTTTGGGATTTCATGTGCGGCCGGGTAACCAAGATCGTTGTGCGGGTGGATACCCTGCCCATCGCCCGGGAACTTCAGGGAGATTATTTTAAGGACGAAGTCTTTCGGGCCAGATTTCAGGAATGGGTCAACCAATTGTGGCTGAAAAAGGACCAATTGCTTAAAGACCTGTTAGGTACGGAAGAACACACTCCGGAAAACGCCCACCCCCCCGAAGACCGTTCCGCAGCTATTGGATAGGATACAAAGCGCCACCCTAAAAATTGAACTATAAAAGCCCGGCTGCCCTGCCGGGCTTTTTTATATCCCGGATTTCTTTCTTTTCCCCTGAAAAAAGCGTAACCCTCTAGTACCGCCACACGACTCCCAATACAGAGTGCTCTGGTAAGAACAATGGCAGGCTTTTTTTATATTGGCCGTTTTATGGAAGGCTCTCTGTTCGAACCAAGGATCTATGGAAGTCCTGGGAATGGAAAAGCGTGATAGTATAATGGGTGGTATAATGAGTTGCGCATTTCATCTGTTATTGTATTGGCTCAAACGGCCTTTGCAGGCTATAGGCGGATCGTATGCTAACGTGGGTTTCTGCAGGACTGGGGACCTTAACCGAAACCGGAGGCAGGCCTGACAACCGGCCTGGGTCACTGGAACCAGGAGAACGAACCATTCCCGACGAAGCCCGTATCATCGAAAGAATACTTGATGGTGACGTGAATTCCTTTGAGCTTTTGCTCCAGGCCCATTCCCGGGTGGTGGCAAATATTGTCCGACGCCATGTGCCAGAGGATCAGGTGGAGGATGTGTCCCAGGAAGTGTTCATAAGGGCGTATAAGTCCCTGGCCAGCCTGAGAAATCCCCATGGGTTCAGGCCGTGGGTTGCGTCCATCGCAGCCAAGACCTGTTGCGACTTTTGGCGGAAGCGATATAAAACCAGGGAAGTTACCATGACTGCCCTGGTAGGGGAACACCACGACTGGCTGGACAGGGTTTCCGCGGAACAATCCACCGATTCCTACGAAAGCCTGTGCGCCCGCAAGGAAGCCAGGGAGGTTCTGGATCATGCCTTGGAGCAGTTGTCGCCCAAGGACAGAATGGTGATTGAATTGGTGTATCTGGAGGGCCTGACAGGCAAGGAAGCCGCCAAGGCACTTAATTGGACAACAGCTAACGTCAAAGTGCGGTGTTACAGGGCACGGAAAAAACTGGAAAAGGTTTTGCAAGATATGCAAAATCGATAAGCAGGAGGCATCATGGAGCCAATGGGAAAAAATTCGGAGAAAACCAGGCTTATCCTGTCGGCAGTTTATAAGGGCAGGGAGGAAGCGAACCTAAGCCCCCAATGGCAAGGTCAGGTCATGGATGTCATTAGGGCCTTGCCTGCCAAGGCGGTTTTGAAAAAGACCACCATAAAACTGGAACGCACGGTATGGCGGTTAGCGCCAGTGGCTTGTGTACTCATCGTAGCCATGGCCGTGGTTTTGCTAAGTCAGGATTTTTCTCCTCAGTATGGATTAATCGAGGCAATGATGGACGATTCCGTGGACACTCTTTTGGCCCAGGCTATGGGAATGCAATAACAGGGAAAAGACTATGAGACCAATTAAACTATATGCCGGACTTTTTCTGCTCTTTGCCCTGGGTGTTTTTGCAGGGGGGCTGGGAATGGGGCTCTACGCCAAGCACCAGCGGGCTTCTTTTTTTGAAGGGCGTGAAGGCAAACACCTTGAATTCATATTGGAACATATGTCGGAACAGCTTGCGCTAACAGAAGAGCAGCAGGGGCGGATCCGCACCATTCTGGAAGACTTTCAGGAGAAAATGATCACTTTGCGGCAAAAAAACTTTCCCGAACTGGACGCCCTGTTTAAGGATCATCGAGCCCGGATTCGCGAGGTGCTTACCCGGGAGCAGCAGGAGAGTTTTGAAAAGTTTGAAAAGCGCATGATGCAAAGGCGCCCTCCCGGCGTGGGCGGCCCGGAAAAGCCTTTTGGCAAAGGTGGTCCCAAGCCTCCCCCGGGGCCATGGAGCAATGGGGATGGCGAGCCGCATGCTCCGCCGTTTCCTGAAAAGATGCAATAAACAGAATGCGGGCCTTTGCAAAGTGCAAAGGCCCGCATTTTTTCCTGCAAGGTGCATTTAGCAAGGACTAACCAAAGTCTCCATCGTCCAGGTTGATCAACTGGGAGGGATTCACAATTTGATCCTGCTCATAGTTCTCCCATCCTCCGCCATGGTTTTCCCGCTGAATGCCCTCGGAGACAGGGAATTCCTCATAATGGTCTGATTCCGTATCAGAATCTTCTTCCCTGAGCTTGAACCGCGACAACAAGTTCATAAGTTCCGTGGCTTGCCTGTTCAGGTCCATGGAGGACGCGGCGGTCTCTTCAGCATTGGCAGTGTTTTGCTGGGTGACGCTGTCAATCTGGGACAGGCCTACATTGATTTGGGCAACCCCTTGCGCTTGCTCGTTGGAGGCTGCTGCAATTTCACCCACCAATTCCGTCACCTTGGCCACACCTTCTTCGATTTCCTGCAAGATTTTGGACGTGGCGTCCGCCACCTCCGATCCGTTCTGAACCTTTGCCAGGGAGACCTCGATCATCTGGGCGGTTTCCCCGGCAGCCTTGGCGCTCCGGGCCGCCAAGCTCCGCACTTCCTGGGCCACCACGGCAAAGCCCTTGCCGTGTTTTCCGGCGCGGGCGGCTTCCACCGCAGCGTTCAGGGCCAGGAGGTTGGTCTGGAAGGCAATGCCATCAATTACCTTGATGATTTTTGAAATATTGTTGGACGATTCCTGAATGGCCTCCATGGCTTCCACCATGGCTTGCATCTGTTGGTTGCCCCGCGAGCTGGAATTCCGGGCTTCCGAGGATAGCTTGCTAGCCTGGGATGCGCTATCGGCATTGCCTTTGGCCTGGGAACTGATGTGCGTCATAGAGGCCGAGATTTCCTGAAGGGAGGCCGCCTGCTCCGTGGCGCCCTGAGAGAGGGACTGGCTGGCGTCGGAAATCTGGGAGGCTCCTGACTTGACACCGGAAGCACCGGCATGGATCTGCATGACCATGCTGTTAAGATTTTTTGCCATGGTATCCAGGGCATGGCCCAGGGTGTCCTTGTCCGAAGCCAGGGCAACCTCCTGGCTCAAGTCGTTTTGTGAAATGGCCTTGGCGGACCGGGCCTTGTCCTCCAAGGCCGCTGCCATGGCGTCCAGGCTTTGGGACAATTGCCCCAATTCATCACTTCTTTTGAAATTCAGGCGTTGGGATAAATCCCCCGCCCGGATGGCTTCCGCCAGATTTACGGCGGCCGTCAAAGGCTTGACGATGGACCGTACAATCATAAAACTCAAACCTGCCAGGATCAGGGCGCCAACCAGGATTCCACCGAACACAATCCGGTTGCCTTGTTTTTGAGTTCTTGCTGTTTCCTCCCTGGCAAGCACGGCGCAGGAAACCGCAGTTTCCTTTAATTGGCCGCTGGCATTATCCGCAGCTGTTTGAAATTTTTTCTTCTGCTTCCAAAGCCCTAAAAGTTTTTCCTCGTCAGACAGCAAAACCTTCTGAATTTCCAAAACCTTATCCCATCCGGAAGTGAATTGCTCTTCATTGACGGCCTGGATATTGTTCTTTACATTATTCTGGCTCAAGGCGAGATTTTTTAAAAGCGCTTCCCTGGTTTGCTCAAATTTTTCCACATTGCCAAAGGCAATGAGGTCCGCCACATTAAGCATGGAGTTCAAACTAAAAACCATGTACTCCTTCAACTCGGGTTTGAGAGCGATTTTCAGCTCGTTCAGATCCTCGCCCATCATGATGAGTTCGGTTTCTTCTTGGGTCAGGTTTTTAACCATGTCCAATAGAATCTGATCGCTGGCATGAGAATTTTCCAACAGCTTTGCATGGGTTTGTCTGAGCTCCCGCATGGTTTTGGCCGCATTGTCAAAGGAATTGGATTGCTCCTGCTTTATGGCGTCTACGTCGT
This sequence comes from Desulfatibacillum sp., assembly GCA_016342355.1. Lineage (GTDB taxonomy): Bacteria > Desulfobacterota > Desulfobacteria > Desulfobacterales > Desulfatibacillaceae > Desulfatibacillum. The sequence goes on from JAEINP010000014.1 coordinate 100,396, forward strand.
GCAACCGCTCCCTGAGGGTGTCGTTCAAGGATTTTTGCATAGCCTGCTCAAGCAGTGTATCGATCTCCCCGTATTTACCCTGGACCTCGGTTATCAGTTTTTCATCGACAGTCCCAAGATACTCTGTCTCCAGAAGCAGCATTTCCGAGGCAGCCAGCACAATGGAAGCGCAATCCTTTTGCACAGCGGCGGAACTCTTCGCCACTCGACTGATGTAAGCCTGCACCCCCATAATGAACCCTATGCAAAGAATTCCCAACAGGGGCAGCAAAAGGATCTTTGCGCCGATTCCTATATTTTTGGGCGTTTTTTCAGGTGCAGTCATCGGCCTCCTCCGAGGATGGTTTTGGTTGATTAAAGGTAAATTCCTGCCAGCATGACATAGTTGGTTCCGGGAACCCTGAGGACGTAGCTCGTTTTCGGGCTGGGCGTTTTTTCTCCTGGTTTGGGCCACATATAGTCCACCCAACCTTCTCCCTGGTTCCTGGCCACATTAATGAATTCGGCAAAGAACATTTTTCCATTGGTGTCTTTCATGCCCATAAGGCTTTTACCCACCAGTTTTGGATTGATGGGATGGGCGGAAACCGTGGCTTGTTCCATGTCAATGGTAAAGACATAGGTGCCTTTCCAAACAAAGGGGCCGTTGGGGTCTCCTATTTGCTTCAAAGCCTCATCCACTCCCTGTTCGGTCATGAGGGTTGCAGCGTTCTGACACATGGCCACGCATTCCTCCTTTGTGGGAGCATCCTCCGCCCACACCGGGGATACAACCAGCATTGCCACAACCAAGCAAAAAATTGCGAATATTCCTTTTTTCATAACAGCCTCCGATAATGTGTGGTGAATAGTGGAACCGCCCTGACAGGGCAGACAACGCCATCTATCTCTCTTTGATAATGGTTTGCAATAAGCAGGCCAATGTTAATTATCGGAATTGTTTGTGATTTTATTGGATTGCAAGAAGAGTTTAAAGACAAACTATGGGTGTTATGCCAATTTAATGACGGTGCTGACAATACCTATGGGCGGGGAGCATCCAAAGCCCGTCTAAGGGCGCTGGCCATCACATGCATGGATACCGGCTTAAACAGGACTTCAAAAATGCTGGTATTTTTGAATTTTTTGTCGGAAAACTGATCGGAAAAGCCTGTGCACAAAAGAATAGGCAGGGCGGGCTTGATCTCCTGGCACTTTACTGCAAGCTCGAACCCGGTCATATGGGGCATGGTCATGTCCGTAAGCAGTAAATCGTAGGCAAAGGGATTGGTTTGTAAACTCTCCAGGGCCGCCTGGGGGTCCATAAATGGAGTGACCTGATAGCCCAGCTTTTCCAGCATTTTTGTAGTCATGTCCAGGATGGATTTTTCATCTTCTACCAGCAAAACCTTCTCATCCCCTTTTTCCATGCGTTGGGAGGGAACAAAGGGCAGTTCCTGGCGCTGGATTTCCAGGACAGGCAAGAAAACATTGAAGACTGTTCCATGGCCGGGTTGGCTTTTCACCCGGATTTCCCCCCTGTGTTTAACCACAATGGCATGGGCCACGGCCAAACCCATACCGGTCCCTTCCCCTATGGGCTTGGTGGTGAAATAGGGCTCGAAAATTCTTTCCAGTGTTTCAGGAGACATGCCCTCACCCGTGTCGCTGATGGAAAGTCGTGCATATGGCCCAGGCTTGAGAGGGGAAACCGGCGAAAGATCCTCTTCCTTCAAATCCATTTCTTTAAGCGTGACTTCCAGTACTCCGCCTGTCTGGCGCATGATCTGATAGGCATTGGTGCACAGGTTCATGACCACTTGGTGCATCTGGGTCGGGTCGGCCATTACAGTTCCACAGCGTGGGTCAATGTTCTTATATATCTGGATAGTCGCCGGCAAGGTGGCCCGAATAAGGTTCAAAACATCCGAAACAATGGGGGCAAGGGTGACTGGCTGAGGCTTTTCCTCAGATTTTCGGCTGAATGTTAAAATTTGGCTTATCAGGTCCTTGGCTCTCCTGGCTGCCTTCAGCACCTCCCCCAAGTCCCTGACTGCCCCGCTGTTCCCGGTGAGGGTGTCCCGGAGCATTTCCGCATACCCAATGATAGGGGAAAGAATATTGTTGAAGTCATGGGCTATGCCTCCGGCAAGAGTGCCGATTGCCTCCATTTTATGGGCTTGGCGCAATTGCCGCTCAAGGCGCAATTTTTCCATTTCAGCAAACTTGCGTTCTGTTATGTCCTCTACAAAACACTGAAACCCCAGGGGAATCCGGGTACCATCCCGGGCGGTTTGCATGAGCATTTCCGAGGTAATCACCATCCACATGGTTCTATCAAATGCATCCTTCATTTGCACTTGCAGATAGGGGGTTGTCCTCACTTTGGCGGCAGCGTCCTCCATGGCCCGTATAATTTTGGGCAGATCCTCGGGATGAACCATCTGGTAAAACTGGCGACCCAGAACGTCCTGGGTTTTATACCCTGTCATTTGCAGGATTTTTTTGTTGCAGTAGGTAAAAGCGCCCTGGAGGTCCACGGTAAACATGCCGACCGGGGCGTTTTCCACAAAGGCTCGAAATTTCTCCTCGTTTTTACGAAGGGCTGCTTCCGCCTTTTTCCGATCCGAAATATCCCGGGAAGAACCCACAAACCCTGCAGGCTCCCCATTCTGATCCAAATAGAGATTGGTGACGGTTTCCACCCAAACACTATGGCCGTCCCTATGCAGCACTTCCATTTCCAGAGAAATGGGCTCCGTGGATTTCTGCTCCAGGACTTGATTCAAAAGAAGCAAGGTTTTTTCCAAAGTGTCGGAAATGAGTAGCGTTTGAAGGCGCTTTTTTACGATTTCTTCCGGAGTATACCCTTGGAGGATCTTGATTCCAGGGCTGATATAGGTCACATGAAAGGATAGGTCTGCGGTCCAGATCACATCCTTCATGTTTTCAGACAGGAGTTCGTACAGGGACTGGCTTTTTCGCAGAGCCTCTTCCGTGTGTATGCCTTGGATGATGCTGTTTTTGAGGAATACCTTTTCTTCCAGCAGATGCCGGTGCTCCCTTTCCATTCCCGCTTCACAGTGAAGACGTGAGATTTCAAAGACATAAGCCAAAATGCAGATGATAAAATAAACCAAGCCGTAGCGAATCAGGAAATCCCCAGGGTACTGGTGCGACCCCATCAAGGCCCATGGGTCCGCCATAATCCAGAGGACCACAGCCAGGGAGCCCAAAGCCCAGGCAAGACCTTCGTCCTTTCCGGCGAGAAAAAGCATGGACAGGGGGAGAAATAGGCTCCATAAGGCCTTGGACCCGCTTTCGCCGCCAGCCCAGGCAGCCTCCCCAAACAACAACAGGAGCAAAACAAAAACCGTCCGGTAAAGGAATGCTTTATTGCGAATGCGGTTGATATAAACAAGGCAGCCAATCCATCCGGTCACAACAATCAGGGCTGCGCCCCCGGCGATATAGGAACCATTAAGCAAGTCCTGGACGCCAAAAATCAGGACCACCACGCCCCCAAGCAATAGGAAAATGGTCAAAAACAGATTTGTTCTTGCCTGAGTATGATCCTTTTCCCATTCCAGGGCGGATGGAAACAGACCCTCCAAAAACATTTTGGCCATTTTTATCAATTTATGGGCCATGTTGCGGTTCCATAACAACTCATGAGACGCGATAGATTGCCTGCCATGCGTCTGCTGACAGAGTATTGCCCTGCAGACTCAAATTTCGAATTTTTCAGCAAATGGGTATAAAGGCCGCCTAATGGGAGGCAGGCCTGAATGTGGAATAATATACCACAGCGCTCTCAAATAAAAAAGCAGGGTGGCGGAAACAACCCGTTCTATGGTAAGAATTTCTTCGCGAACGCATTCAGCACAGAGGACGCTTATGGACATCATGAATATACACAATCTGGTCAAGCATTATCCCAGGGTTCAGGCAGTGGATGGGGTTTCCTTTGCCGTAAAAAGCGGCGCCTGCTTTGGCTTGCTTGGCCCCAACGGAGCCGGGAAAACCACCACCCTGGAAATTGTGGAAGGGATTATCCCCAAGACCTCGGGCGAGATTTTTTACAAGGGGGCGCCCCGCACCAAAGAGTTTGCCCAGGAAGTGGGAATCCAGTTCCAGTCTACGGCCCTGTTGTCCTTCCTCACCGTAAAGGAAACCCTCACAACCTTTTCCAGGCTCTATGCAAATCCCATGGACCTGGACAGGCTCATCGCCCTGTGCCAGATGGAAGACATCCTGGACCAATACAACGACAAGATTTCCGGGGGACAAAAACAACGCCTCCTCCTGGCCCTTGCCCTGGTGAACGATCCCGAACTGGTCTTCCTGGACGAACCCACCACTGGCCTGGACCCTCAGGCCCGTCGCCATGTATGGGACATTGTCCGCAGCATCAAGGCCAGGGGAAAAACCGTGGTCCTCACCACTCATTACATGGAAGAAGCCGAAAAGCTCTGCGACGAAATCGCCATCATGGATCAGGGTCGGATTGTCGTAAAGGGAAGCCCTGCAACGCTTCTCATGGAACACGGAAGAGGCGTTCTGGCCACCCTGCCTGCCTCCAGCTTTTCCATGGATGCTCTCACGCTGGCCAATGAGGAAATCCAGGTGCGTCGAAAAGGCGAAAATATCCAGTTCCGGACCAAGGACATTAAAATGTGCCTGGAAAAACTGTTGCAAGCCGGGGTGGATCTCCACTCCATCACCGTTAGAAGCCCGAACCTGGAAGACCTTTTCCTGGACCTCACGGGCCGCAGGTTACGCGAATGAAAGCATTTTGGTCCATATTCATGGCTCGCAACAAGGAGTTCTATCGGGACCGGGCAGGTCTGTTCTGGAACATCGCCTTCCCGTTTCTCATCATTGCGGGTTTCGCCGCCATCTTTGGCCGGGGAGTGGAACCCTCCTATAAGTTGGGCGTTTTTCCCCAACTGGAATCAACCCTGGCATACCAGCTTCCCGCATCCGTGGAAGAGTCGCCGTTTTTTTCCATCGTCAAAATGCCGGACAAACAAACCGCCCTAGACAAACTGGCGGCCCACAAACTGGAAATCGTGGCTGAGGCGGGAACCATCCCCCTTAATTTCTGGGTGTCGGACTCTTCCCCCAAAGGCGCCATGGCCGGGGAAATCCTCACCTCCACCCTGGCTGATCCCCTTGTCCTCCAACAGTATGCGGCCCGGCAAACCATTGAAGGCTTCCAGGTGGATTACATTGATTGGCTTTTTCCCGGAATCCTGGGCATGAACATGATGTTCTCGGCCTTGTTCGGAGTGGGCTTTGTGGTGGTGAGATACCGGAAAAACAACGTTTTAAAGCGCTTGGCGGCCACGCCTCTCACGGCTTTTCAGTTTTTGAGCGCCCATGTGGTTTCGCGCCTGCTGGTCATCCTGTTCTCCACGGTGTTGGTGTATGTGGTCTGCGCCAGCCTGTTCGGATTTCATTGTAAGGGCTCTTACCTTGCGCTGGTGGTGGTGTTCCTCCTGGGCGGGGCTTCCCATGTTTCCCTGGCCATGGTCATCGCCTCCCGGGGTTCCAACGAGGAGTTCGCCTCCGGCCTCCTGAATCTCTTGTCCTGGCCCATGATGTTTTTGTCCGAGGTGTGGTTTTCCATTGAAGGCGCTCCGGACTGGGTCAAGGCTTTTTCCCAGGTATTGCCTCTCACTCATGTGACCTCCGGCATGCGGGAGGTCATGAATTACGGGGCCGGTCTCTCAGACATCATGCCCCAGATCCTGATCCTGGCCCTCATCACCACGGTCTTCATGGCCCTGGGATCCTGGATGTTCAAGTGGACCGGGTAGAAATGCATTCCACGAAATCCCGGGTAGGCGTACTGAGGCAGGAAGCGGCTTAGGCCCGGGCAAGTCTTTGAGGCTATGTCGCAATTCAGCCTTCCTGTCTGGAAGGCTCGCTGTGCCTCTTTGCCCCTTGACGGGGGAGGGGCGGGTAGGGTGGATTCGGGGTGGCGTGGAAAACACAACTCGGCGCCCATAGGTTAGTCCACGACAATTACCGTGATTCCCGAAACCCCTTGAACCACTTTAGTGGTGACGCTTCCGGAGAAAAAATCCTTAACCCCTGACAGACCATGCCTACCCAGAACCAGAGTATCATAGTCGCCTTCCCGGACCTCTTTCAAAATGTCCCTGGCGATGCCCGACTTTTGCGTCTGTACCTGCGTCTGGATATTTTCGGACGAGAAACCTGCTTCGGCTAAGTTCTTTTTAGCCGTTTCCACGCATTCTTTCATACGTTCCCGCTTGGCGTCCTCCATGTTGCAAAAGACTTGGCTGTTTCTGTTGAACAAGGGAGTCAGGGAAGGACTATCCATGCCGCACGCGGTGGCGACCTTGGGCAGGATAGTCAGGATGGTGACTTTGGCTGTGGGTTTCATATTGTTTGCCACATAGTTAATGGCTTTTTGTGCGTTCTCCGACTCGTCCACAGCAATCATGATGGATCCGGCCATATTCTTTCTCCTTTTTGAAAGTAGTCAAAATATCCCTATTCCCGCCTTGTGCGACAGGATGTGAGGGAGCACTCCGTGTCCGTTTACCTGATTGTGTTGTTCTCGTTAAAACGCCTCTATTTTTGTTATCCATACCTCAGCTTTGATCATAACTAAAGTTTCGCAGTTGAATATTGGAGTGAAAAAATGGATAATTTTCTGAAATTACAGGGAAAATGATTGAAAAGCG
>JAEINP010000077.1 GCA_016342355.1 Desulfatibacillum sp.
GATCAGGACGGCCTTGAAATATGTCGGCATTGCTCCCTGGCAGTTATCACTAGTGAATCCTGATCCCGAAAGTTGAGGCAATTATCAATAAGGACGGGGAGATTCTTTGGTATTCGATTGCCCATTCTCAAGGCGATCATGATTTGAGAAAATCCGGGGATGTAGGTACCATAATTGACTTCCTTCTGGCCAATATTCCCAAGGAGACTCCATGAAAAAGGCATTCGCATTAATACTGGGGATGGCCTTCCTTTCTATTGCCTGCACCGCCCCCAAAGTCCAGCCTGTGGACAATGCAAACAGCCAGCTTGCAGACGATGAGAAACGCTATTGGCAGGAAACGGCAAAAGACCAGGAGATTCTTGACAAGACCGGATTTATTCTTGAGAATCCGGAAGTGGAAAACTACCTCCAGGAAGTCATGGACTCACTGATTGCCCCGGGAACCACTGGTAACGTCTACTATAAGATAAAGATAATCAAAGACCCGGCCATCAATGCCCTTTCCTTCCCCAACGGAGTTATTTGCATTCATACAGGCATGCTGGCCCGCTTTGAAAATGAAGCCCAACTGGCCGCTGTCATGGCCCACGAAGCCATCCACGCCAAAAACCGCCACGGTCTGGCTAAATGGAGAGACCTGAAAAGTCGTAGCGCCATCTATGCTTCCATGGGCCTGGGCTCTGCCGGAGCCTATACCGGCGGGTTGATATCGGCCATGGGCACACTGAGTCTGGCATATTCCGTAGCGGGGTTTTCCCGTGAACTGGAGCAGGAGGCGGACGAGCAGGGCTTTGCCCTCATGGTCCAGGCAGGCTATGCCCCCGGGGAATGCGTCAAGGCCTTCAAACATTTAAAACAATGGGCCAAGGAAAACGAATCCAAGGAGCCCTACTTTTTCGGGTCCCATCCCGCCCTTGATGATCGTATAACCAATTTCAACAGGCTGGTCCGGCAGCATCGGGGTAATGGCCAGGCAGGTATCACCAACCAGGAAAAATATACTGCCATAATCCGCGAATTAATTTTGCTGAACGCCTCCCTCAATCTGGACGAAGGGCATTTTAAGTTTGCGGAAAAAGAAGTGCGGCATTATTTGGAACTTGTGCCGGATTCCGGCGCCGCCCATTGCCTGTTGGGAGAAATCTGCCTGGAACGCAATGAAGAAGGTGATCTGAAAAAGGCCGGAGATTTTTTTCTTCAAGCCATTAAACTGTCGCCTGCATTTGCTCCTTCACATCGGGGACTTGGAACTGTCTATCTGAAACAAGACCAGTGCCAGTCAGCCAAAACGTGTTTCGAGGATTATCTGGCTTTGCTACCTGAGGCCCGGGACAAAGCCTATCTTGATCAGTATATTGAGGAATGTGCCCGATGAAAAAATATCGCAGTATTGTGCTTTTATGTTTCATGGCGATGTGCGTGACAAGTTGCGTCCCTTTATCCTTTATTTCAACCAATAACGGAGGAGAAACCCCTTTTGACAGTTTTTCGGTTGTTCTTCCGGGCAAATGGGTTCGGTTAAGCGCCACCGAATACCTGCTCCTGACGCGGGATGGCTTTCCCTGCCAGGGCATTATTGTGAAACGGTTTTCCCTTGAAAATGATTTTGAAAAAAAGGCAAAACCAATAAAGAAAGGGATGCTTCCCCACGAGCAGGCAGAGGCATTCCTGGACAATATCAAGGCTGACAAAACCTTCCTTAACCTGACAGTGATTGAAAATGCTCCAGCGGCCTTGTCCGGAAAAAAAGGATTCAAACTCGTTTACATGTATCAAACGGAATCGGGCCTGACATATAGGGCCATCGATTATGGCCTGCTGGAAGGCGACTACCTGTATTCCATTCAATACGATGCGCCAAGCAGGCATTATTTTGATGACACCCTGGAAGTGTTTGAGCAGGTTGCAGGCTCTTTTAAGCTGAAGAGCAAAGGAACAGAAAACTGACCATCCCGAATTGATCCGAATGCATCGAAGACAGGGGGAACCTGCAATCAGGCCTCCCTCTTTTTTTAAGGAATCAATGCATGGCCGCATGACGAGGCAATCCTTCCTCCCCGGTTTTAAACCGGAACACCATGGTCTGCAACTGGTCCGCCATGCTTGTGAGCATGGCGGCATTGGCGATCAAATTCTGATTGCCCTGAGCCATGTCTCCTGCCGTAGTGTTCACCTCGGAAATTTTCCGTACAATGAGGCTCGTGGATTGGGAGCAGGAAGCCACGTTATCGTTCACATGATCCAGGGTGAGGGAGGTCTCCCGGATATCCCGGGTGATGCTGTTGGTGTGCTTCGCCTGTTCCCGGGTGGCCCGGGCGATGTCTTGCACATAACCGTCAATGTTATGGATTACCTTGGTAATATTCTCCACCTCGTCAATGGCCTGATGCGAGGTATCACGGATCTGCTTGATTTGAGCCTTAATATGACGGCTGGCTTCCGCGGTCTGGGCGGAAAGCCCCTTCATTTCCCTGGCCACCACCTGGAAGCCTTTTCCCGCTTCCCCGGCCTTGGCGGCTTCTATGGCAGCATTGATGGACAAGAGGTTGACCTGATCCGTGATTTCAGCGATGGCCTCGTTGATTTCCCCGATGATCGCCGCCATATGACCCAGGTTCAAAATCTTTTCCGAGGCGTCCACAGCCCGGACAACCGCGTTTTGGGTGATTGCCAGGGCCTGTTCGGTTTTTTCCTCGATAGACTCCAGGGATTTGTTCATTTCCGCCGAAGATATGGCGATCTGCCGCACCGTATGGGTGGTCTGATTGAGGGATATCGCCGCATCACTCAGGTTGATATTCATGTCATTGACCGAATTGGTGACCCAATGGGTCTCGGTGAAGGTCTGGTCCGTGCCGGCGGCAAGGGAATTGCTGACCACCCGCATTTCCCCGGAGGCGGTTTGAAGGCTGCGGGCATGAGCCATGATTTCCCGGATCATAGCCTGGGTATTTTCCACAAAGGCGTTGAAAGACATGGCCCATTGACCGATTTCATCCGACGACTCCACCTTAAGGCGCTTGGTGAGATCCGCCTCGCCCTGGGCGATTTCCTGCATCATGGCCGTGGCCCGCCTGATGGGTTTGACGATCTTCCACCACACCAAAAGCCTGCTGAAAAGCGCCATAAAGAGCCCGAAACCCACCAAGTACATGACGAATTGCCTCATATGGCTGTGAAAACCAGCCTCAATCGCCGATTCCTTGGCAGTGGCGATGGTTTCGATGTCGTCCACCGGAATGCCGGTGCACAAAATCCATCCCCAATCCTTATACAGTTTAAAGTGGCCCTTTTTGCTTACCACCTGGTTGGTTTCATCTTCCTTCTCCGTATAAAGCAGGCTGCCTTCTCCATCTTTTTGGGCAATCTCTATGATCTCCCTGATGAACTCTTTCCCCGAAGCATCCTGAAGATCCATAGCCACAGTTTCTTCCAACTCGGGCTTTGTAGGATGGACCCAAAACATGCCGTCCACGTCCAGAACAAAAAAATAATGCTTGCCTCCGGGGCCGTATTTCATTCCCCTAATAGCGTTGCGGGCGGTTTCGTAAAAATCCGCCGTCCTCACAACGGAAAAGGCGTTTTCCACCAGATTGAGGGCTTGCTTTTCCCTCTCTTCAATGAGCAGATGCCGAATTGATTGAATCTCCTCGGTTTTCGCCTGTGTCAGGTAATGGCTGGACAAGCCCCAGGCGATCGTTGCCATGGTTATCAGGCCCGCTGCGAATATGATATTAATTTTCCTGGAAATATCCATCATTCACCTCAATATGGAATAGGTTAAAGGCCTTAGATCAATCGCATGGTGGAAATTGCCGTATGCCCCCGGGCATAATGGCCATTTTTAAAATAGGCGGGATTTCCTGCCTGCTCCACGCGGCCTGAATGCCTGCCCATCCATTGCAGCCGGATTTGGAAACGCCCGATACAACTGACGGCAATTTAGCTCTTTCCCTGTTGTCCAAATATTAGGGGAATGTTTGTTTATGATTAGTGTCAGACAGAATTCCAGGAGCTTGGAAATCCCAAACTATTGTTTTCCGCAATCACTTTTACTTGAACAATGATTACTAACGGCTGGCAGGATAAATACTGTTTATTCATATATCAAACAGTCAACAAATACGAAATTTGGGGTCAACAGGGATGCGCCAACAGCCCACAACAAAGGATGAAAATTTTGGGTTCATCCGATTTAAGCATTCCTGAAATTTGAATTTGGATCTTCCCCCTGTATTTATAACCCGATTGCCCCGGCCCTTGGACTATGATAAGTAAGGAGATCTCAAGGCTTGCAATGGGCAAAGCCGGAGGCAATTTTTTCGCCTGTTTCCCTGCCCTGGAATTCTTGGCTTCATCTCATGTCTTTTTTGGGGGAACAGCCCTCTAACCCCCCTTGTCTTTCAAGGATACTTGACAATGCTTCGTTTAACCGAAATACGTCTTCCCCTCGACCATGATCAGGAAGATCTAAAAAACGCCATTATTGATGCACTCCGCATAAATCCCTGTGATTTAAAAGATTTTACTATATTCAAAAGAAGTTATGACGCCAGAAAAAAAAGCGCCGTACTGTTTGTGTATACACTGGACGTCGAGACTGAAAAGGAAGAAGCCATCCTCGCGGATATGGATTCCTTTCCCAATGTCCGGAAATCCCCGGATCAGACATTTGAATTTACCATCAGGGCCAAACCCTTCCTAAAAGAAAGACCGATCGTCGTCGGCAGCGGACCTTGCGGTTACTTCGCGGCTCTCGCCCTTGCCCAAATGGGTTATAACCCCCTGGTTCTTGAAAGGGGGAAACCAGTAAAAGAACGGGCCGCCGACACTTTCGGGTTCTGGAAAAAAGGAACCCTTAATCCGGAGTCTAACGTGCAGTTCGGCGAAGGCGGGGCAGGCACCTTTTCAGACGGAAAGCTCCATACTCAGATCAAGGACCGTGAATTCATGGGAAGGAAAGTCCTGGCGGAACTCATTAATGCGGGAGCACCGCCGGAAATCGCCTACATCAGCAAACCCCATATCGGCACTTTCAAACTTATAGGCGTTGTGGAAAACTTGAGAAATACCATCCAATCCCTTGGTGGAGAGATAAGGTTCGGCGCCAAAGTTGAAGAGATCATGATCAGGAACGGCCGGACCTGGGGGGTGAGGCTCCTGACCGGGGAAGAAATATTGAGCAGCCATGTTATCCTGGCTGTGGGACACAGTGCGCGGGACACCTATTACATGCTGCACCATAAAGGCGTGGCCATGGAACCCAAGCCCTTTTCCATAGGGTTGCGCATAGAACACCCCCAGGAATTGATAAACAGGCGCAGACTGGGGAATAACAAGGGAAATAAAGTGCTCGGGGCCGCTGATTATAAATTTGTGCACCATGCTAAAAACGGCAGGAGCGTTTATACATTCTGCATGTGCCCGGGAGGAAGAGTCGTCGCAGCGGCATCGGAAAAAGGCGGCATCGTGACCAACGGCATGAGTCAGTATGCTCGGGACGAATGGAACGCGAACAGCGCCCTTGTGGTGGGCGTGGATTCCCGTGATTTTCCCGAAGGCCCTTTGGGGGGCGTTGAATTCCAGCGCCAATGGGAACAGAAAGCCTTTGAAGCAGGTGGAGGCGATTATTCAGCCCCGGCACAACTGGTGGGCGACTTTCTCAAAGACAGGCCTTCAACCGGGATTGGTTCCGTCACTGCGTCCTACAAACCGGGGATCAAGATTGGCGATCTCAGCCAGTGCCTTCCCGGATACGTCATCAACGCCATCAAAGAGGCGATCCCTGAGTTTGACAGAAAAATCAATGGATTCGCCATGGCTGACGCTCTGTTGACCGGGGTGGAGACAAGAACCTCCTCGCCCGTGCGCATCCTGCGCGGTCCCCGGTGTGAAAGCGTTAATACCAAGGGCCTGTTTCCCGCCGGAGAAGGTGCAGGGTATGCAGGAGGAATCCTCTCATCAGCCATGGACGGCATCAAGGTTGCCCAAGAAGTAGCCAAGGACGTGAACAACAACAATTGAAGCCCCCTGTTGCCCATTCATCCCTGGAGAATGGATCCGGGATCTTATGAGCCTACCCTCTTGAGGTTTCCATTATTTCCGGGCATTGAGGATAGCCGCCTCAACTCCCGTACCTGACACTCGCCAAAACCTGCTGAAAGCAAAACGCTTTCCGCAGGGGATGTCGATCCTCACGGGCTTACCCGTTCCCCCGGAAGCACGTTTGAGTTGCGGCTCAAATCAACCCGGCGGGAATCAAGGTACGCTCAAACCGAATGATCCAAAAAAATAGAGAATCCTGCTTGCAGGCAGGTTTTGAAAGCCTTCAACCGGGCAAGTGTGTTATAAAGCACACCTGTCAAAAAGCGGTGCAGGCAAGTTGGCATGCAGCGAACCAACCGGAAACCATGGAGGTGGGAATGAAAGCACGGATTGTATCCTTGGCGATATGTTTGATCCTGGGCCTTTGCCTTTCTGTTCAGGCAGCCCAAACCCTCAAGCTGGGAGTGGTGACCAAGCCCGGATCCGCCCAGAATGTGGTGGCGGATAAATTCAAGGAATTGCTGGAGGCGGGCTCGAACGGAGAATGGCAGGTTACGGTTTATGATTCCGGCGTGCTGGGCAATGAAACGGAAATGCTGCAACAAATCCAAATGGGAACGCTACAGATAGGCGTCATCACAGGCGGCCCCTTTGACACTTTCACCCCCATTGTCCGGGTGATCAACTATCCTTTTCTGTTCAAGGACAACGCTCAGGCCGACGCCATCCTGGACGGCCCTTTGGGGCAGGAAATCCTGGACGGTCTGGAGCCCTTGGGATTCAAAGGGCTGTGCTATTCTGAAAACGGCTTTCGCAACCTCACAAACAGTAAAAGGGCGGTGAATACCCCGGAGGACTTGAAGGGGCTTAAAATCCGGGTCATGAACTCGGCCCTGCACAAGACCATCTGGGAGGCCTTGGGCGCCAACCCCACGCCCATGCCCTGGCCCATCTACACGGAACTCCAGCAGGGAGTCATCGACGGCCAGGAAAACCCCCTGTGGGTTATGGAAGTGTACAAGTTCTATGAAATCCAGAAATACATGACCATGACCCGCCATGTGTACTCCCCACACATTGACGTGGCCTCCCTGGCGTGGTGGAATTCTCTGGGAGAGGCGGATAAAAACCTGATTGCACAGTGCATGAAAGAGGCCGCCGTATTCCAAAGAAAAGACAACCGGCACAAGGACGCTGCTCGCCTGGAATTGTTACGCGCCAAGGGGATGCAAATTATGGAGAATCCGAACGTGGCGGCTTTTCGGAAAAAGGTTGCAACACTTTCAAAAAGCGATATGTTCAAGGACCCTCAGGTTCATGATTTACTGATGAGAATGTTAGAAGCCACCAAATGACAGGTTTTGCAAAGACCATCCGAGTGTGCCAAAGGCTGTGCATAGGCCTGAACCAGGCTGTGGAGGGCGCTCTGTTTGTTTTGGGCCTGTCCATGGCCCTGGTGGTTTGCACCCAGGTGTTTTTCCGGTATGTGTTGAACGATTCCCTGTTCTGGTCCGAAGAAATCGCCCGATACTTGCTGGTGTGGCTGACCTTTTTGGGTGCCACCTCCGCTTATCACAGGGGCGTCCATCCCCGGATAGAAACCTTTGCAGCCCTGCTTCCGCCTAAAGTTCGTTTGGGGGTCAGGGTGATCATCCACTTGGTCTCCCTGGCCCTTTTTGTGCTCATGATCGTGTACGGAGTTCAGTTTTCCCATTTTGTAAGGTTCCAGATATCCCCTGCCCTCAATGTGCCCAAATGGGTGGTGACGGCTGTTATCCCCGCGTCCGGGTTCATCCTGTGCATCCACAACCTGCGCCTGATTTTGGAGGAGTTCCAGGGAGGTCCGCGTGATTCCTGAAATCCTCATCATCACCATGTTGGTTCTTTTCGCCCTGGACGCGCCCATTGCCGTGGCGATATTGGGGGCTTCGGTGCTGGCCATCATTGTCCAGGGGGGCTTCCCCCTCATGGTGGTGGTGCAAAAGATGTTCGGGGGAGTGAACTCCTTTCCCCTCATGGCCGTGCCTTTGTTCATGTTCACAGGAGTCATCATGGAAAAAGGCGGCTCCAGCAAACGAATCATAGACTTCGCCAACGCCTTGGTGGGCTGGATGCCCGGTGGGCTGGCTGCCGTGACCATTGTGTCGGCCATGTTTTTTGCGGGGATTTCCGGGTCTGCGGCGGCGGACGCAGCAGCCGTGGGCGCGGTGTTGATTCCGGCCATGAAACGATCCGGGTATGACTCCGGCTTTGCGGCGGCTGTCCAGGCATCGGGCGGGTCCATTGGCGTGATCATTCCCCCTTCCATTCCCATGATCATCTTCGGCTTTCTCACAGGAGCTTCGGTGGGCAGGCTCTTCGCCGGAGGGATTATTCCCGGCATTCTCATAGGAGCCAGCCTCATTGGCGTGGCTTCGTTTATCTCGTGGAAAAAGGGCTATGGCGCCACCCGGGGTTTTGCCTGGGGGGACGTCTGGGAGACCTTTAAAAAGGCTGTATGGGCCTTGGGCACCCCTATAATCATCCTGGGCGGGATATTGTTCGGGGTATTTACAGCAACGGAATCGGCGGCAGTAGCCGTGGCTTATTCCCTGTTCCTGGGAATGGGCCTGTACAAAAAAATCCGGTTCCGGGACCTCAGTTCCCTGTTCACCCAAGCGGCCATCACATCTTCCCTGGTTATGTTCATCATATCCACGGCTTCGGTGTTTTCGTGGATAGCAGCCATGGAGGATATGCCCGCCAAACTGGCGGGGGGCTTGTTGTCAGTTTCCGCCAACCCCATAATCCTGCTATTATGCGTGAACATGGTGCTTTTGATCGCCGGGGCCTTTGTGGAAACCACGGCCGCCCTCATCCTGCTTGTACCTACTATTGTGACCATGCAGCCAGCGTTGGGCATAGACCTGACACACCTGGGGGTAATCGTTGTAACCAACCTGGCCATTGGCATGCTGACCCCGCCCATGGGCATCTGTCTGATAGTGTCCGGGTCCATTTCCGGCGATTCCATCATGGCGGTGTCCAGGAGGGTTTTACCGTTCCTGGCTATGCTGATAGCGGATCTTTTGCTCATCAGCTTTTATCCGCCCCTGACCATGTGGCTGGCGGAAATGATCAAATGATTGACTTCACTTTTAGGATTGGGATTACATTGGCTCGACCAAGCTATCCATTCACAATCTGCGCTCTTACAGGAAGTCAAGGTCCATGAATCTTCGTCCCTTCCCCCCTTGCGGGGGAAGGACAGGATGGGGGGTAAATGGTTCAAAACAAGAAACTGCTCATTGTCGAAAAATAAGTGCTTGGCAAAAAAAAATGCAAGATGCCGGGCTGGCGACTGAAGCCCGGCGGGAAGGCGAGTAAAATTTCCATGGATCACATGTTTTTTATGAACAAGGCATTGGAACTGGCCGCAAAGGCCCTGGAAGCCGGGGAGTTTCCCGTGGGATGCGTCCTGGTCCATGATAACAAGATCATTGCGGACGGCGCCCGAATCGGCGTGGCCAGCGGAGGCACGGGAGAATTGGAACATGCGGAAATGGTGGCCCTGGCCCGGCTGGAGAAAATAAAAAACGCGCCTGTCCCTTCGGAAATCACCCTCTACGGCACCATGGAGCCCTGCCTCATGTGCTTCGGGGCTTTACTGATCCACGGAATTACTAAAATCGTTTACGCCTACGAAGACGTGATGGGCGGCGGCACAGGCGTGGATCGTTCCACCCTTCCCCCCTTATACCGGGACGCGAACCTGGAACTCACCCCCCGCGTGGGCCGAAGCCAAAGCCTGGCCCTGTTCCAGGCCTTTTTCGCCAGACCCGACAACCACTATTGGCAGGATAGCCTCCTGGCCCGCTACACCCTGGAACAGGAGGTGGAACAACTATAGTGCAGGGTTTTAGAGGGTATGTGAATTGGGATAGTGACCCTAAATAATTGTGTGTGCCTTATTAAAAGTTCTTATCGACTTGAGCTCAAGATGATCAGGACTTTTGACAAAGGCTAAGCACCTAACAAAAAGACTGTAATCAGTCTTTCAGTTTCGGGATGAAAAATAGTCTTAAGATCACTATCCCAAACTGCTAAGAATATGGAAATGTAAACTCCTTCTTTTTTAGTCTCTTTTCTAACCAATCGTCATCATTCCAATCAACAAACCACCTTGATTTTGATATAATATGAATATATTGCGAAATTGTCCCCTTTTTGGAAGGGACTCCTTTTTCGTTCCATAGCAGAGTTCTTATAACGAATTCTTTATCAGACTTTTCTACGAAAGGACAACTTAAAAAATCCAAGACAAAAATAAATTTTTCTGCATGTCCGAGATGCCATTTTTCTGTTTCAAATCGATATTTAGCATTATTTATCAATTTAATTTTTAATTTTGCATATTTAGGGTTGTTCTTGGTTATCAGCATCAAAGTAACCCACTCGAAATAGCATAAAGCAATATTGCTTTTAACATTCTCACATGGAAGAAAGAGTGAAATAAGTCTTTCTTCAGAGATTAGATAGTCATCTCCTAACTTGGATAGTATTAAAATTAAGTTTAAAATCTCAATGGTAGAATGAGTTTTATTCATTTCATGATTTTTTAGAACCGTCATGCCGCCATCAAAAATTTTCTTTACAATTAGGTTTTCAATTTCATCGTTATCATCATCTATAACCGACAAAATTTTCTGTATTATTCTTGCGACAATAATTGTCGGTCTAACCCTAAAATCCATTGAATAAATAAAAAAAAGCATCTCAATATCTACTAATAACCATGCCTTATAATTTATTAATTCATCATTAAATTCATCTCCATTAGACTTTAAATTTCGAATTTTTCGTATGGAATCTTGAACTTTTCGTCTCATACAACTTAAAAAGAATCCGCTAATACTCCTATATTGGACATCATACTTTTTAACTATCATCTTGATATCTACTATAAATCTATTTGAAGTGAGCGAAGACCGATAAATAGTTTGTTTCCTAATTTTTTTAAATTTTGTATTCGCAGTTTCATATGTGTTTTTATCTGAAAATGGAAACTTTTCGTATCTCATTTTACCAAATTGAATATTGATCAAATTCAGCAATTCTCTTTTACACATAGTCAAATCCGAAATAAAAGGCCTTTCACTGAACTCAACTTTGTTTTCATTAATATATAACCTATAATATTCCAGACACTGGTTAATACTATCAAGAATCATTTCCTTGAATAACTCGTTTTTATAAAAGAAAAAATAATCATCGACATATCTCCTGAACTCATAGTGTTCTTTATACTTGACATTTTTTTTATCAAGAGAATAAATTATGTCTCTATCTATCCTTTGAAAAATAATTTCAGCGAATATTCTTGAAACTTCAGGACCAATAATTATTCCATTTGTTTCATTATAGTTGGATGATTGCATTAATTTATCAAAATCATTATAAAATGAACTGTGTGAGGGGCGCAAGTTATCCTTGACAAAATCCTTGGATTTGACTGCCCAAGAAATTGAGTGGGTGTAAATATGATTGAAACATCTGGCGACATCCAATTTGATTAAAAGTGGATATTTTTTTTCAAGTCGGTGAAATTCATATGATTCGTAGAACTTGTATATAAAACCTATTTTTTGGTAGACAAAAAAGGAACTGCTATATTCCCTCTCGTTGTCATCCTCTTCCACCCCAATTGACTCTTGATTATCTGCATGTTTTGATTTTATAAAACGACTCGCAATTTTGACGGGTTTGCGGAGGGAAATATCTTCTTGATCACAAAAATAAATTAAAATATCTTTATATTTTTCATAAAAATCAACAACTTCTAATTGGATACCAGGGTGCATAACAGAAAGATTTCGTTCCCCATAGGTATCTTTTTTAATTCGATAATCTAGTGGAATTCTGTTATTTTGCTTTTTTCCTTCTGATACTAAATAATTTTTTAAAAAGGCAGGCAGTTTGGAGTTTTCAATACCTGAGTTATCACAACAATACATATGAAAAAACTCATTCGTAAACCAAAGAGGGGTTTCGTATGGCAACACTTCAGTTAGAAGCACCCGGTATTTATCAAGCTTATTTATAAAACCTAAATTATTCATACTTCCAACACCTAGTTAAATTATTTATTTGCCTTTGTGAAAAATAGAAAATCATTGGTTCCCCATTTCCTGTATCGTATCCTTTAACAAACGAATATTTTGCCAACTTCAATATTTGCCTTTTGGTTAGAACTGAAATAATTTTTCTTCCAACGTACCCATTTTCCCAAAATAAAAGAGAAAACAAAAATCGATCCAATTCCCTTAGTACGGATACATCTGTCAATTCAGGGTAATTATAATAGTTTCCAACCATAAGATTTCCATTAGGCGTAATATCGATGGCACAATTTCCCGTTAAAAACTTGAGCCTATTCTTTAGTAATGGAAAATCCGTATTTCGAAAGTAATCCAAAAACGCCTTTATAATGCGCTTTTTAATTTTGGTTAATTTCGAATCAGCAATTGACACTGATATAAAATTGTAAAGTATATTTTCATTATTCTTTCTCTGTATAGAGAATTTATACCCGAGATAACTAAAAGTGGAAACTCTCCTACCGTTTAATTGTATGTCGTCTTCTTGTTTTTTTGGATTGAGGAACAAATGGCTATCTTGAAGTATCCCCTTGACGTTGCCTAACATTACGTCCTTTTTATCAAAACCAATAATCACAATATCATCCACAAATCTCGAGTAAAAATATACCCCAGGAGAATTTCTAATTTTTCGATCTATACTTCGCATATAAAGTTCGGAAAACGTAGCACTCACAGGCAAGCCCCTTGGCAAACCACTTAGAGAGTTTATAAGAGGGTGAACAAATAACGACTGAAGGATCATTTCAGTTTTTTTTGAAACCAACTGATCCACTTTAATTTTGTCCAGTAATGATGATGGATCAATTGATTCGTAAAATGACTTAATGTCTAATTTTAGTAAATACATGGGGCTACCATCAGTTAAGATGGTCAGAAGTTGGCGAACTATGGAAGCCCGATCTGCCTGTTTAACTTTATAAATGCTTCGAAGGTTTCTATCTACCTTTCTAATAGCCAAATAATCCACGCCGCCACGTAATGGATCAATGACAAAAACGGGCTTTTGCTTTCTATATTGCTTAAGGATGTGAGAAATCCCATAATCCTTTTCACAAATTGATTCTGCGTATTTTTTTAAATCCTCATCTTTATTATCGGGGTCTGTCCAAAGATTGTATTTACGACCGTCTCCTTTTTTCAAAACTTTGGCAAGTTCATTCTTGGAAAATGTCTGGTTTAACATTCTTGCACCATTTCGCTATAAAGAACATCATACACATGATAACATATTAAAATTACAAGAAAAACTTTCGTTAAAATTGAAGTATATAAAAATATAGCATACTAAAATCTGGCAGTAAACTTGAAAATGAAATTAATTTTTACGAATTTAATATTAAACAATATTTATTACATATGTTTTTATAAAATTAATGGTATTTCAAAAATTTTAACACCCTCCCGCCTTTATACCGGGACGCGAACCTGGAACTCACCCCCCGCGTGGGCCGAAGCCAAAGCCTGGCCCTGTTCCAGGCCTTTTTCGCCAGACCGGACAACCATTATTGGCAGGATAGCCTCCTGGCCCGCTACACCCTGGAACAAAAAATTCCATAGGCTTATTGGGCCGTCTTCAGGGATTCTTTGACTTTTTGTTTTCCTCGTTTTCCAGGTGTTCCAAAACCTCTATCCACATGTCCAACCGCTCCCTGCCGTAATACTGTTCCCAAACCCTCAGGAGATCGTCCAAGGGAACATCGTGAAAGGAGCCAAAGCGCTCCAGATAATCCACATAGGGCTTTCCGGCCCGGTCCTTGGGTGGCAGGGTGCAGTCATGGATTCCGTCAAACTGGGGTAAATCAATATTGTGGCTTCTGCAAACAGGCGCATCAAAAGCCGGGGTGGCTTTCACCCATTTATCGTCCAGGAAGAATTCCGTAAAACCGTGAAACACAAACAGGTCGCCGCCTAATATTTCAATCACCACCGGAGGCGCGGCCTGATTGCGGATATTGACAAAGCCCATGCGGGAGGGAATGCCAGCGGCCCTACCCAGGGCGCATAGAAGAGAAGCCTTGCAAACGCAGTAACCATTGCCCCTTTCAATAAGTTTGCTGGATTGGTAGTCCGAAGGCCGGTGAAAAGGAACGTAAGGATTGTATCCAAT
Organism: Desulfatibacillum sp.; assembly: GCA_016342355.1. Taxonomy (GTDB): domain Bacteria; phylum Desulfobacterota; class Desulfobacteria; order Desulfobacterales; family Desulfatibacillaceae; genus Desulfatibacillum. Next base: position 14,296 of record JAEINP010000077.1, read on the forward strand.
GTGATCCCGGACCTTGTTGAACAGCAAAACAGCCTGTTTGACAGGGTCGGTTTCTCCCTGGAGGGTCTCCTGGACATATTCCTGCACTACGGAATGATCGGAATCCAGGATAGGGGTGGGGTTCAGGTATTTTTCGTCCATGGACAATGCTTCCTTCCCTCTGGCCGGGACAGGCCTGTCATAATCAGATTTGGCGTGGGATTGCGCTTTGACATCCTTGCGAAGCAAGGCGTTATTGTTTTCCATCATATCGAAAAAATGCATTATGGGCAATGAACGCCGGTCATTTGGCTTTATTTTTGACATTATGACACCCGGGCTGTAAGATGGCCCGATGAACAAGGGAGATAAAGAAAGGGCGTCATGACCAAGGAATACATCAAAAATCCGCCGCGTCTGACTGAGATGGTCAGGTCTTCGGGTTGAGCGGCTAAACTGGGTCCGGAGGACCTGGAAGACATTATGGCCGGTTTGCCTGATCAAAAGCATCCTGATTTGCTGGTGGGACTCTCCACCAGCGACGACGCAGGAGTGTTTCGTCTGACCCCGGACATCGCCCTGGTCCAGACCCTGGACTTCTTTACGCCTATAGTGGACTCACCCTATCACTTCGGGCAAATCGCCGCCGCCAATTCCCTGTCCGATGTCTACGCCATGGGAGGCCGCCCGCTCACGGCCATGAACATCGTCTGCTTTCCGGTCTGCGACCTGCCCAACTCGGTCCTTACGGAAACCCTCCGGGGAGGCCTGGATAAAATGCAGGAAGCGGACGTGGCCCTGGCCGGGGGCCATAGCGTGGACGACAAGGAGTTCAAGTACGGCCTGTCGGTCACGGGCGTGGTGCACCCTTCCAAGATACTGACCAACGCCAACGCAAAGCCGGGAGACCTTCTGGTCCTTACCAAACCTCTTGGAACCGGAGTCCTGGCCACAGCCGTCAAGGGCAATGTGGACCTGGCTGAAGCCGAAGCCCTGCTCATCAGGATCGCAGGAACCCTAAACCGCAGGGCCGGGGAAATCATGACCAATTTCCAGCCCCACGCCTGCACGGATGTCACGGGTTTCGGGCTTGCCGGGCACGCTCTGGAAATGTCCCGGGGCGCCAAGCTGGGCATCACGCTTTTCGCCAATAAGGATTTATTCATCCCCAAAGCCCTGGAACTGGCCTCCATAGGCCTCTTGCCCGCAGGCGCCTACGCCAATCGGCAGTTCTGCCAGAACTCCCTGACCGTGAATCCCCTGGTGGAACAGGTCTACGCAGACCTTATTTTCGACCCTCAAACCTCGGGGGGGCTTTTGGTGGCTCTGGCCCCGGACATGGCAAAGGACTTTGTTGCAACCATGAACGACCAGGGGCTGTTCGCCGTCATTGTAGGGGAATTCGGCAGCCATTGCACCGACGGCAGACTGGAAATCGTCAATAACAAGGTGTAGGCCCCTTTGTTCCCGCACCCCGCCCTGCCCTTTTTTACACTATTTGCCATTTATATTTGATTATCAAAATCAAAGTATTATTTTAAACGAAGTATAGCTGTTTCCTTAAAATAGAGTTTCCTCTTGCCGGAGAACAAACATGCGCAGAATCACTGCCCTCACCTCCCTGCTGGCTTGCATCGTCACCCTGCTGACCAGCATCATCCTGTACATCACGCCCCAAGGCCGGGTGGCCTACTGGTCTGACTGGAAGCTATGGGGACTCACCAAGGAGCAATGGGGAGCCCTCCACATTAACCTGGGATTTTTGTTCCTGATTTTTCTGTTCCTGCATATTTATTACAACTGGAAGCCCCTCACCCTGTACATGAAGGACAAGGCACGGAACTTCAAATTGTTTACCCGGGAATTCAATATCAGCTTTGTTATTATTCTATTCAGCGTGTTGGGTACCTATTGTGACTTGCCGCCTTTCTCCACGATTATAAACATTGGAGAAGGGTTCAAGGATAGGGCCGCCGTCACTTACGGGGAGCCCCCTTACGGCCACGCGGAACTTTCGCCCCTGAAAGGTTTCGCCCAGAAAATGGGCCTGGACGCGAACAAGGCCCTGGAATCCATGCACCAGGCAGGCCTGACCGTGGAAAGCATCAACCAGACCCTCAAGGAAATCGCCGCCGTCAATCGCCGGACTCCCCAACAGGTGTACGAGGCCATGAAGGCGGCGCAACCAGTCGAGGAACCGGAAAAGGGCCTGCCCGCATCCCCGCCTCCGGGTACGGGCAATTTAACCCTAAAGGACTTGGCCGCCCAATACGGGCTGGACGCGCCCAAACTGGTGCAAGCCCTGCGGGACAAAAACCTGGATTGCAAGGGAACCATGACTATCAAGGAAATCGCACAGGCCAACAACATGGGACCAACGGACGTTTACGATGTGATCAAAGAGGCTGTGCAGGGAGTTGGGTCGTGATAATCGGCAGGCAGGCCCGGGTAGACAGCCCGCCCATTATTGTTCATCAAAACCAATTTTGGATTTCTGAAAAAATCAGAGTATTGCGACCGTGGCCTCAAGCTGTCACACCTGTATGAATTCCGCATGGACACGCCTTGTCCGGCAATGCTAATAAGTATGCGCAATTTGTCAGAGATGATTCCCCGATAGAGCAAGATTCTTTCTGTAAAATTGTTTAGTGGTCCGCACGTCCTTCTTTTGGCGATGGTTATGGTTCATC
>JAEINP010000078.1 GCA_016342355.1 Desulfatibacillum sp.
CCGCTATCACCTGAGGGAAAAATCCCTCAAGACTTACGGTGGCATCCAGTATCGTTATAAGCAGGGGGATCCCATCCCGGTGTTCTTTGATCCGGCGAAACCGGAACTCGCCGTCCTTAACCTGGAATGCCTCCGCGATTGGTTTGTCAGCATTACGGTTTTGGTGGGTATTCTGATGTTGGCAGTGAGTGTTTTCGTTAAAGAGGGGAATGACCGGAGTAGTATTGAGGCCTTGAGCGATTCCTACGATGGCTCGGCCCCTCTCCCAAGCCTTAACGGGACGGAGGATACAGGCATTCTTCTGAAGCTGAATACCGGGATGTCCCTTTTATGGAGAATGGGCATCCCATTTCTGGCGGGATGTTTCATTGGTATTACGCCTCTATTGCTAGGCACACAGGAAATCAACCCGGGCTGGAGCATCGGCAAATACGGCGCCATTTGTTGCGCCATATGGGGCGGCGCATTAATCCTTGGTTTGGTGTTTAGTGCGGGCTTTTCCTATACCTTGTTTGTGGATGGTCAGAAGAGGGAGATCATGGAAGTCCGGCGTGTGGGTTTTTCAAAGCACGTGGAAACCATGAAATTCTCACAGGTGGCTGAGCTCAGGCTTTACAGGGAACTGTGGCGTAACACCAACCCTTTAAAAAACTGGATATTGTTTATTCAAGGTGGATCTGGTAAATCCATCACCATTTCAAGGGGATACAGGGATTTTCAGGTGGCTCATGAGGACTATCTTAACGCAATCAAGATGCGTATTGAATATCTGATGAAAAGATAGCCGCAGGAACCATTACGAGACTTAGGAATTATGCAAAAGAATCAAATATCCCATATGCGTTCATTTGCAAGAGCGAGAAAAGCCTTTAGCGCCTTAGGCATCCTCGTCCTTCTGACCGGCGTGTTTTCCCCGTCGGCCCTGTCCGCCGGCGTCAAGGTGGGCGACCTTGTTTATGCCGCTAATGTGGAGGATCAGTGGAACCTGTGGGTGATGGAACCAAAGACCGGGTATACGCGCCAGCTCACCCGCACCAACAAAACAGAACGCTACCCCTCGGTCAGCCCTGGCGGGGGGGAAATTGCCTATGTGAGCGGCCGGAAGCAAATTTGGATCATGGACTCCCTGACAGGGAAAACTGAAAACGTGCATCTTCCCATCGGGGTTTATGCCAATCCCACATGGTCCCCCACAGGGGATGAGTTGGCGTATGTGGAATACAAAGCCCTGCCCGCTGATACCGGGGAAATTTTTCGGGTGAAAAAGGAAAACGGCTTCTGGCAGCTTCCAGTGAAAATCACCACCTTTCCCCCCATGATGACTTTTCCGAACTATTCTTCGGACGGCAAACTCCTGGCCTGCGCCAGTTTTCATCGGGACCCTGTTTTAGGCGTTGTCGAAGAGATTGTTGTAGTGGATCTGGCTACCGGAATACATACCCAACTCACCCACGATAAGGCGGACAGCTTTTATCCTGTCTGGTCCCCGGACGGAACCCGGCTGGCATACACTTCCAACCTGGAAGGGAATTTTGATGTTTGGATTGTTTCTTATCCTGATGGAAAGCGGACTCGTCTGACCAGCAACAGCGCCTATGACGGGGAGCCCACCTGGAGTCCGGACGGCGCCAGGCTCGCCTTTGTTTCCAGCCGGACAGGACACCGGGAAGTCTGGATTGCTGACTGTATTGGGCCGGATAGGCGCCAACTAACCCATTTGAACAAAACATGCTCACACCCCTTTTGGGTAAAATGATTGGTTGAGGGAGATAATTATGAGGACGGCAACCCGAGTCGGAAAATCAATATTGACCAGTGCTCTCTTGCTTGGCCTGATGGCTGCCAGCATGGGGCCTGCTATGGCCAATCAACTGCCAGTCATTGATGACGTGCGCATTAGCCAAACCCTGTTGTCCCCGGGCGAAGAGTTGGCAATCTCCTATCGGCTGGCAAAAGACGCCCGTGTAACAGCCCTGGTTTACACTCCGGATTATCAGGTGGTCCGCCTGCTCATGGATGATATAGCTCGACCGGCGGGAACCAATACACTCCAATGGGATGGTAGGGATGACAAGGGAAACATGGTCCCTGACGAGGCCTATTTGTTCTCTTTGCAGGCAAAAGACAACGCAGGAAACCTGTTTGCCTACGATCCTACATCCTTTTCCGGCGGTGGAAAAGCCGATATCCGTGTTGAAAGCATGACTCCCATGCCCGAAGGATACGAAATCCGATTCAGTGTCCAGACTCCCTCCAGGGTGAGTATGCGGGCGGGAATTCATAACGGGCCTCTTTTCGCCACCATAGTCAATTGGGCGCCATATGACAAAGGCGCCCATACCCTGTACTGGAATGGAATGGACACCACCGGGACCCTTCGCGCCATGGATCAGGATGGAGCCATTCTTTTGCCCCAAGGTTTCCAGTTGCCTGAAAACTCCATCATAGTTAACGGCGGCAACCAGGATTATATTGCTTATTCAAAAGCCCTTGAGGCTCTCCAAACCACAACAACTGGAGTCGCGGTCATTACGGTGAGCACGGTTAGAAAAAGTTCTCTGGAGCGGACAACCCAAGGTGTTTCCACATCCTTTTTGGTCTCCAGGGCCAGGCACAACGCCCCCAGGTTTGAGGTGAAGGACCCTACGGGCTCCCCCCTAGCCAGCACTCGTAAAACCGCGGCCATCCCGGTTTCCAATCACTATCCCCTGACCATGGAAGTCAATGCCGAAGATGTGGAGGATTTCTACGAAGGGCGCTATGAAATCGTGGTTTTTGTGGATAATCAGCGTTTTGACGAGGAAGAATCCGCGCAAACCCCATACACCTATGTCTTGGACACCACCAGCCTGGAAAACGGCATTCATCAGGTCACTTTTAATCTGGCAGGTCTGGGCGGTCAGGTGGAGTCCTATTCTTTTACCATAGACGTAAACAATAATTAAGACGGAGTAGCATCATGAAATGCATTCTAAATAGGATGATGTGGCCTGTGCTCGGCGTAATGGTCCTGGCCCTGGCTTGGCCCGCCATGGCGGCGACAGTGTCTTTAAACGCTGATACAACGCAGCTTAAAGGCCGACCCTTTGACCTTGGCGTGGCCGTGGATACTATTAACTCCGTGTATGGGATTGCTTGTGACCTGGTTTATGACCCGGAATACTTGGAGGTGGCGGATCTTGTGAACGGCCTTCCTGTTCAACCCACGACGACTGAAGGCAGCCTTTTTAATGGGGGAGGGGCGGATACCACCATACTCCGTGCTGCTTTGCAGGAAGATGTCCCCGGAATTCTGGTCCTGGGCCTCACCCGGTCCGGGGGAGTGGGAGGAGTCTCCGCCGTTACGGATACCGACATTATCTCCGTGAGCTTTATACCCAAAAAAGTGGGAACCACAACCATCACCTTTCAGGCCCAGGCCATGTTGGATGCCACTAAAAACCCTGCCACCGTGGATCTGTGGTCTCCCATCACTCTGGACATCGAAATTCTCCAGGGAGACGTGGATGGTAGCTTTGTTGTGGATATGGCCGACGCCATTCAGGTATTGAAAATTATGATTGGCATTGCAAATCAGGCCAACCTGGATTCCGATGTGGATGGCGCCGGGAAAATCAGCCTGGAAGAAGCTATTTACATCCTTCAGACCGTTGCCGGTCAATAGAAACATGCCGGCCAATCTGCCTGGGTAATTTGTGTGACAAAAAAAATCCCGGAAGCCTTACAGCTTCCGGGATTAGTATTTTCAGAATGGCGCCCTGTGGATTGAATTCAGGAATCCACAGATGCAAAGGCTTTGATCAACGCCTCTTCCAACGACTCTCTTTGCAGGGGTTTGTTGAGAAATCCCACTGTGTCCATATGGGAAGCCTTTTCCGCCTGGCTTAAATCTCCATGCCCCGTTACAATGATGACCGGGGTCCGGCTGCTGAGGGCCTTGACGGCCTTAATCACCTCAAAGCCGTCCATTCCCGGCATTTTTATATCCGTTATCACCACATCCGGCCGGTACCGGTCAAAAAGGCTGATTCCTTCATGGCCGGTGCTGGCTATAAGCACCTCATAGCCCAGTGCCTTTAATAGAAGGCGAAACATGGACAGGGTTGGTTTTTCGTCATCAATAACCAGTATGGTTTTCATGAAACCTCCTTGCATGTCAGCTTTGGACCTTTTCCTGGCAAGGTACAGCCGGGAAGTAAAAAGTAAAAACCGAACCCACTCCTTCCTGGCTCTGAACATCAATGTGGCCGTCATAATCTCTGATGATGCCGTAAATAATGGATAGTCCCAGGCCCATTCCTTTTCCCACCTCCTTGGTGGTAAAAAAAGGCTCGAAAATACGCTCCCTTACTTCCTGGCTCATTCCCACCCCGTTGTCAGTGATTTCCACTGCAACCATACCTGCATCCTGAAAGGTTCGTATGTTAACGATTCCCTGTGAGGGGGACATTTTTCCTACACGGCGGCTGGTAATGGCATCACGGGCATTAGTGATCAGATTAAAAAGGACCTGCTCCAAACGGTTTTCATGGGCGACAATCATTGGAAGGCCTTTGCCCAGTTCAAGGGTGACCGTTATATTCTCCAGGGCCAGTTGCCTGCCAATCATTCCCAGAACACCTTTGATGGGCGTGTTGACATCCACTGGCTCCTTCTCAAACTCCGCCTTTCTGCCAAAAGCCCTCAGACGGTTAATAATGGCCGCAGCCCGGTCTACCTGGGCAGTCACCTCATCCGCCACTAATTTCAAATCATCCAGGGGAACCTGATTGCCCCGTTCCGCCATAACCCTTAAAAATTCGTTTCCCACCCGAATGGCATTTAAGGGCTGATTGAGTTCATGGGCCACACCTGCGGACATCTCGCCCAAAATGGTCATTTTGCCTGCCTGGATGAGCAAGGCATCCTTTTCCAGCATTTCCGTAATATCATCTACGGTTAGAATGGCAGCCTCCCTGCCATGGTACTCCATGGGGCAAGTTCGAAAATTTACATAAAAAGGTTTGCCTCCCTTTTTGAACTGCCGGACTTTTAAGCTCTTGACGCCCTCATGATACTCCTTTTGCCGGATTATACGGAAATGCTCGTCGTCTGCTTCCATGTCTCCCAGCGATGCAAAGGATTTCCCCACCAAATCCACCCGTGCATATTCATAGGCCTCCAGGGCCATGGGGTTTACATCCAGGATTCGAAGGGTTTCCGGCTCCAGAACAAAAATGGGATTGGGGTTGGAATCAAACAAGGACCGGTATTTTTGCTCAGAGTCCTGGCAAGCCTGTTCCGACATTTTTTTGTCGGAAATATCCATGGAAATAAACATCATGCCGGAAATGGCATGGTCAGGTTCGCGCAAGAGATTGATGGACATCTCCACGGGGAATTGAGTGTGGTCTTTTCGCACATAGGTCCATTCCCTCTGAAGAGACGGCCATTGCCTGGCTGTTTCCAAAAAAACATTCACCCCTTGCACAGGCCTGTGGCATATGGACTGAAGTTTTTCCGCTGTATCCTGCAGTTCCTGCTCCTTATGAAATAGAATGGGCGTTTCCAATCCTATAATTTCTTCGGCTTTGTACCCTAAAAGATTTTCAGCCCCGGTATTAAACACCGTAATAAAGCCCTTGGAATCCGTGGCGATAATGGCGAATTGGGTTGCGGCGTTCAAAACCGCCTTTCTTTGGGCGTTGGACCTCTGAAAACGCCGGAGAATGCGTTCGGTTTCCTGGAATTGCTTGACCACCAAGTGGGCTGTTATTTCCGCAGCCTCCCGCGCAACACGAATTTCGTTGCGTAACACCAGGTTTTCCTTGATGACGTCGCTAATCCTGTCCGGGATCATGGTTCAAACCTCCCATCGCAAGTCCGCGCAATGCACCGTGCATACCAGGCAGGGGTCAAAGGAACGGACAATATGGTCCACCTCCACAGGAATTTTCAGGTCCCTGATTTTTGTTCCGGCCAAGGCCCTTTCCCAAGGTCCTAACTGGCCATTGGAGTCCCGTGGAGAGGCATTCCATGTGGTAGGGGAAATAACCTGATACCTCTTGATCCGGCCATCCTCAATAATCACCCAATGCCCTAGACTTCCCCGAGGCGCCTCCACCATACCATGGCCCTGGCCGTTACGGATTTCCCCATAGGGGGTAAAAAAAGGCTCGTCGGTTTGGGCGATTTCTTCCAACCATTGATCCATGACCGGTATGGTAAGGGTTGGGCGCACTATTCTTGCCAATTGCCGGGAAAAAGCTGAAGGCCCATCCTGGTTTAGGAGATCCATGAACAGGGGGTTTTGGGCTGCCAACATCTGGGCCAATGGACCGGTTTCTGCAGGTTGGCCGTCATAACGGGGGGCTTTTCCCCATGAGTAACGGTGGCCTTCCGATCCTGTGGCGTAGGGGATTGTCATGCCGTCATAAGGATGCAGCTCCTCCCCATGGCCCGAAAACCAGGAATGGGAGGTGTCCTCCATGATTTCATGCTGGTTAACCTGCCTCACGGACCCCTTGGAAACGAATCCGGCGGGCATATAATACCCGGTGCTGCCCAGGGATTGGACCCGGGTGTTCCGGGGCATGTCCAAAAAACCGTAAGATATGAAATTTTCCGTTCCCTTACCTATTCGGGATAGCCCCGCCTCCCTCCCAAAACGGAGGAAAAAACCAAGATCGCTCTGATAGTGAGCCGGAGAGGCCTCCAACCAAGCCTCCAGGTCCTGGCGGCTGCGCACTTGGCGCCACAGGTCGCAGGAACACCCCAACACCTGCTTTTCATACCACATGCGGAACTGGCGAAGGATATACTTGCACTGGACTATATCATTGGCGCCGGGAACCGATACCACGCCGCCTGGCACCATAAAGGATGAATGGGGCCATTGTCCTCCGAGAATGGATAGAATTTCCAAAATCTTTTTTGTGTTTTCAATGGCTTCCACAACACTTCTCCCTTTAAGGGGAGTATATCTGGCTAAAGCCTCGTCATAAAACGACGAGGAAACATAGGCCGGGCTGGTGGAATCCACCATGAACAGGAGGGAATGCTGACGTACGTCGTTTTGGAGTTGTTCAGCGATCAGGGTGATGTTGCGCACCCTGGTGGCATTGTCAGGTACCATGCACTGGGTAATCATGTCCAGGGCCTTGGCTGCGGCTGCAAGGTGGGAGTTGCTGCAAATGCCGCAAATTCGCGGGGTGATGACCAACCCGTCCAAGGGGCCTCGGTCTTTCATGATGTTCTCAAAGCCCCGGTACATTGTTCCGGCGCTAAAAGCATCGTAAATGGTGTCGCCGTCATATTCCAGGTGGATTTTCAAATCACCCTCCACCCTGTTAAGCGGAACTATAACCTTTTTCCGGCTACTCATATTCATTCCTCCGGAAATCAAATGCGGGTTTTACGTTTTTTCAGACGCGCAGGGGCTGCAGCAGCAGCCATGCCCTTGTACGCCATGTAATGGGCTCTATCCATGCCCTCGGGGAGCTCCAGGGGAATGCCTTCAATATTCCTGGTTTCAAAAAACGGATACAGTTGAGGAAAATCGGGGCGGGTGCACCCAAAGCAGGGCACCCCCACACGGGTCTTGGATGACCTTCCATTCCACAACAGTTTGTTGCAAACACCGTGGACCAAGGGACCGTGGCAACCCAGATAAAAGAATAGACACCCTTTTTCGCCCATCCGTTTTTCTTCCACCCGGTACTCATGATATTCGTTTCGCGTACATCCCTGATGCACCATGACCCCGTACCACTCCAGGGGCATGTTGTAGTCTCCCAATTCGGGAGGCGTCCCCCGGCAAATAGCGCTTAGTGTGCCGATAATCACATCGCAGTGGCAAGGACATCCGGGAATATTGATCACAGGCATTCCTATGGCGGAAACAAAATCCTCGCCCAAAAAACCGCCTATATCGTATTTATGATATTGCAGGCCGGTGGCCTCGATCTCTCCGTCCGCTCCAATTCCCCCAAAGCTGGCGCAGGTCCCCACAGCCACAATGTAACGGGCCTGTGCAGCTAGGGCATATACCAGGTCCTTCTTGGGGGTGCCCAAAAAATCGTCATACATCCCCGTGCCTCCGGGACCCCGGATAACGGACCCCTCCACGCAAAGGATATCCAGGCGCTCCTTGCCTTCCGACAAACGCTGAATGATGTCCTGGTGTTCTTCCGGAGACTGGACCGACAGGGAAGGATGCCACAATAGATTGATGTCCTGGGCTTCCAGGAAATCCACCACATTGGGGGAACTGGCATTGAACAAGGACCATGTATCCCCCCCGCATCCTCCGCATTGAAGCCAAAACAGGTTCAGGCTCATTCATCTCTCTCCTTAACTGCATTGATCTGCCCTGGGAAAGGAAATCCTGAAGGTTGATCCCTTTCCAGGAGTGCTTTCAAAATCCAACTTGCCCCGGTAGTCTCTTACGATTTCCCGGGATATGGAAAGGCCCAGGCCTAATCCTTGGCCCTTTTGCTTGGTGGTGAAAAAAGGTTCCATAATCCTGTCCTTCACATGGTCCCTGATTCCTGCACCTGTGTCCGATACCGTGAGAATCACCCGGCCTTCTGTAGCATAGGTCGCTATTTTGATACACCGCTCCTGGTCTGCACCAATCCGGGATTTTTTGTTGATGGCCTCCACGCCGTTGGTCAACAGGTTATAAATCACCTGCCCCAGGCGATTTCTGTGTCCCATTATGGCAGGCAAATTCGATGCCAAATCCAAGCGGATTTCAATGTCCTCCAAAGAAAGCTGCTTGCCGACCAGGGCAAGGGTGTCATGTACCGGCCCGTTCAGGGAGAGCTGTTCAAAAACGCCGGTGGGTTTTCTCCCCAACGCAGCCAGCCGGTCCACATAATTGGAGGCCCTTCCAATTTGTGTATCGATTTGGCTCATGACTTCGGCGAGGTCTTCCCGGGGGACGGCTTCTCCCTTTTCCAAAAGGGTCCTAACATATTCGCTTCCCAGTTTCATGGCGTTTAATGGCTGCCGTAATTCGTGGGCCACGCCAGGAGAAATGCCGCCCAGGCTGGGGATAAGACTCATCAGGTCCCAGGCCGTAACCAATTCCACATGAAGCATGACCGCCGGAAGAAAAATCAGGTCTCCCACCAAAGCGGCTATCATGGTGATGACCATAAGCATGCCAAATACCGAGGTGGGTTGGAAGTGGGAAAAAAGCAAGACCGAAAAACCCAGGCTGATGGTGATGGTGGTAAAAATTATAGGCGGTCCCACACTTCTCAGGGTATCCCGCAAAGCCCGGTCCTTGTCCAGGTCCCTCCTGAACTCCCGGTTATAACGTACCAGGTAATGGATGGTATCATCCACCGCCAGACCAATGGCAATGCTGGCAATCAGGCTCGTCACCACCGATAGTTTGATCCCAAACCATCCCATGAACCCGAAACACAAAATAATGGGGAAAATATTTGTGGCGATGGCCACCAGCCCAACTTTCCCGGATAAAAACAACAAAAGCATGATTCCAAAAATGACCAGCATAGTTATGGACAGGCTCTTGACCTGGGAACTGGTAAGTATGTGGCTGCTTTCGGAAATAACCATTCCAAGACCGGTGACCTGATAATTCAAATCCCCCATGAAATTTGCTTCCAGGTATTGGGATATATTGTCCCGAAGAGTAAAAAAATCCCGGGAACTGGAAACATGGGTCCGCAGCATGATGTTTGCCTTGGACATGCCCGGGTCCATAAACCGGGAGTACATGTCCTGGCCCAGCATGCTCTTATACGTATTGGTCAGCATGCGGATTTCATAAGAATGCAAGGGGAGAGTATAGTATACAGGATCAAAATCGTTGGTCGCGTAATTCACCATTTTCAGGAAATCCGTAAACGCTACGGTTTTGTCCACCCCGTCAAACAGGGTCATGTGTTCCTGAATGGCCGCCAACTTGGCCAGGTTGGAAGGGTCCTCAAAATAACTGTCCTTCTTGGAATCCAGGACCACGTTCACAGGAAAACTGCCGGCCATGTCCTTGTAGATATCGTAAAAATTTTTGCTGATTTCCGTGCTTTTTTTGAAATAGTCAACCGGATTGGTTTCCACCCTTACAAAGAAAATTCCTGCCACCGCCACCAGTGTGATCACTCCCAATACCGGCAAAACCTTTTTTCTGTGCACCAGGTTCAAGGCAATGACGCCCTCCAGGATTTTTCCAACCCATGGGGTGACAAATCCCCTGGAATCGCTCTTGGACAGGGGCAGCATACTCATGACCGCAGGCAGGAACAAAAGAATGATGGCCAACAGACTCACCATTCCGAAACAGGAAAAAACAGCAAACTCCCTGATGCCCTCTATTCGGTTTACTAAAAGGGATGCCAGGCCCACTACCGTGGTGGTCACGGCCAGGGACGATGGAAAACCCACCCTGGAAAAACACAGATACACGGCCTCCCGGGGAAGCGCCCGCTCCTGGGAACTGTTTTTGTATTCGGAAATGATGTGCATGCAATACGCGGTGCCGACAGCAATGAGGAATACCGGCACAATCATGGTCATGAGCGAGAGAGCTGTGTGGGTATAGGCCATAAGCCCCATGGTCCAGACGAGTGACATGACCACGGCGATGGACGGCAGAACCACCCCCCTCAGATTTCCGAACAGGGCGAAGAGCACCAGTAAAATAATGCCGAAAGTAATGGGCGGAAGAAGGGCGAAATCCTTTTCCGTATAAGTCGCCAGGGCCTGGGCGACCGAGGGCATGCCAATCTGGTAAATGGATCGCACCCCCTCGTAATCCTTGTTGATAACCCCGTCCACCGCTTCAATAATGCCCTTTCTGTCGGTGTCGGCGTGGAGTAGAAGGGAAATCACGGTGGCTGTTTTATCCGGGGAAAGAAAATTCCTGTCAAAAAGTGCGACTGGTTCGATAATCCGTTCAAAGTCCGCATTCGTCCACTGTTCCGTAAGGTCCATGTCTTTGCGGATGCCAGGCAGACTGATGATCCTGCGCACTCCGGGCAGGGAGGATAAGTCGCCGGATATGATTTCCAGGGAGCGAAAGGTCTTTTGAGAAAAAATATTGTCTCCCCGCACAACCACCAGAAGCACTTCTTCCGACCCGAAGTCCTTTTTGAATTTTTCGTAATACTTCGTGCCGGGCAGGTCCTCCACGGCGAGGTCGTAGATGGAAGTTCTGAATCCCAGTTGGGGAATGTGCCAGGCAAAGAAGAGGGTGATGGCGCAAAAAAATAAGATAGTGGCCCAAGGCCACTTTAAAGCGGAGGTAAGGAGTATCCGGAGAAAACGTCCTTGTGGAATTTGGCTTGGCATGACTCGGGTTGTCCGCAATGGGTAAGAACCCGGCCCCTGTCGGCTGCAACTGCCTGGGGCCGGGCCCGGAATAGGTGTCTTATTTGATAATTCAAATAGCTATTGTATGGACGATAACCCGATTTTATCAAAAAATGCAAGTTTACACCGGTTCCTGTTCATTCCTGGAACGGGTTTGGGCCTCCATAAGAGCCTGTCTAAGCAAGGAAAGGGATTCCTCTGCCTGCTTTTCATCAAGCCGCTGGATGCCAAATCCGGCATGGACCAGTATGTAATCTCCGATGGCGGCGTCTTCCAGCAAAAGCAGGCTGATTTTTCTTTTGACGCCCCCGGCATCAACGGTTCCCATACCGTTATTGATCTCTATAAGTTTGGCCGGTACAGCCAGGCACATGCGGTACACTCCTTTTTGTGATTTCGCCGACTTCTAGCCGGTCCAGTTCTTTGAAAACCATATCCATGAGGTCCGGAATTTTGCTGTTCACCAACTCTGTGAGATCCAGCCCCATGGTTTCCATATCCAGGGGTTCCACTCCTATTATCACGGTTTCCGGCGGGGGGCCCAACGCTTGGCACAAGGTAAGGGACTCCAGAAGATCCACCTGATGCAGGGAGTTTTTAGCTCGCACCCTTTCGGGAATGGCATCGCCGGAAATCCGATAGAGATCCCCGGATTCTCCTCCGTTCCGAACACAATCCACCACAATCAGGTGGTCGGTTTCCGAAATGGTCCCCAACAGATTCAACCCAAGGGTTCCCCCATCCATGACCGTGACATTTTCCGGGAATTCATAGTTTTGATCCAGAGCTTCGGCCACGCGGACTCCCACGCCTTCATCCCGAAAAAGGATGTTACCCACGCCCAGGACCAGAATACGGGGTTTAACCATTAAACCGCCTTTCGTTTTGCAGGAGAGCCGGTCCCCTGGTGACGAAAGGGGACCGGCATCCTGGGTGGTTTTACAGGGCCTTGACCTTGTAGACTTCGTTGGAATTGGGGTCGATCACATGGATGGCGCAGGCAATGCACGGGTCAAAGGAATGGACCGTACGCAGCACTTCCACCGGCCTTTTGGGATCGGCGATAGGCGTGCCGATAAGGGCTTCTTCCACAGGCCCCATGCCTCCCTTGGCATCTCTGGGGCCAAGGTTCCATGTGGAGGGCACCACATACTGGTAGTTTTTGATCTTTTTCTTGTCAATCTCGATCCAGTGGCCCAATGCCCCACGGGGAACGTCGTTGAGGCCCCGCCCCATGGCGCTGTTAGGCATTTCCCAGGGGGTGTAGGTGGAGTCGTCGCCCTTGGTGAGGTTGGCCACCAGTTCGTTGAGCCATCCTTCCATGGCGTTTCCGATGAAAACGGTTTCCAAAGCCCGCGCCGCAGTCCGGCCCAAGGTGGAAAACAGGGCGGCTGCAGGAATGGAAAGATGGGCCAGGGTATCGTCCACCAGCTTCTTGACTCCGGGATCTCCCTTGCCATAGGCCACAAGCACCCGGGCCAACGGACCCACTTCCATGGCCTTTCCGTCATAGCGGGGGGCCTTGATCCAGGAATATCTTCCGCCGCGTTCATAGTCGCTATATGAGGGTTCCGTGACGCCCTTGTATGGATGCAGGTCCTTTTTCCCTTCGTACCAGGACCGGGCCACATGCTCCGTGATCTTCTTTTCGTCCATTTTCTGGACGTCGGTGAATCCCCTCTTGTAAATGGCGCCGCCGGGCATGAGGTCGCTGGAGGGGCCTTCCCCGGTCTGGGGGAAATCGCCGTAAGCCAGGAAGTTGGTGGTGCCTCCAATGGCCCCCCAGTCCTTGTAAAAGCCGGCGACGGCCAGGACATCGGGAATGTACACGTTCTTGATGAATTCCTGGGTTTCTTTCCAGATGTACTTGAATTCGGCGACCCGGTCCGGCTTGAGGTCCGCCGCACAGGTCACCCCGCCCACAACCAGGGATTGGAGATGGGGGTTTTTGGCTCCGAAAATGGCATGGAGTTTGGCCGCATTAGCCTGGACCCGCAGAGCTTCGATGTAATGGCTTACAGCCATGAGATTGGCTTCGGGGGGCAGTTTATACGCAGGATGCCCCCAATAGGCGTTTGCAAAGGGACCCAACTGACCCGAATCCACAAAGGACTTGACTCGGTCCTGAACCTGTTTGAAATATGAAGCCCCTCCCCATGGCGCCTGGCTTACGTTGTCCGCCAGGGCCGCCGTGGCCTTGGGATCCGCCTTCAGGGCGCTGACCACATCTACCCAGTCCAGGGCATGGAGATGATAAAAGTGGACAATGTGATCGTGCTGGAACTGGGCGCCGTGAAGCAGGTTGCGAATGATCCTGGCGTTATCCGGAATCTTTACTTTTACAGCGTCTTCAATGGCTTCCACCGAGGAAAGATAGTGCACATAGGTGCACACACCGCAGGAACGTTGCACAAAAAGCGGCGCGTCCCTGGGGTCCCGACCCTGGAGGATGATTTCTATGCCCCGGAACATCTGGCCTGAACACCAGGCATCCTTGACGACGCCATTTTCCACTTCCACTTCCACCTTCAGGTGGCCTTCTATTCGTGTTACCGGGTCAATGGTGATTATCTGGCCCATGGTAGCTCCTTTCATATGCTGTATGGTGACTCAAACAAACCAATGCCCCCTTTTACAGGGTCTCGAAGAAGGGGCTCATTGTATCCCAGAAATTCGGCTCGCTGCATCCGATGCAGGGGTGTCCTGCTTCAACAGGCCAACTGGTTCCATCGTTGAATTTCACGATCGGGCAGTTGTTGTAGGTCTCCGGACCCTTGCACCCCATTTCATAGAGACAATAACCCATCTTGGCCTCTTCCGAACCAAACTCGGTGACAAACTCGCCATTCTCAAAATGGGACCGGCGGGGGCATTTGTCGTGTATGGTGTGGGCATAGGCGAACAAGGGCCGGCCATTGGAATCCAGGGCGGGTAGCTTGCCCATGAGCAGAAAGTTGACAATGGTGCCTATCAGGTTGATGGGATTGGGCGGGCAGCCCGGAATGTTGATGGTCTTGATGCCCAAGGCCTCGGACACTCCCTTGTATCCGCCGGGGTTGGGCGCGGCAGCCTGGGGGCCGCCATGGGTGGCGCAGGAACCCAGGCAGATGGTGGCCATGGCATGCTTGGTGGTTTCCCGGGCGATTTCCAAAAAGGTGCGGCCTCCGATTTTTCCGTAGGCGCCGTCAAATTTGGTGGGGATGCTTCCCTCCACCACACAGAGATATTTGTCTTTGTATTTGGTCATGGCAGCATGGAGGTTGTCCTCCGCCTGGTGCCCGGCAGCGGCCATAATGGTTTCATGGTACTCCATGGAAACAATCTCCAACAGCACCTGGTCGATCCAGGGATACATGGTTCGGAGGGCGGCTTCGGAGCAGCCTGTGCATTCCGCCATATGAAGCCAGATGACCGGGGGACGCTGGGCAGGTGCGGCAAAGACATCAACTACCTGTCCGACATAACTGGCGGAAAAGCCCATGGTGGCAGTCAAGAAGGTACAGAACTTGACAAAATCCCTGCGCGTAATCCCCTTTTGCTCCAATTTCTCAAAAAATTCTTGCCTGTTTTTTTCCTTTTCATTTTGCATGGAAGACTCCTGTCGGCAATGTGGGTGAATGGGTGTTCTCCTGAACGGGCTATGACCTTAGGGGGCAATCGGTGTCATGCCCAGAGATTTCATATGGTCTGTCACGCTCTGTGTGAATACAAGATCCACGAATTCCTTGACCAGGCCATCAGGTTTCCCCTTGGTGACCAATGAATAAGTTTGGAGATAGGGATATCCCGCATCTCCAGGGCCAAGACCATTCACCTTCATGACCTTGCTGCCCTGGGGCTTGCCGTGAGTGGCGCCCTGGGCGACAAAGGTGAGGGACCAGGGGATGCGGCGGATGACGTCTTCCACCATGGTGGACTCGGCAACCATCACATCCCAGGACATGGAATGTCCTTCCATGACCATCCGTTGAAAATTCCGGAATGCGGCGGAAGACTCGGAGGGAACGATCACCACCAAATCCTTATCCGGCCCGCCCAACTGGTTCCAGTTCGTGACTGCGCCGGAAAAAATGCCCCGTAACTGATCCTGGGTGACATTTTTCACCGTTGTCTGAACATGGGTCAGCAACGCGAAATCGTCCGTGCAAACAGGAATTTCCATGTATCCCTGTCTTTTCAGGCGGCTGTCCAAACGTTCTGCTGTAGCGGCGATATCCGAAAATCCGTTCACCAGCCTGGCCACGGCCTCTTCCGAGGTCATGACATCAATTTGGACCTCCGCGCCGGTGTTTTTCTGGAACCTCTCCACGCCATGTCCCTTAAAGGCTTCATAAACCTGGGAGGATGTGGAAATGGTGAAGGTGTCCTTTGCCAGCGCCGGAGATCCTGCCAGGCACATGAGGCAACACAAGCTGGCAACCACGCCTATGATCCGCCATGACGGGGATCGCCTGCATTTTCGAAATAATGTTCTTGGTCCTTGCATCTTGCACTCCTTTCTTGGGATGGGTTGGGGGTTGGATTGATGCACTGGTTGTGATAGTTATACTGGGTTTGATACAGGTCGGGAACGGTTTAAACAGTGTTTCCGATTTGGTAATTCCAATAAAGGTAAAGATCAAGGAAATTAAAACTGCATGATTCATGCCAGTGGGGGGCGGGTAGGCCTGGACGCATAGCCCCCATTATGATCCGGTGTTCAGCTTGAAAAAAAGAATACCACCCGAAGAACTTTCTAGTCAAACAATCTTACTCACATTTTTAAAAAAATTCGGAACAAAAATCTCCAAGAAGGTCCTGCTCAAACAAAGAGGGGTGGAAGGGCCATTTATTGATTTTTTGCCGTATGTTAGGCCGCTAGTCATTGCAGGCATGGACTCCCTGCAATTTTGAAATCAATAAGAAAACAAACATAGTGAACCTTTGAACAAAAGGCCCCGGCCTCCGAGTGTGTGGTTCGATACCACGGCTGAGTAATAATTACTCCGCACCGGGAAATAAAAGGAACAAAACCCTTTCCGCATCGTAAATAAAACCCCCCTCAACGCCCTCCTTCGGAGACAGGCATTTTAAGCCATGCCCAGGCTCTTCATGCGCCTCCATAAACTGGTGCGGCTCATGCCCAACAGCCGGGCGGCTTCCTGCCGCTTCCCCCCGGCCTTTTCCAATGCCTTGAGGATGGTTCGCCGTTCCGAAGACTCATCATCCACATCCTGCGGGAAACCGTTTTGGCGTTTGGCGGCGAATTCCTCAATGGTGGGCAAATGCTTCATCATGATGACCGGACCCTTCACAAAAACATAGGCGTATTCCATCACACGCTCCAGTTCACGCACATTGCCCGGCCAATGGTACCCCATGAAAAAGTTCAAAACTTTGGGGTCCAGGGCGCGCACTTCCTTTTTGTGCTTTTTGTTGAACATCCGCGTGAAATGCTGCACCAGCAAGGGTATGTCCTCCACCCGTTCCCGAAGAGGAGGCAAATGCATGGGGACTGTACGCA
>JAEINP010000079.1 GCA_016342355.1 Desulfatibacillum sp.
GGATTCCAGGACCATAAATACTTCTCCCTGAAGGTCATACAGGCTTTTCACTCCAACTAATCGGGAGAAGAACCGTAATTTTTAACTTGATCGGAGTCGTGATCGTGAACCGAGCATTTATAATGTGTGCCGTGTTTTTGGCGTGTTTTCTTCTTGGCCCGGCCCATGGGGCGGAAGTTCCATGGAAATTGTCCAAGGATGACAACGGAGTCCGGGTATATTCCCGCCCAGTGAAGGGTTCCGACCTGCTGGAGTTTGAGGCGATGACGGAAATCCCTGCCAGCCTGAGTGTTTTGGGGGCGGTATTGGCCGACGTCCCCAGCTATCCCCAATGGATGTCCAATTGCCGGGAGGCCTCCATCATCACGGAATTGGATGCCAACACGCTCATGGTCTATTATGTCCAGACCCTGCCCTGGCCTATCGCCAACCGGGACGTGGTGCTTAAGGCCTCCACTCTGTTGGATGAGGAAAAGGGATGCCTGGAAGTTCTGCTGCAGGCCGCCCCGGACTCGGACGGGCCTTCTTATGCGAAAAGGGTCCGCATGACCCGGTTTAGCGGCAGGCTTTTCCTGGAAGCAACGGGAGAGAATCTGACCCGGGTTTCCTTTCGGATCATGGCTGATCCGGCGGGGTCGCTCCCTTCCTCCGGAGTTAATGCCGGGGCTTTGAATGTGCCTTACAGGACCCTGCTGGGGATGAAGGAAATGGCCCGGAAAGAAAAATATGTGGAAGCGGCCCGGGAATATATGGAAAAACACTCCTCAAATAATGAGTGATCTGCCGCGGGCATCTCCCTGCCCCGGCAATATGGAAAGGCAAACTATGCGGGTTTTCAATCGAATTTTATGCACGATAATTCTTGTCCTGATCCTGGCGCCCGGAGCCCTTGCCCGGGAAGACGTTTATCACTGGGAAATAGCCTCCCTGGCCCCGGAGGGGTTTGGGTGGGCCAAACATGCCGAGGAAGTCATAGTCCGGGAAACCACCCTGGCCACTCAAGGGCATTTGCAGGTGAAGATCCACTGGAACGGTGTAAAGGGAGATGATGAGGATTATCTCCGTCTCATGCAGGCGGGGGAGCTGGAAGGAGCGGGTTTGTCCGGCCAGGGCGCTGGCCTTGCCTGCCCGGAATTCTCGGTGGTGGAACTTCCTTTCCTGTTTCGGGATTATGGCGAGGTGGACTATGTCCGATCCCGCATGTTTGACGAGTTTGACGCACGCTTTGCGCAATACGGGCTGAAACTCCTGTACTGGCTGGACCAGGATTTTGACCAACTTTATTCCAGCATTTCCCCCATGGCCACCCTGGAAGACTTTGGCCAAACACGTTTTGTCCTGTGGTACGGCCCCCTGGAGGACGCCCTGATTTGCACCCTCAACGCCCAAGCTGTTTCCTGCAACGCGCCCGAAGGGGCTGCAGCCTTACGCCAGGGGGCGGCCAATGCGGTCATGGCCCCGGCCGCCTGGATGGTGGGCGCCCAGTTGCAGACCGTCATGAAATATGTGAGCCCCGTTAAAATACGGTATTCCCCCGTAGCTGTGGTGGTCACATCGCAAACCTGGAATGACTTTCCAGAGGCCTATCGCCAAATGTACCGAGCGGAAAGGGAGGCCATCACGGAAAAATTCAATGTACTGGCTAGGGCGGATAATGAAAAATGCCTGGAAGCCCTGGTGGCCCGAGGCGTTAAGCGAACGGAAATGAGCCGGGAAAATTTGGATTTGATGAAAAAAAGAGCTCTTACCATTTATCCCCAGATGACAGACCTTGCCTTCCCCCGTGGTCTCCTGATAACATTAGAAGGTTATTTAAAGGAGTATAGGGCCTCCGGGCCTCCTCAATAATCCTAATGATGGTCTTGCAGCCTGCTGCGGACTGCGGAGATCCCCCTGACATATGGACCAGATAAGGCATTTCAGAACCCTCATCCTCATGAGCGTATTGGTTATTCTGGGTGGCACCGTGGGGTTCATGATCATTGAGGACTGGTCCTTTTTGGACGCCCTCTATATGACCATCATCACCATTTCCACGGTGGGTTATAAAGAAGTGGGGGACCTGGACGAAAGCGGCCGCTTTTTTGTTATAATTTATATTTTCTTTGGAGTGGGCTTGTTCATGTACGCGGTGGCGTTCATGGCCCAGTTCATGGTGGAAGGACGCCTGCGGGAAATCCTGGGGAGAAGGAAATTGGAAAACGACATAAAAAAACTGAAAAACCACTATGTGGTGTGCGGCTATGGCCGCATCGGCAGCGTCCTTTGCGAAAATCTGGTCCACGGCAGGCGGCAATTGGTGGTTGTGGAACAGAACGAAAAGCACCTGGACCGCCTGAACAAGCATGGAATCCTGTATCTGCTGGCCGACGCCACGGACGAGGAAACCCTTCTGAAAGCAGGCATCAACCAGGCAAAGGGATTGGTGGCGGCCCTGGGCACAGACGCTGAAAATGTCTTCGTGGTGCTCACCGCCCGCCAACTTAACCCCGACCTTTTCATTATGGCCCGGGCCAATGTCCAGTCCTCCGTCGCCAAACTCCTGGCCGCCGGCTCCAACAAGGTGGTTTCTCCCCATGACATTGGCGCCAAACGCATGGCGGAAGGCATACTCCACCCCAATGTGACGGACTTTCTGGAACTGGCCGCCAGCACCACCCAGGACGACATCAACATGGAGGAAATCCCGGTGGCGGAGAACTCCCGGCTGGCCGGAGTGGCCCTGTTCGAGTCCAACATCCGCAAGGATCTGAACCTCATCATCATCGCCATAAAAAAGTCGGACGGGACCATGTCTTTCAATCCGGAATTTTCCGCTCTCATCACTCCGGGAGACACGGTAATCGCCGTGGGCAAGCGCCAAAACCTGTCCGAACTGGAAAGAATCCTCAATCCTTGACCCGGCAGGTTGTGCTTGGAGTTATTGAAGGGAAAACCAGATTTTATGAAAATTACCAGCCGGACCATTGAAAGTTTTGACGGCACAAGCATCCATTACAAAAGCGTGGGCAAGGGTCCGGCCATTTGCGCCTCCAATGGAATAGGGGTTTCCACATTTTTCTGGAAATACCTTGTGGAGTATTTTTCCAATACCCATCAGGTCATTCTCTGGGATTATCGTTTTCACGGGGAATCCGGCCCTGGACCCGATTACGACAGTCTGACCATGACCACCAATGCCCGGGACCTTTGCGCAGTTTTGGACCATGCCGGGGTGGACAAGGCAACCCTGCTGGGGCATAGCATGGGCGTCCAGACCATTTTTGAGTTTTACCGGCTCAATCCCCAGCGGTGCGCAGCCCTCATCCCTGTATTGGGAACTTACGGCCACCCCTTTGATACCTTTTTCGGGACAGATATCGGCAAATTTCTTTTTCCTTTGGGTTTTTATACAACCTTTCTGTTCCCAGGCATGACCCGAAAGATCACCCAGACCGGTTTAAAGATCCTTTTTTCCGATTATATTGCCTGGCCCGGCGCCCGCCTAACCGGATTGGTCAATTTTCAGCACATCCGAAAAAAGGATCTGAACCCCTACCTGGAGCACCTGAAATCCCTGGACCTTCGGGCTTTTATGGCCATGGCCAGAAATATGCAAGAGCACTCGGCCCAGGCGATTTTGCCTGAAATCAAGGTGCCCGTTTTGATTATCGCAGGGGAGGACGACCTCTTCACCCCCCTGGAAGTCTCCCAACACATGCACAACATGATTCCGAACTCCGAAATGCTGGTCATTCCCCATGGCAGCCACGCGGCGCTGGTGGAACAACCGGAGCTCATGAACCTGCGCATAGAAAAATTCATGCAAGAACGTGTGGCGGTTCCGGAACGGATTTGCGGGGGACAAACGGCTCCCCCCAGGAGAAAACGAGCTTAGCATCTCGTTTGCATTTTTTTGGCTGGCAGTAGGTTTATGATTTCAAAAATCAAACAATTCCTAACGCCTCCCTCTTCCCAGGAGGGCCAGGACCTCAATTACTGGAGAGATAGAATCCTCCAGGTCATTCTGGTGGCGGGCCTGATCATTTCCCTTTTTGCCTTTATTCCAGCGATCATAATGGCGGCAATGGAAGGCGTGTGGCTGGTTTTCTTCCTGGATATCTGCGTGTATATCGCGGGAATGTATATTTTTACCACACGCCGCTTGAACTACAAACCTCGGGCCATCATCACCGTCATACTGGTTTATACTATCGGGTTTTATATAGTTTTCCTATTCGGGCTCCTTAGCGGAGGGACGTTTTGCTTTTTCGCCTTTGCCGTGCTTGCCGGCCTGCTTTTGGGCCTACGGGCCGCCACGGCGGCTTTATTGATAAACGCCTTAACCCTGCTTGTTTTTGGTTGGCTTTATACCCATGAAATATGGGGCCAAGATCTACCTTTTTTTCCCACGGTGATTCGGGGGTGGGTCGCCTGGGCCACCTTCATGCTCATGAACGCCATCTCCGCCTTTTCCGCAGCCTCCATGATCAAGGGCATGCAGTACCTGGCCGAGAGGGAACGGGCGTCCAATCGGGTGCTCAGGGAAGAAAGCCAAAAGCTCCTAAAGGAAATTGAAGAAAGGGAAAAAGCAGAAAGCGCCCTGCGTGAAAGTGAACGGAGGTATCGGCTTCTTGCCGAAAATGTCACCGACGTTATCTGGACCTATAGTCTGGAAACCAGCCGTATGACCTATGTCAGCCCCTCCATCCAGGCCGTCAGGGGATACACTCCGGAAGAGACTATGACACACGGGTTGGACGATATCCTCACGCCGGATTCCAGGGAAATCGCCGTCAATGCCATTGCCGCCGGGTTGGAAAGAGACAATAAACCCGGGATAGACCCCCGAAGGTCCAGAACCCTGGAAGTCCAGCAATTGAACAAGGACGGGTCCGCATCCTGGGTGGAAATCACCACGTCCTTTATGCGGGACGACTCGGGCAAACCCATAGGTCTGGTGGGCGTGACCCGGAATATCGAAGCACGTAAAAAGGCGGAAGCAGAAAGGATGCGCCTGGAACAACGGCTTCAGGAAGCCCAGAAAATGGAGGCCATTGGCACCCTTACAGGAGGCGTGGCCCATGATTTCAATAATATCCTGGGCATTATGCTGGGACATGCGGACCTGCTCCTGTACGATAGCAACGAATCCAATCCCGGGCATTTCAACCTGACGGAAATCAAAAGGGCCGGACTGCGGGCCAGGGACATCGTTTCCCAACTCCTCAGGTATAGCCGCAAGGAAAGCCAGCGCTTGGCCCCCATAAACATCGTTCCCCTGATCCGGGAATCCTTAAGTCTGTTAAGGTCCATTATTCCAGCTTCCGTAAAGGTGCGCATGGATATTTTGCCGGAACAGGCAATCATAATGGCTGACGCCACTCATATGAACCAAGCGATCATGAATCTTTGCATCAATGCCTCCCAGGCCATGGAAGCTACCGGCGGAACCCTGGCAATCACCCTGAAGACCACGCAATTGGAAAACGGCCATCCTCTTCTGCCCGTGGATTTGGACGGGGGCCTGTTCGCCCAACTGACCTTTGCGGACACCGGGCCCGGTATTGCGCCGGAACACCTTGATCGGGTTTTTGATCCCTATTTCACTACCAAGGATGTGGGGGAAGGTTCGGGGCTGGGGCTGGCCGTGGTTCAGGGCATCGTGAAAAATCACGGAGGGATTATCACCGTGGACAGCACCCTCGGCAAAGGAACCATTTTCAACCTTTTCTTTCCCGTTTCAACAAGGAATATCCGGGATCAGACTACAAAGGAGGAATTGCCCAACCTGCCCCATGGAACCGAGTCCATTTTATTCGTGGATGACGAACAGTCGCTGGTGGACATGGCAATACACATGTTGGGCCGTCTTGGTTACAAGGTAACAGCCAGAACCAATCCCGGGCATGCCCTGGAAATTTTGAAGAAACAAAGCCGTTCGTTTGACCTGGTTATGACCGACATGACCATGCCCGAAATGACCGGCGTGGATCTTTTTCATAAAATACGGCAGGTGGACCAGGATATCCCGGTCATCATCTGCACGGGCTACAGTACCCTGATCAATGAAAAAAAGGCATTGGCTCTGGGCATGGCCGCCTATATAGCCAAGCCCATGTCCATGTTCGGTGTTGCCGGGATCCTGCGAGAAGTCCTGGACAAAAACAAATAAGCTCCTTTCCGGGCGGCTAGCACCGTCAGGCACTGGCAAGGATTTATTTTCCGCTCCAGGCATCCGGCGCAAATGCCAGAATAGTCTCCGGCCACTTGTCCGTCACCAATAGAAATCCCAGGTCATCCAGGCGCACAATTCCCTCCCAGTTTCTTGGCAAGTTAGGGGCGCTGTTTTTCAGCCCCAAAGGCGGTATCTCCTGCATTGCCATTGTTTTTCCATCAAAAGACAAAGCCACAAGCTGCTCCACAGGCCCGCCGGGGTCGGGAGTGGGCGAAATGGTGTTTCTGTCCCCGGGATAAAAATAATTGATGGCCACCAGGGGTCTCTCCGTGTCCCATGCCGTAATATCGGTAACGCGGTACTCAATATGGGAAAAGGGAATTTCTCCCAGGTATTCCGCCTGTTCCGGGGGGTGCCTCAGCTCAAACATCTGGGCCATGGGCCGTGGATTGTCTTTCAGCCCGTTGGCCTCATAAATGGCTATCAGGCGGTTTTTCGCTATAAAAATGGTTTCGTAGGATTTGTTTCCTATCTGTACCGGCATGGGAATGGAAACCAGGCTTTGCCGATCCAGGACCATGCTCAACCCATCCTCCGTAAACTTACCACCCACCAAAAAACCATGTTTTTTGCCCGCCTCAATGGAAAGGAAAAAGGCGTCCCCCCAAAAGGCAATGGCCTCAAAACCTTCATAGCTGCCAATTCCAGCCGCATCATTCACAGCCTGCCTTACTCCCGCCATATCTAAAGGGATACGATCCGGGCAAATGGGGGCTGGCTTTGTTCCATCCAGATAGGAAAGAATCCTGGCCTTGGGAATGGAAAACAGGCTGGCCTTGCCCTTTTCCATAAACCGGCCCGGGTATTGGGGAAGGAGGATCAACCGGTCCCCATGCCAGGCCATCCCCGAAAATTCCGCTATGCTATGGGACGCAGGCCCTTCCAGGCTGATGTACGTGACAGGTGCGAACAGGGTTGGCGATGCGGGCATTTCTTCCCCGGCCTGCAGGGATAAAGGGAAACCAAGCAGGAAGACAGTTACAATCACCCATAGGGGGAACAATTTTTGCATAATGATCTCCATGTCCGGAAAGTGGCAGTGGTTGCAATGGCTCCTTAACCTTTGGCAGATTTTATGCCTTCCTGGACATCCACCTTCCATAACAGGATAGCGCCCACTATAAAAAAGATGATCAGGGACACTATGGAAAGCCTGCTTTCCCCAAATACCTGGCTCACCAGCCCAAAAACAACGGGTCCCACGATTCCCGCCATCTTGGCGCTGGAAGAAAAAAATCCGAAAAACTCCGAGGCCTTTTCCACGGGAACCATGGACGCATACAAAGACCGCGACAAGGCCTGACTGCCTCCCTGGACCGTGCCAACCAACCCGGCCAGAATGTAAAAATGCAACGGGGTGCTCATGAAATAGCCTGCAACGCATATGATGGTGTACACCCCCAAAGTAATGAGAATGCACGCCTTGGCGCCGATCCGGTCGGCTAAGGCCCCAAAGCCAATGGCGCAGGGCATGCCCACGAACTGGGTCAGGACCAATGCGCCGATAAGGTGTTTCATGCCAATGCCTATTTCGCTCCCAAAAGCCGTGGCCATCTTGATGATGGTGCCTATGCCGTCATTGTAAATCCAAAAGGCCGCCAAAAAAATAACAAGCTGCTTGTACCTGCGCACATCCCGAAACGTAAGGATAATCCGGGAAATCCCCTCCCTGATGGGAATCCTGATGGTGTTCCCGACAGCCTTCCCGGGTTCAGGCACGTTCCGGAACAAGGGGATGGAAAACACGCCCCACCAGATTCCCACGGAAAAAAAGGAAATCCGCACGGCCATACCCACGTCAGGCATTCCGAATTTTTGGGGAAAGGTCACCCACAGGGCATTGATGACCAGCAAAATGCCCCCGCCCAGATAGCCCATGGCGTAGCCCCGGGCCGAAATCCGGTCCACGTCGCCCTCTTTGGCTATGAGTGGAAGCAGGGATTCGTAAAATACATTGGCTCCGGCAAAACCGATGTTGCCGCCCATGAACAATAGTCCGGCCAAAATCCATGTGTCGTTGCCGATAAACAAGGCCGCGCAGGTGCACACGATGCCAAATCCCGCAAAAATCCCCACAAAGGCCTTTCTCCGCCCCATGTAGTCGGCCATGGCCCCCAATACCGGGGCACTGACGGCGACTATGAACAAGGCCGCTGCTGTAATATAGGCCCAGGCCGCCGTGGCGCCGGGCGAGGAAAGTCCAGCGTCCATGGCCACACTCCGGAAAAAAGGCGGAAACATGGCAGCCATCATGGTGGTGGCAAAGGCGGAATTGGCCCAGTCATACATGCACCAGGACCGGACGATCTTGTTGTATTCCTTGGATTCAGACACGGCATTGTTCCTTTCGTGGAACCACAGCAAGGCAAGGATAGGGGAGTATTCCAATAGAGAAGAAAGAT
Organism: Desulfatibacillum sp.; assembly: GCA_016342355.1. GTDB lineage: Bacteria > Desulfobacterota > Desulfobacteria > Desulfobacterales > Desulfatibacillaceae > Desulfatibacillum. The sequence continues at coordinate 8,620 of JAEINP010000079.1, forward strand.
ATACAGGACACGGTGTGGAAGGTAAAGGAGTTTCCAATGCCAGTAATGTTGAAGAATGCTATCCCTAAAAAGTCACGGAATCCTCAAACAGCAGCCGGAACCCGGGCAACAGGCACAGGGCCATGTACTGGTTCTTGGGCATGACCTTGAGGGTGGAGGCCAGCCGCCGGGGGTTTCCGTAAAATTTCCGGTAGGCGATTTTGTTGGCTTTGTGCATCTGCGGGTCCGTGGCTGCGGAAAGATTGGCGGGCATGTGAAAAAAATCCTTGAACCGGATGCTCATGGGATCGATTCCGGCCATGCGGGCTACTTCAGTGCCGGGAAATGGGTTGAGGTACATGAACAAAGCAAAATGAAGCCGGGACCTGGCCGCATATTCCGCAGTCAAAAGCATTTCTTCATAGGTCTCGGTTGGAAATCCCATCATAAAAAAACCAAGCGAGGCGATACCCCGGTCCGCAGCCATGTCAATGGACCAAAGCATCTTGTCCAGATCCACGTTTTTTCGCATGATTTTTTGAACCCTGGGGCTGGCAGACTCGGCGGCGAAGGAAACCCGAAACACCCCGATTTCCTTAAAAAGATCCCATAATTCCTCGGTCATCACATCGCCCCGGACCCCGTTGGGCAGGGAAAAATGCAGGTTCAGGTCCTGGTCAATGATTTCCAGGCAGATTGCCTTGGCCCGGGACTTGGACATGTTAAAACAGTCGTCCAGGATTTCAATTTCCCGTACGCCATAGCGCTCTTTGAGCATGGAGATTTCCTCCACCACGGCCTGGGGACTTCTGGCTCTGAACTGCTTTCCGAATACATTGTGGCAATAAATGCAATGGTACGGGCATCCCCGGGAAGTGAATATGGACAGGCTTTTGCGGTGTCTTGGCAAACGGTTTTGAGTGTGCTTGCCCAGATAGGAAAAATAACTTTCAGGGCCTATTAAATCCCAGGCTGGAACCAAGCTGTCGATGTCGGCGATCATGGGCCTGGAGCCGCTATATACGGGAATGCCCTGGTCCCGGTAGGCCAGACCCAAAATCTTGTCCGGGGAGCCGCCCCCGTCCAGGGCGTTCAGCAGGTCCACCAGGGTTTCCTCTCCCTCGCCCACCACGGCATAGTCCAGGTTGGGATCTTTCAGCACATCCTCCCGGCATGCAGAGGCGTGGGGGCCTCCCAGGATCACCGGTACGTGGGGAAAATTGGCCTTGATAATAGCCGCGTTCCGGTGGGCGTCCGGGCTATCCTGGGTCAGGGCCGTAATCCCAACCACGTCCGGGGCGAACTCCCGAACCGCCCTGGCAAGCTGAGTGTCGGAAAGCCGCCACCGCCGGGCATCCAGGATTTTCACTTCATCCCTCCGGTGGGTGCGCAGGGCCTGGGCAAGATACCCCAGTCCCAAGGGAACAGGCCATACTTGGACGATACTGTTGGGACGTAAAAGCAGTACTTTCAAGACTCTCCTCGCAAGCCGCCCGGGGCGGCCTCATTATTGTCCCGCATTTTAACCCCTGGCGGGGGCGCAAGGTGAGGCTCGTTCCACTCCAGGGAAATGATTTCAAAGGGGCCTTTTCGGCCTCCCCGGGAAAGATCCGCCTCCACCAGCCGGGTATGCCCCCTCACCACCAAAGGCAGATGGCAAGAAATTTTGCGCCGCCGCATTTTCCCGGCGCCGTCCGAAAAAGTCACCCACACCACCTGGCGACGGCAGGTCAGGGGATTGGTCCAGAAGCAGGGTTCCGCCGGCTTTTCATCCACCATGGATTGAAACACTCCGGGCGTCATGGCCAAAATCTCCAAACGATTGTCCTGAAGCAAGGGTATGAGAATCAGGCGGTCCGCCATACATATGCCCGGGTCCATGGCGTAAATGGCGTCCCCGTCATCAAAGGATGCCAGCAAAGAGAAACCCTCCGCCACCATGTTATCCCGGGAAAACCGCTCCCTGTACTTGCCATAGAGCAGGCTTCCGTGCACCACAATCAGCCTCACACCCTGGGCATACAGGAATTCCTGGGCCTCCCGCCCTGGCAGACGCCGGGTTTCGGGAACCACAAAACCCCGGGGCAAAAAACTGGTATGGCTGTTGGTCGAAGTATGCCGGTACAGCAAATGCCGGTACAGGCCCACATTGCTTTCCACATACAATCGGGCAGGGGGAATGCCGGCGTCATACTGGTATAACCGCTCCTTGGCCGGGATATGGAGGATGGATTCCTCAGGATTCCTTAGCGGGTCGTTTTCTATAAGCCATGTATCGCTTTGGGCTGGGCCGAACAGGTGAGCGAAATTGTATAAAGGCCGTGGAATCGACAGGTTTTCCAGGGTGATAACGCACACCACCAGGACCAAAAATCCGGTAGCGATAATCTTTCCACGGGTTGCCAGGATTTTGCGGTCAAATGCGGCAAAGGCGCCTGCCGCCAGCAGGGCCAGGGCGAAGTTATAAAAAATCACCAGGCGCGTAGGGTTGCGGATGATGGACCCCAAGGGAAGAACATGAGACAAAAACCGCAGCACCACGGCCTCGCTCATCTCCCACCGGAAAAACTGGAAGGGTTTCCATCCCGTGCTTGCCGCCATGGCGAAAATCAGAATTCCGACCAGGAATAAAGAGCTGATGCGCTGCCTGGGCATGCGCCAAGCCCCCACCAGAATCAGATACCAGACCAGAATCCCGGGAAACAGGGCGGCATGGGGGAAATCCGGGAACGCATGGGTCTGGGTGGTCTGAGCCAGCCACCTTCCGTACAGAATGTTTTCCCTGGCCACGTTCAGCCACTCGGACGGAGAATAGGAAAAGGTATAGGAAAACAGGCTTTCATTAGATCCCACCATCTGTCCCAGGTTGTATTGCACCATGGTCTGTAAATAGGGCAGGGCAAGGGGCGTTATAAGCAGGATGCCCATAAGGCCGGCTCCCACAAAGGCAGGCAGATGGGCTTTGGAAAAAAACCGTTTGTGTTGCCACAGGGCGATGGCCGCCATAAAATACACGGCAAAAAGGCAATGGTAAAAATACACATAAAACTGAAGCGCCAATAAGCCCACGGTAACGTATAGATGCCGGGCCTTGTCTTCGTGGATAAATTTGAAAAAAAACAAGAAAATGAGGGGAAAAATCACCAGGTTCATGTCCACAAAATCCACAGTGCGGCACAAATTGGCGGAAGTCAGGGAGAATATGATTCCTGCAACAAAGCCCGCCCGGGGGCTTTGCAGTAGGTACGTTGCCAGCAGGAAAAAGGAAAACGCCGAGCCAGCCAGTATGAACAGGATGGTCATGTTGATGGCAAAATGCAGGTTCCCGGTGGGCAGGTAAAACAGGCCAAGGACCTGAGCCAGACCAAAGGGCGTACCCAGGAAAAGAAAGGATGACTTCAAGGGCGCAGCCAACCCGGGATCAAAGGCTTTTTGCAAATCCAGGGGATGCTCTTGCAAAAATAGCAGGGCTTGTTCCGCCATGAAGGCGCTGGTGGGCACTGTGTTGAATGTGGCCGGGGTGCTTTCCCCCATGTGCAAGGCCATGGGCCAAGTGTGTAACACGGCCAGGGCGGCATAAACCGTCAGAACCAGAATGTAGGTAGTGAGTTTTTTCAACAATCCCCTCCCGGGACCGCTGGCAGGCAGCAGCAGCCCGTATGGAAGCCCGGCAAGGCCTTCCATCAGATGCGGACGCAATTATGCTGGAAAAACACAAGGATGGCAAGGAGGGAATGAATAAAGTCCGCAATGGGGCTGGCAAGGCAGACAGGATTTTTGCAAATTATTTTTCAGGCAGGGCAATTTGCCGTTTTTCAGGGTCCTGTTGCTGCCTGTAAAAAATTGCCATGTGCCCGATCATCCCCACCATGTCGCTGTTTGTATCCTTTTCAATGGCTTCCGAAATCTCCATCTTCAGGGACTTTTCCTTGAAATCCAAAAACTTGACCTTGATCAGCTCGTGGATGTCCAGGGCCTCGTTCACGGACGCCATAAGGCCTTCGGTCAGGCCTTTCTGTCCTACGGCCACCACGGGCTTCATGGCATGGGCCAAGACGCGTAAATACTTTTTTTGAAAGCCTTTCAGTTCCATCATTTTCTCCAGGTTTCCCTAAGGGGGAATAAAACTCGTTCCGGCGGCTGGAATTCATTTTGGTAATGTAAATCGGTCCACTACAATCTCCAGGTCGCCATATAGTCCGATATTTATTTTGATAACAAATAGTTATTTAAAAAATAGCTCGCATTGTCCGGGGCTTTGGAAGGCATTCCGGGGAAAATATCCGGCGCTGTCCTTAACAATCCTCTCAATACACGAAAAAATTGCAAAGGCCAAGTCTGGTTTGAGGGTTCCATTCTTTTTGGGGGGGACAACCCCCTTGAACTGACTGTAACCACCCCTCCTATTCCCGAAAACGTGGCTATGCAGGTGTCTGGTCACAAAACCAGGGCTATTTTTGATCGCTACAATATCGTAGACGAGCGGGATCTTTTGATGGCTACAGAACTGCGTGAGAAATACCTGACAAAAGCTGTGGGCACAATTTCGGGCACAATCCGGGATTTCGGGCGAAATACACATCTTGACGGCCGCGAGAGTCGATTTTGTAACCGCCTGGGATCATTCTGAATTTTATTGGTGCCCGGGACGAGAATCGAACTCGTACAGTGCTAGCACCGAGGGATTTTAAGTCCCTTGCGTCTACCTATTCCGCCACCCGGGCAAAAGCCTTAAATATCTTAAATTCTGACCAATTCACGCCTATTTGGCAATAGTGTGAAATGGGCAAAATAAGGCAAAAAAGAACAAAAACAGGAAGAAATTCTAGACCTTTTCTAGACCTTTTTTACCCCGGAAATCCTCAGGATATTTCAGCATAACAAGCCATAAAATACCCCGCCGAACTTTGGAACCAACACCCTCTTTTTCGGAGATTCCCTAACAGGACTCAGGCAATAGCATAAACCAATCTTGCAATCAACACAATGATACATACAAACGATAAATCGCAGAACCTTTTCCAGTCCCTGTATCCACCTCCACCATGCCTGATGATGGGGAAGAAGTCTCCCTTGTTGGGATGTAGTGAGTGGAGCCGCGCCGCAAGGAACAGATCTGGCGCCGCCTCCCGTAGGGGCAGGGTCTCCCTGCCCAATGCCGTTGTATTTGTCCGTCATTCCCGAATGTCCCTGTCGGGAATCCAGCGTCCTTGTCCTTGTATTGCCCTCGTTCCCATGGTCCCCGTGGGAATGCATACCGCCCTTGCCCTTCCCACCGTCATTCCCGAATGTCCCTGCCGGGAATCCAGTGTCTTTTCTTTTTGGGTCCCCGTGGGAATGCATACCCATGCAAACCCGCCCCCCGATTTCCCGGACCCTGCCGTGCCCCTGTGTGTCTGCAATACCGGTCATGCTAAAATTCCCTCCGAATTAAGATTTATTTTGGCCCGCTTCCCTGAAATCATGGGACCATCAGGGACGGACCCTCACCAGATATATCCGATGAGAGTGCAGCCAATGGGTCCGTTTACACCCTGTTGTCATACACGTATAAATCGTTTACTTCAGTCATGCCTGAATGATTATCGACAAAAAAAGGGGTTGGGTCAGTCACATTCAAAACCTCCCACACCTTCAAGAGTGTGGCCACAGTGGGCCAGGAAGCCCCTTCAGATTCAAGCTGTTGAATACGTTGAGGCTTTACGCGCAACGCTATTGCTACTTCTTTTTGCGTAAGTCCTGCCCTTACTCTTGACTCTTTGATTGCCCGTGGATTGTAGGTCAACATGTGGCCTCCTTGAGTTTGGCTTGTATCGTATCGTTCATGTATGACTGAAGTCAAGAATTTTTTTCTTGCATGTCTGACTTTTTATGGTTCATACTTCTTATAGTTTGAATTAACACTGCTTTTTTGAGGTATGTATGGCACTTGACTCAAAGTCATTCAGGGATGCCCTCGTGGCTTATCAGGCTAAACGGGGACGTGGAGCTTGGGCGGAATTAGAAAGCGCTTCTGGAGTGAATTCATCGCTCATTAGCAGGATCGCCAGTGGATCAGTCCAGGCCGGGCTGAGTTCTTGGGAGCGAATCTACAAAGCATGTCCGAAGGAATTTCCACCACCTTCGTTTTCCATTGAGGGTTCTTCACAGCAGAAGAGGGCTTTTCCCACCACGGAGCCCAACGCTATTATCATGGAAATAGATTTCGTGTCCATCCCGGTATTCAACGCCGGGGCAGGGGAGCCCAGCCATTTTACCGATGGCGATACACCATTGGGTGTCTCCGATGAATACATCCCCGTGCCAGCCAGTAAGGTGGACGAGAACTCCTTTGCCGTCAGGGTCCAGGGGGATTCCATGGCGCCCCGCATCGTCCAGGGAGACATAGCCGTGGTGGTTCCTTCCCGGCACCCGGAACAAGGCAAGGTCTGCTTCGCCACCTGGTCGGACGATCCTTCCGGCCAACGCCTCATAAAACGGTTTTATAAATATGGAAATACAGTGGTTCTCCGTTCGGACAACCCGGACCACGAAGAGATCACCCTGGATGAGCACACCGGCCAGCACGTCAGGATTTTCCGCGTGGTTATGATCGTCAGTGTGGATGTGTAGAATAGGTTCTTATGGAGGGGATAATGCCGCTGGTTGTCAGTGAGATCGAATTTAAGTCTTTCATGAATAGCCATCCCTTTGAAACCAATTGCCTGGGAACCCGCTACAAGTATTTAGGGAAAGAGCCAGTTTTGCTGGAATCGAGGATTATGGAGGATTGGGTATGGATCGTTTTTTCAGATACTTGTGTTTATTTGCGTGGGAAGCGCCTGCTACTGCTGGAGATGATGAGGAACCAAGAGATTGGAGTTTATGTTGATATGGAGGACTCCACAAAACTTGCCAAGATTACTTATCAGTATGATAACCTAAAATATAACCCAAACTGGAAGTAGAAACGAAATTCCGGTGACAAATTACGGAAAATTTTGAGGACGCTTTATTTAATTCATCTTGGACAAGTTCTGTTCGACATTTTTTGCAGGCAACCCTGCGGCAGGAATAGTCAAGCAGGATAAACACTGATTAGGGATATGAAAGAAAAGACCCGAGGCAAAATAGTTCGTTCAGTATTGGTGATTTTTGCCCTACTCACTTGTTGGATCGGCATAGCCCCGATTCTTCAACAGGAGTTTCAGGGATGGTCTCTTCACATGAAAAGTAATCCCAACAAAATCAGTTAGTTATGTCATATTAAATAGTAAGACCCTACTTTAACCGGTTAAAATATACGATTAACTTATTAAAAATTTTATA
>JAEINP010000080.1 GCA_016342355.1 Desulfatibacillum sp.
CTCAGGATCGGAGAAGGAGTAACGGTGGCCCAATTCTCACGACCGAAAATGGCCTACTTTTAAACGACCGTTGACAGTCCTTCCTCACCAAGAACCCTTGTCTCCTTAACATGGATTATTTTCCGGTCCATGTTCACGTTTTTCCATTTTAATGCTGCCATCTCGCCTCTCCTCTCTCTGAAATGATTTTTGAATCCGGGAACGGACAGCGGCCCACAAAAGCAACATCGAAGCCGGGTTTTCAATATCGGTTAGGTTCGCCGGAAGACCCAGGCATTTATGCAGTTTCCGGTCGACTTATTGGCCTTCGGCCCCCGGCAGCAAGCTGCTGCGGCTACCCAAATCCCGGCCCGAATCTATCCATATTCTGTGAACTGTCATTTAATCTGCCCTATATGGAAAGATAAGCCGCAAAATTTCCGCTTGCATTATTGCAATAAATTTTCGTATATTTATGACGAAAGGTTTTTACAGATGTTTTTGGAGATCATCTTTCGGGCGGCAGCTATTCGGAGGCCAAAGCCTGTGAATCATGGTATTTCCCCCCTTGTCGGAGGAAGAAGAAAAGATAAGCCCTCACACTTCGGCCTGATGGGTTTTGATGGGTAAATCAGTTTGTGTGCCGATAACGAACAATTTGTGAGAACTTATTGTCCTGCGGACCCTGGCAGCAAGCTACCACGGCTACCCACTTCATGACTATATGGTATAACTATGCTTGATGAAAAATATTTTCTTTACCTTGATATCCTTGGATTCTCTGAAATGGTAGAGACACCATCTCGAATTTTGGATTTATTCAAGATTATAAATTCTTTAAATGTACACATACATAGCCAATTCAAATGCATTATTTTCTCTGATACAATGATTGTATACAATCGTTTCGATCCTGTAACGACACATGATCATTGCTATTGTGTTATGTACATGATAGAGTTCGCACAGGATTTGCTGTATAGATTAATTGGAAGAGAATATTATTTTCGTGCCATTCTTACAAAAGGAGAATTCCGGCATGAGGCTCTTGAAAATCTTGATGCATTTTTTGGTAGAGCATTGATTAATTGCGTCCATGATGAAAAAAGTCTTGTTGGTTGTGGTCTGTTCATTGATAAAGAGCTTCTGTCTAACAACCATATATTTTCTACAACAAAACATTGCCAAAAATATGACTATGTTTTCCTGACGCAGGATATCACTCGCGCAAATGTATATGGAAAAGAAGGACTTCCGTTTCCTGGCGACTTGATAGATTCTTCAGGGATGACATTTCCAACCTATGCCCAATTAATGTTTTTGAAGGATGTACGTGAAAAGTCTTTAGATGCTCCAGACCCTAAGGTAAGAGCGAAATTTCAGGCGACATGGACTTTTTATGAAAAAATGTTTCCCTTACTGTGCAAGGCTTGGCTCGATTCTAATTTTAATTGCAATGCGATTTCAAATGCTAACTGGCCAGAAGCAAAGAGATTCTTCGATAATGAACTACAATCGATCTATAGCAGTTGAAAAATTGTAATATTCTAATTTGAAGGTCAAAAATTTTCGCGCGTCTGATTTAAAAACCCAGTGATAGGGTTTTATCACATACAAAAAGGCCCCTGGAAATGAATCCAGGGGCTTTTGATTTTGCTGCTATGGCGGTGGGTGTTGAAAGATCAGGCGCTGTTTAGTGAATCGCTATACGCAACCCTTTAAACTGCACTTGCCTGATCACAACACGCGCTAACTTACTTACGCCGCGCTTACCCAGCCGCTGGAGGTGGTCTTTTTATTGATCCTGCTGATCACCAGGGTTTCGCACTGGGGCAGGGTTTCAATAAATGCGGTTCCTTTTTTGGAGCCCAGAACAAAGACCGTAGTGGACAAAGCGTCGGCTGTGGTCACATCGTTGGCCCATACGGTGGCGGAAGCCAGTTCGTGGGGGCTCATGCCGTTGGACGGCTTGACAATGTGATGGAACAGCCTGTCCTTGTCAAAGTAGATCTCGTAATTGCCGGATGTGGCAATGGCGCCGTTGGTCATGCGGATTTTGTCCGCATATTCCCTGGACGCGTCCGGGTGGCGTACGGCCACGGTCCAGGCGCGATCGGTGTTTTTGCCGCCGATGGCGCGGATATCGCCGCCCGCATTAATGAGGGCGTGGGCGATATTTTCCTGTTCCAGAGCTTTGGCGCCGGCGTCGATGACAAAGCCTTTGGCGATGCCGTCCAGGGTCACGCCCATGCCGGGTTTTAAAAGGCTGGCTGTGCGGCCATTCACTTTGACCATGTCGCCGTCCACCAGGGCCACGGCTTGATCAATAGCCTTGGCGCCGGGCGTTTTACCGGTTTTATCAAAGGTATCCTGGTAGAGATCCACCACGGGTTTTACCGTGATGTCAAATCTGCCGCCGGAGACCTTGTGGTAATAGGCCGAAGCCTCCAACACCCGGACCAGCTCCATGGGGATATCGTCCACTTTGCCGTCCCGGTTGAGCACGGCCACGGGCGATGCGGAATCAAAGCGGTCCAGCAGCCGGGTCACCCGGTCCATTTCGCTGAAAGCCTTTTCAATGGCTTCGTCCGCCTTGGTCGCCGAGGGGTGCATGACCGTAATGGCTACCAGAGTACCCATGGTGTTGCGGGTGCGGGTTACCTTATGCAGGCCTTTATCAAAGGCCAGGCTTTCGGAAACAGGCAAAACGGTGGTGGCAGCGAAGCCCACGCCGAGCAAACCGGAAATCTTCAGGAAATTCCGGCGGTCCACTTTCCTGTCAAAAGGTTCGAACATCAGTTCCTCCCTGAAATGCCGGGGCATTAATACTCCTTGGGGATCGTATTGAGTTCCTCAAGGGTGAATACAGGGCCGTCCTTGCACACAAATTCCTTGCCAATGTTGCAGCGGCCGCACATGCCTATACCGCATTTCATCCGGTTTTCCAAGGACATGATGATGTGGTCGTGCTTATAGCCCAATTTTTCCAATACCGGCTGGGTGAATTTGATCATGATGGGCGGTCCGCATACAATGGCGAATGTGTCATCATCCCCTTTGGGGGCTTTTTGTTCGGTGATGGTCGGGACAAAGCCGACATTGTACTTCCAGTCGGGATCGTCTGTTCCGTCCACGGTGATGTGCATGTTGATGTCGTCCCGTGCTTCCCACTGGGCCAGCTCGTCGCGGTACAGGAGCATGCCGGGCGAACGGGCGCCGTAGACCACGTGAATGTCTCCGAACTTGGAGCGGTTGGCCGGGTCCAGGAGCATGACGATGCTGGAGCGCAGTGTGGTGAAGGCAAAGCCGCCGCCGATGATGACGATGTTTTTTCCTTCCATGCGTTCCCAGGGATACCAGTTGCCCAAAGGCCCCCGGATGCCCATGATGTCTCCTTCCCTCATGTTATGGAGGGCGGTGGAAACCAAGCCGACCCTGTTCACCGTGAACATGACGTAGCCTTTTTCCGTGGGCGAGGAGGCGATTCCAATGGGAATTTCGCCTTTTCCAGTGACAGAGAGCTCGCCGAACTGGCCGGCCTTGTACTGGAATTTTTCCTCATCTTCGGGATTCACGTAGACGAACTTAAATGTCTTTAGATTCCTGTCCTCGGTCTCGATAGTGGCTTTATCTATACGGACCGGGATTGGCAAATATGGATTTTGCACCGTTAATCCCCCTTTATGCGCATTCTTTGCCGGGTTCAAACCGGTTCATCAGCTCACAAACCCTGCGGATGTCAATGTTAACCGGGCATTGCTGGACGCATCTTCCGCATCCTACGCAGCCGATCCCGTCGCCGTATTTGTCCACATAGTACTTCAGCTTATGCATGAAGCGCTGGCGGACCCGGGCTGTCTTGTTGGGCCGTGGGTTGTGTCCGGTGCCGTGGAGCGTGAACAGGCCGGACATGCAGGTATCCCAGTTGCGCATGCGGCAACCGTCCTTGCCCTGGACCTCATCCTGGATGTCAAAGCACCAGCATGTGGGGCAGAGGTAGGTGCAGGTTCCGCAATTGATGCAGGAAAAAGCAACGTCTTCCCAGAAATCCGCATCATACAACTCGGTGGTCACCTTGCTGGCCAGCTTGCCGGTCTCGATTTTGGAGCTGATTTTGGACTCGGCCTGTTTGGCCAGGTCGTCCATGGCTCCGGCTTCTCCCGCGGCGTCCTGGCTCCAACCGGCTTTGCCCACCAGGGCTTCGCCTTTTTCCGTGCGCACCTTGGCCAGGTAATGGTCGCCCATATCCGCCAACAGCACGTCTGCGCAGGAATCGTCAAAGGGACCGGTTCCGGCGGTGGTGCAGAAGCAGGTGGCGCAGGGGTTGTTGCAACCCAGGGCCACGGTGGTGAGGGCGTCGCGGCGCTGCACCCACCAGGGGTCCTGGTATTGGGGGTTGTCGAAGTTGATGTTCACAAGATCAATGGCTTTGACGTCGCAAGGCCTGATTCCAAGGACGGCCCGGGGGCTGTAGTCCTTGGCGATTTCCTTGTTCACATGATGGTCGGGCTGGGTCTCGTCCAGGGTGTACTCGAACATGGTCTCGCATTGGGGATAAACCACGGACTTGGGGGAAAGACGTGTATTCACATAATCCAAGTCCGGCATCTGACCCTTTTCCAAGGGCGCAAAATTATGAAAGGCTCCCTGCTTGACCGGCCCGAACAGGCTATAATCGCCGAAGAGCTTCCCGACGCCTGATTCCCAGTCTTTTTTGTCAATCTTAATGACACGCATATGCTTGCCCCTTACATTAGAATCTATTTAATAAACTCATCCGGGTCCTCTGCACGGTAAGTGTCCAGCGGAGGGCGCACGTCCAGGCTCATGCCGGCTTCCCAGTCGTAGAGTTCCTTACAGTCCTTTTCCAGCTTTTTGGTGAACTGGCGGACAGGAATCCCTACCGGGCATGCCCGTTCACAGGCTCCACAGTCGGTGCAGCGACCGGCGCAGTGGAAGGCCCGCAAAAAGTGGAAGGTGCGGGTGTCTGTTTTGTCGATGCTCTTGCCCACCCATTGGGGTTGGCTTTCGTCCACAAAACAGGTGGGACAGTAGCACAAAGGACATGCGTTCCGGCAGGCATAGCAACGGATACAACCGTCCAGCAACTGTTCGAAGTGGTTCCAGCGGGCTTCGGCGTCCATGGCCTCCACGGCCTTGACGTCCTGGTACCGGTCCACCTCAGTTTGTTCCGGCACCGGGTCGGCTACCATCTCATCAGAGATCACGGGGTTTCTGTGAGCGCAGATGGCGCAGTTATCCTGGAGCATTTCCTGCTTGTCCAGGACTTCCTCGTAGCCGTCTCCGCTGACCGTGACCTTGCCGTCCGCTTCGGAAACGGAAAGGATTTCCTTGCCCACTGCAAGCCTGATTTTGCGGCGGTCGATCATGCCGGTGCAGGGAACGCCAATGATGTAGAGTTGTTCCCTGGTGATTTGGTTTTCCACAATGTGCGTGACGATGTTACGGGAATCACATCCCTTCGCCACCACGCCAATTTTCTCCTTGCGCTTTGGCAGGTAGTTGGCCAGGTTCACACCGCAACTGGAGTCCCAGATCAGTGCGTCCACTTTGGCCCCGTCCTTGACAAAGCACGGTTCGTTGATCAAAGGAATGGTTCCTTTCCTGAACCCTATGACCATGTCCACCGTGCCGTCATCAAGGAGCTTTTTGGCAATCCCCCTGATTTTCTCAGCATATTCTGACATCTCAGGCTACCTCAACCTTTTCCTTGATGAAATGTTTCGCTGGGCCAAGGGCACGAACTTCTTCCGTGACTTTGGTGACGACGTCGACGAATTTTGTGGATTCCGCGGACGATATCCAGGAAAAATGGATTCTTCCAGGCTCAATTCCCATGTGCTCCAGCAGGTTTGTAAAAAGGGCGAATTTCCGACGTGCATAAAAATTACCTTCCAGGTAATGGCATTCACCCGGATGTCACCCAGACACCCAGACTGCGTCAGCCCCTTTTCGAAAAGCTGCCAGCGCGAATTTCGGGCTCATCCTTCCAGTGCACGGGATGCGAACCACGCGGATGTTAGCAGGATATTGCATCCGGCTGACACCGGCCAAGTCCGCCGCACCGTAGCTGCACCAGTTGCATAAAAAAGCTACGATTTTGGGTTCCCAATCGGCCATGCGTTTTCTCCTTTTAATCCAGTCAATGTCGGGGCTTTCGCCCCGACGAAATTATAAAGCATCTATCATAGCAAGAATCTGATTATTATCAAACCCATTCAAGTGAATGGCCCCGCTCCGGCAGGAAGCCACACACAGTCCGCAACCCTTGCAAAGCACCGGATTGATGGTCGCCTTTCCGGGAAAGGGCCTTTCCGTGGAAAAGGAAGGGGCGGAATACGGACACAACGCAATACACACGCCGCACTCGCTGCAATCTGCGGGCGAGGTGACGGCTATGGTGCCGCTGGTGAATATTTTTTCCCGCGCCAGTAATGTCACAGCCCGGGAAGCCGCGGCCTGGGCCTGGGCTACGGACTCGTCAATGGGCTTGGGATAATGGGCCAAACCGCACAGGAACACACCGTCCGTGGCGAATTCCGAGGGGCCGAGTTTGGCATGACGTTCCACATAATAGCCGGTGTCATTGATCGGCACCTTGTAAAACTGGGCTATCTTGCTGTTATCAGGCGGCACAATGGCTGTGGCCAGGGTCAATGCGTCCAGGGGGATTTCCATGACTTTGCCCAAGACGTGATCCCTTACCCGGACCGTTAAATTCCCTTCGGTTACACTAACAATAGGCTTGTTGTCAACGCCGTATCTGATAAACAGCACTCCGGCTTCCCTGGCCTTCTTGTAAATGAGCTCCCTTTCCCCGTAGGTACGGATGTCCCGGTACAGTATATATACGTCTGTTTCGGGGTTCCGTTTTTTCAGGGCGATGGCGCTGTCAACGGAATGGGTGCAGCATACGCGGCTGCAGTAGGGGCGCCCGGGCTCGCGGGAGCCCACGCACTGGATAAAGGCCGCCGACTTGATTTCCTTAAGTGCCGGATCGTCGTCCTGGAACAGCTTGTCCATTTCCAGGCTGGTTCTTACCCGGGGATCCTGACCGTACAGGTACTCGGTGGGTTTGGATTCCAGGGCGCCGGTGGCCACAATGGCCACGCCGTATTCCAGGGTGGTTTCCTTGTCCTTGCCCTTGAGGGTGGAGGTGAAGTTACCCACGAAGCCGTCCACGCTTTCCAGTTCCGTATCCATGTAGACGGTAATATTTTCGTTGTCTTCCACTTCCTTGACCATCCGGGCCACGTTTTCCTGGATGTCCTCGCCTTTCCAGGTTTTGTGGAGGGACAGGGCCGTGCCGCCCAACTGGGCGGTTTTTTCGATCAAATGGGTGGCATACCCCTGTTTGGCCAGACTCAGGGCTGCGGCCATGCCGGCCACGCCCCCGCCAATAACCAGGCCGTTGGGGTTGACCGAGAGTTCCGCCTCTGCCAAAGGCGTGATGAGCGCGGCCTTTTGGACAGCCATGCGCACCAGGTCCTTGGCCTTTTCCGTGGCCAGGTCCGGGGTGCTTTTATGAACCCAGGAATCGTGGTTCCTGATATTGGTCATCTCAAAGAGATATTTGTTCAGGCCTGCATTGATCAGGGTTTCCTGGAACAGGGGTTCGTGGGTTTTGGGCGTACATGCCGCCACCACGATCCTGTTGAGGCCTTTTTCCCTGATAAGCTCGGCCATGCCGTCCTGGGTGTCCTGGGAACAGGAATACAGGTTCTCGGAGGCATATTCCACAAAGGGCAGGGACTTGGCGTATTCCACCACAGCGGGGAC
This sequence comes from Desulfatibacillum sp., assembly GCA_016342355.1. Taxonomy (GTDB): domain Bacteria; phylum Desulfobacterota; class Desulfobacteria; order Desulfobacterales; family Desulfatibacillaceae; genus Desulfatibacillum. The sequence goes on from JAEINP010000080.1 coordinate 7,780, forward strand.
ATCCACCACCCCTGCGATGTTGATGCCGCACTTGCACACAAAGACGCCGAGCCTGGGCGGCTCGCCCTTGACCGGGGTCTCGGGGACCTTTTCCTTAGTTTTGGTGCAGGTGTTTCGGGCGGACGACAGAACCTGGCCCGCGCAGGAGGCCGCCGCGCTGGAATCCACTACCGCCTGGGGGATGTCCTTGGGACCAGCAAAGGCGCCGCAGACGTAAATGCCTTCCCGGGAGGTGACCACAGGGCTGAAGCTGTCGGTAGCTGCAAAACGGTTGGGACCGAGATCCACATCCAGCTTATTGGCCAGCTCCACCAGTTCCGAAGAGATTTCCAGACCCACGGACAAAACGACCATGTCGAATTTTTCGACTTCGATTTTGCCGTCTTCGGTCACATAACGCATTTCAAGATCCTTGGTTTCCGGATCTTCAGTTACGGTGTGGACCCGGCTTCTGACAAACCGGACTCCCGCATCGTTGCGGGCTTTGTCGTAAAAGGCTTCAAAGTCTTTGCCATGGGTCCGCATGTCCATGAAAAACACGGCGCAATCCAGGCTGTCGCCCTGATGTTCCTTGGCGATGACCGCCTCTTTGATGGCGTACATGCAGCATACGGAGGAACAATAGGGGTTGTCGCAGCGGTTCATATCCCGGGAACCCACGCACTGGAGCCATGCGATCTTGGTGGGTTCCTCCCCGTCCGAAGGCCGGGTGACATGGCCGTGGGTGGGTCCGGAAGCGGAAAGAATGCGTTCGAACTCCATGGAGGTGATCACATTCTTGTGTTCAGAGTACTTGTAGGAATCCAGGCCTTTGGGGTCAAAGGGTTTGAAGCCCGGCGCCAAGACCACGGAGCCCACGTTCAGGGTCACTGTTTCAGGCTTGTCATCGTAGCGGATGGCGCCTGCGGGGCAGACCTTTGCGCAGTTTCCGCATTTGTCCTTTTGAATTTTTAGGCAGTAGTCGCCGTCAATGGCGTACTTAAGGGGAACCGCCTGGGCGTATTCCACATAAATGGCCTTACGCTTGGACAGATCCGAGTTGTAGCCGTCAGGAACCTTTTTCGGGCATTTTTCCGCGCAAGCGCCGCACCCTACGCAGAGATCCATATCCACGTAGCGGGGTTGTCTGGTAAGGGAGACAGAGAAGTTGCCCACCTCGCCGGAAATGCTTTCAATGTCGCTTTTTGTTAACAATTCGATGTTCAGATGCCGGCCGACCTCGACCAGTTTAGGTGAGATAATTCACATCGCACAGTCATTAGTTGGAAAGGTTTTATCCAACTGAGCCATTACGCCGCCAATGGACGGCCCCTTTTCAACCAGGTAGACATAATACCCGGACTCGGCAAGGTCGAGGGCCGACTGCATGCCGGCGATACCCCCGCCCACTACCATTACTGAACCAATGACGTCTTTAGGCATGGATACTCTCTCCTTCAGATAAATTAAAGGTATATTCACTGGAAGACGGACAACATGCAGTATGGCGCCCGGTTTGGGCCGGACGACAGAACCGTTCACCGGCCCCTCCCTACCGCCGCCAACCGTTCAAAAACATTCGATGTTTCGCCACCCGTAAAAAACACACTCGGGATTGGTCGCAAAACCTAGGAAAAGTTACAGATTAGCAATACGATTGTCAACGAAAATCGGAGAATGGCTTTTAGTCCACGGAGGGCTTTGTCAACGGACCGACCTGTTTGGAACACAAACGGTTCAAAATTTCATTTTAAAAACAAAATTGCTGACAATATAATCAATACGTGCAACAAAGCGCAGAACGCTCTGGATTTAAAAAAAGGCGTGACATGAGGCCAGAATTATGACATATTCCACGCTTTCACGCCCTGTTCATCGCCTGTGATGGAAGGGAAGCATAAAAGGCCAATGTACAGACTTAATTGTTGATTAAGCTGCCGGCAAAAGGGTTTTTCCGGCTTAAGCTGAATAATATGAGGCCCGCCACCCAGCGGGCCGGATACGGCGAAAAAGGAGAAAGCATGTTATTCGGTGACAAATTGCTTACCGTGATATTTTACGCCTCCTTGGGGGTGTTTGTCCTTGGAACGGTTTATAAGGTATACGGCTGGTTCAGGGCCAATGTCGGCGGGCAGGCAACGGGGGCTACCCCCGGAGCGCGCATGGGCGCGGCTTTTAAAGGCATTGTGGGCGTAATTTTAAGCAGGAAACTTTTCACCCTTTTGGAAGCCCTGGTTTTGGACGTGGTTTTGGGACGCCGCCAGTTTCTGGTGGACAAGTTCCGTTGGGCCATGCATTCCCTGATCCTTTGGGGTTTTGGCCTGCTTGTTCTTTTTCACGCCTTTGGGGCCTTGGTGAATCCCTGGTTTGTGGGGGATTACCAATCCACCCTCAATCCGTTTTGGGTGGCGCGGGACATCTTTGCCGTTATGGTTTTTGTGGGGATCATATTGGCCATGGTTCGGCGCATAGCCAAAAAGAGCCCCCGGCTCAGTTCCAGCCCCATGGATATTTACGCCATAATTATTGTAGCGTTGATCATGTGCTCGGGCCTCTTGTACCAGTCTACGCAAATGACCTCCCATTCCATGTTCACGGAAATGGTGGAAGACTGGGCTGGTCTGGACGCGGATGATGATGCAGAGGATATTGCGGCCCTGGAAGCCTATTGGACCGCCCATTACGGGCTGGTTTCCCCAAACTTGGCTAAGCCCATTGACCAGGAACTGATTGAAGCGGGTAAGGACGCCAACGACAATTATTGCGTTTCCTGCCATGCTCCTTCCCAAGGCGCCTTCCTGAGCTTTGCCTTCGCCAAAATAATCAGCCCCCTGGCCGGAGTATTGGACGGCGCCGTGCCTGTCCTTAAATACATCCACTTGTTGGCATGCTTCCTGGGGCTTGCATATCTGCCATTCTCCAAGATGTTCCATTTGATTTCCACGCCGGTGAGCCTCATGGCCAGCCGGGTGATGGATGAGGATTCCCTGCCCGAGAACATCGCCACGAGGCAGGCCATGGAACTGGACGCCTGCGTCCATTGCTGCACATGCAGCCTGACCTGTTCGGCCATGATGGCCAGCGTCACTTCGGGAAACCAGTTGGTGCTGCCCTCGGAAAAAATGGGCTACCTGAAGAAAATGGCTTATGGCGGGGAACTTTCCGCCGATGAGTTGGAAGTCGTGAGTTACGGCGTATATATGTGCACCAATTGCGACCGGTGCACGGCGGTTTGTCCCTCTGGCATAGTCCTTAAGGACCTGTGGCTTTCCGTGCGGGAATCCCTGATTCAGGACCAGAAGCCCCAGCCCTTGGTGCTCACTCCCCTGTCATTTTATCGGGGATACAACCGGTCTCGGATTGCTCCCGAAACTTACGGGAACGCGCCTCAAAAGGCCCGGGAAGCCGTAGCTGGCAGGTTTGATCAATTGGCGGCGAAGGACGTCGCCGTGGATATCACCCGGGCTTCCTCCACCCATGCGGACCCCATGTTCGCCTCTTGTTTCGGTTGCCAGACATGCACCACGGTTTGCCCGGTGGTGGCATGTTTTGAGAATCCCGAAGAGGAACTGGGAATGGCCCCCCATCAGATCATGTGCTCTTTGGCCATGGGCCTGGAGGAAATGGCTTCGGGCGCCAAGATGATCTGGGATTGTCTGACCTGTTACCAGTGCCAGGAGCATTGTCCCCAAAATGTGCCGGTAACGGACATTCTGTTTGATCTCAAGAACATGGCTGCCGCACGGGTATTGCCCCAGAGGCAGGCCGGAGATCGGAAGAACAGGTAGGAAGATCGCTTTTCGGCCAGGGTTTGTCCTGGCCGATACCTATAAGTTTTTAACGAACAAACAGGCAAAATAGGACATCAATTATGAACTACGCATTGTTCTTGGGATGCAATATTCCGGCGCGGGTGCCCCAATATGATCAGGCAGCCCGTGCAGTGCTGAACAGACTGGGCGTTGAGGTTCTGGATATAGCGGAATTCAATTGCTGCGGGTACCCCATGCGGGACTCGGATTCCCAGGCCTTTTTGCTTTCAGCGGCCCGGAACCTGGCTTTGGCCGAACAGTCTGGCTCCAACATGATGGTGCTGTGCAAATGCTGTTTTGGCACTCTCAAGGCTGCAGGCCGTGCTCTTGCCCAGGATTCGGCCCTTAAAGACAAGATTAACGCTTTGCTGGAGCCGGAAAATCTGGCTTATGCGGGCAAGGTGAAGGTCACTCATTTCCTTTCCGTGCTTAAGGATTCGGTAGGTCTGGACGAGGTGAGGGAAAAGGTTGTCAGGCCTTTCGAAGGGCTGCGCATCGCCACTCATTATGGGTGCCACGCCCTCAGGCCCAGCGCCATTACCGGGTTTGACGATCCTGTGGCGCCCAGCCTGTTTGACAAACTGGTGGAAGCCACCGGCGCGGAAAGCGTGGATTGGGCCGAGAAAACTGATTGCTGCGGGGCTCCGCTTTTGGGTGGAAATGACGCCTTGTCCCTGAAAGTGACGGAGAAAAAGCTCAAGGGAGCGCGCAAGGCTGGCGCCCATTTCCTTTGTGTGGGTTGTCCTTATTGTCACATGCAATTTGACACGGTTCAGGCTTCCTTTATAAAATCACAGCCTGGAAAGGGCCCCATGGCGTCCATTCTTTATCCTCAGCTTCTTGGTTTGTCCATGGGCATTGACGCCAAGGAACTGGGTTTGGAAAACAACTGTTTGGATATCAGCAGCATCAAGCTGTTTTTGAAATAAGCAAAGGAGAATATAATGGCTGACAAGACCACAGGTTCGGTCCTGGTGGTGGGTGGCGGAATTTCCGGCATGCAAACCGCCCTGGACCTTGCCGATTCCGGCTATTACGTGTATTTGTTGGAAAAGAGTCCGTCCATTGGCGGGGTCATGTCCCAGTTGGACAAGACATTCCCCACCAATGACTGCGCCATGTGAATCATCTCTCCCAAACTGGTCGAGGTCGGCCGGCATCTGAACATAGAGTTGATTACATATTCTGATCTGGAGTCTGTGGAAGGGGCTCCGGGAAAATTCAAGGTAAAGGTCCGGAAAAGAGCCAGAAGCGTCAATACGGATCTTTGTACAGGGTGCGGCGCCTGCCTGGATGCATGCCCGGTGACCAACATAGCCAATTTTCCGGCCTGATACCCGACCGGACAAAGCCTCTAGGTGCAATATGAAAAAAACAGTGGATATTGACTGGCCCAAGATCAACAGCATCATCAAGGATTATGACTCGGAACCCGAATGCCTGCTTATGATCATGCAGGACATCAGCGACGTGTACAATTTTGTGCCGCCGGAGGTGATTCCCCTTTTGGTGGAAAAACTGGGCATCAACAAAAGCCTCGTATACAGTGTGGCCACCTTTTACAAGACCATCAGTTTGGTGCCCCGGGGCAAATACATCATCAATGTGTGCACCGGCACGGCCTGCCATGTGCGAGGGGCCGAGAAAATCACACGGGCACTGGCCGAGGAGCTTGGCATTGAAGAGGGCCAGACCACGCCTGACGGGATGTTCACCCTGGACGCGGTCCGTTGCGTGGGCGCTTGCGCCTCAGGCCCGGTGGCCATGGTGAATCATGACACCCACGGCGCCTTGAACCGTTCCAGTGCTTTGGACATGCTCAACCAATACCGGGAAGATTAATTTCCCCAATTCTTCCGGCGCATCCATACAATATGGAGGCCCGCCTTGTGCGGGCCTTTATTTTTTTGAGGGTTTTCTTGATTTTCTCCCCCTGCCTATAGGATAATGTGTTCCATACCTTATCCAGCAGCATCCCAAAGGGGAGGGAAATATGAAAATCGCCATTGTGGGAGGTGGAAGCCGGTGTTTGTTTTTCCTCAATATTCTGGCAACCTACCGTTTTTCAGAAGTGAACCCCGAAGTTGTAGCCATTGCAGACATTAATCCCGATGCGCCTGGGGTGAAACATCTCCGCAGCAGGGGGGTTTATTACACCGACGACTATTCGGAGTTCCTTACCCGGGACGACCTGGATGTGCTTCTGGACCTTACCGGTCAGGAGGAAATCTTCACCACCCTGTGCAAGGAAAGAAATCTCCTTACCACGGTTTTGAACGAAGAGACCGGCATCATTTTTTTTGAAGGATACCGTCCCAGGGAGTGCGCGGGAAGCCGCCAGCTTAATTTTAAACGGACCAAGCAGCTTTGCGACCTCTTTTTTGCCGAGCTGGTGAACGAGGAGGTCTTTGTGATCGATACCTCGCGCACCATCATCGACGTGAACAACCTGCCCCTTACCAAGTACGGATTGGAACGGAAGGATGTTATTGGCAAGCGTTGCCACGAGGTGACTCACCAGTCCAAGGAGCCATGCACTTGCAAAACCCATCCCTGTCCCCTGGTGGAAATCCAAAAAAGCCGTCAACCCTACCGATGCACCCACATCCACTATGACAAGGAGGGCCGTAGAATCCTTCACTCCATTTCCGCTTATCCCATTTTCGAAAACAATGAAATTGTGGGCATTGTGGAACTGGCGCGGGATATCACCTGGGAAACCAGCATGCAGAAATCCTTTGGTGACCAGGAAAAACTTTCGGCCATAGGACGCTTGGCCGCCGGAGTCGCTCATGAATTGAACAACCCCCTCACCACAGTGCTTACCTCCACCATGCTAATTCAGGAGGAAATGGACCCCAAACATCCGGATTACGAGGAACTGGAACTGGTTAAAAACGAAACCCTACGGTGCAGGAATATTGTGACCAACCTCCTGAATTTCGCCCGTCAGTCCAAACCGGTCAAGCAGTTGGACGACTTGAACCAGATTGTGGTCAACAGTATGGCTCTTATCCGCAAACAGGCTGATTTTAAAAATATTGTATTGAAATGCGATACCTATCCCGGCAAGCTCATGGTGTTCTGCGACCGGGACCAGATTCAGCAATGTCTCATTAATCTGGGCCTCAACGCCACGGACGCCACGCCTCCCGGAGGCCGGATAACCTTTTCCACAGATTTGGTGGAAGAAGGAACCATGGCCAGGATTTCAGTGGCGGATACGGGGGAGGGGCTGGACCAGAGCATCCAGGATAGCATTTTCGAGCCTTTTTTCACCACCAAGGAAACCGGCACTGGCCTGGGCCTGTCCATCACCCATGGGTTTGTGAAACAGCACAAGGGATTTATCGACCTGGAAAGCCAAAAAGGGCACGGGGCGACTTTTTCCATCAGGCTTCCTTTGCAGCAGGAGCAGGCCAATGCCTGACCCCGCCATCAAAGTTCTGGTCATCGACGACGAAGAGGCCATCTGCAGGAACTGCGAAAAAATTCTTTCCAGATCCGGATACGCGGTCAAGTGGGCGTTGAACGGGTATAAGGCCATGGACATGATGTACCAGGAATCCTTTGACCTGGTTATCACGGACCTGAAAATGAACGCCATGGGCGGCCTGGAGGTCCTCAGCCGGGTTAAGGACGAATGGCCCGAGACCCAGGTGATAGTCATTACCGGCTATGCCTCGGTTTCCTCGGCCGTGGAAGTCATGAAAACAGGGGCCTTTGATTATCTGCCCAAGCCCTTTACCCCGGACGAACTCCGGGGCGCAGTCCGCCAGGCTCTTGCCCAGGAAGGGTCGCCGGAACATTCGGGTTCGGATCTTCAAAAACTTTCCCGTAAAATCACCACCCACCAACTGGTGGGGGACAGCCCCCAGATGCAGGGGGTTGTCCGCATGCTCGCCAAGGTGGCGCCTACGGACTCCAACGTACTGATTTACGGGGAGTCCGGCACAGGCAAGGAAGTGGTTGCAAGGGCCATTCACGCCAATAGCCTGAGAAATGGTGAGGTGTTTTTCGCCGTGGATTGTGGGGCTTTGGCGGAAAATCTTCTCCAAAGCGAACTTTTTGGACATACCAAAGGCGCCTTTACCGGGGCTCACAAGGA
>JAEINP010000081.1 GCA_016342355.1 Desulfatibacillum sp.
GGTATTGGCCTTTGGGGCATTTCCCGCCACGGCCATCATGACCAAAAAAACCGAGAAGTTGTGAATAAAGGAGGCGGACAAGACAGCCAGGGCGAGAAAAAGCGCTCCGAAAAACGCCATTCTCGGCTGGTTTAATCTGTCCGCGGCCGGGCCGACTACCAGAAAAAATAGTCCGTAAAACAGGGATACAATGCTGAAACTCAGGCGGGCTTTGGTTTCCTCCACCTGAAAACTCTGGGCCAGTTCCAGGAATATGGCCTGGGTCATGAACACACAGGAAACAGCTATCATGGCAATGGCGCAAACAAGCAAAAGCCGTAAGGCCTGGACGGAAAATGGAGCTTTATCGGGCATGGGTTTCGATCGCCTCCTTAGGAGGGTGTTATCCGAAACCGTAAAGGAAGTCCATCAAATCCCCAGGGCAAACGCATTTGGATGTTTGATTCCCAAGACGGCTCGTGGCCCGAAACCACCGCCGCTCCTCAATATATTTTGACGAACTTGGGCTAAGGCCTCACACCGGCAATGCGTTGGAGCACAAACAGGGTGTCCATGATAGTGATTTTGTTGTCGCCGTCCGGGTCTGTGGCTTCAAAGGCCCAGTCCGCCCGGGCAAAGGATTTGAACCCCATGCCCGGCAATTGCAGGGACACAATGGCGTCCCCAATATCCAGGGAGGCGTTCATGTCAATATCGCCCTTTTGAATCGACCCGGAGGAAAGGACGCAGCCTCCCTCTCCTGCCGCATACCACTGACCCGAGTCCGTGGCAACAACCCCGCACAGTTGGGGGGACATCCAGCCGTCAATCAGCGTGGCCTGGCCGTTCTCAAACTGGTACAAATATCCGCGATCCCCTCCTATATACCCGGAGTAAGTGTTTAAGGTGGCCATAAACCTGCCATTGCCCAGATACGACACCATTGAGAATACATCGTAGGGATTTACATCCAAGCCTGATACGGCAGCCCAGGAGCCGCTGTCGGTCTTGACAATAGCGGTGGCGTCATTTCCCACGGCGTAGACATACCCCCCCCCGGCAGCTACAGAAACCAGTTCGGTGCTAACCCCGGAAGTCTCCGGAGACCAGACACCGTCTGAGTAAACAACTAACTTACCGTTCTGGCCCACTGCATATACTTTTCCGTCCGATCCTTCTGCCAAGGCGTGATACGAGTCAAAGTCCGGGTCGTTGAATATATCGACCTGGTCATTGTTAACGATTCTCCTGGGCAGGCCGCCGGTCAATCCTCCCTGGATCACAAACATGCCGCCGTCTGCGGTATAGAGGACGTCATGCAAGGCTTGAGGAATTCCTGCATTATCCGGTTTCCAGGAGGTCCAGGAGGTCCCATCATAGTGAAAGGCGCCATAATCGTAACCACTCATGGGCTGGAGGCCCACCCACACGTCGTTTTTTGCAAAGGCTCTCAAACCGGTGACATGGGCCTGCTTATTGTCGCCGATAGGCAGGGGATGTTCGGTCATGCTACCCTTATTCCAGGCAAAGGCCCCTTCGCCGGAATTGATCCAGCCAGGAGCGAACCACAGGTCCTCACCCCACGAAACCAAAGTAAAATCCTTTTTTACAGAAGGAACCCGGGACTCTTTGCGCCATCCCGATACTCCATATGTTTCGATGCGGCCGTTATCTCCGGCGATCAGATAGGAGCCGTCCGATTTTTGGCGGATTGCGTTCTGCTTCCAGTATCCCGTGGGGGGGATTTCAGTAAATCCGGTTCCGTTCCAATGATACACAGAGCCTGAATAGGAACTGAAATACATGTCCGTTTCTGAAGTCCCTGCGATGGAGGTCAGCTGCGTACCCGACATGGAAACGGGCACGGTGTAGGTTATGGGGTTGGAGATCTCAATCCACTTCTCGGTCGCCTTATTCAGTTTATGCACTTGTCCGTAATTGCCGCAGGCAAACACCGCGTCTGCGTCCGGCCCCCACACATTGTCAAGCAGGCAAGAAGTCGAGGGGAAGGAAGGGTTTTGTATCTGGCTTTGCCGAGTCCAATCAACCCCGTCGTAGTGAATGATCTGCCCGTATGAACCGGCTGCATAAATATCGTTGGCGGAAAATGCATGAATAGCGTCAAAGCCGCCATATCCCAGATCCAGCCCTGTATTTACAAAGGACCAGGAGCTTCCGTCATAATGGAACAAATAGGATGAGTGTCCGTCCACGGCCCACACATCGTCGGCGGCCACGGCGAAGATGTCCTCAGGCGGATAGGTGTCCGAGCCTAAGTAAACCGGGGCAGGGACGGAGGTCCAGGACGAGCCGTCGTAGTGAAGGTACACGGCCTTTTCCAGATTATTGGTGTTGTAATCATCCCCGCCTGCCGCCCAGATGTCTGTTTCGGAGGTTCCGTGAATACAGAACAGGGGCGAGTTTGTGGGGGAGTCCATAAAGGTGTATGCCGTTCCATCGTACTTGATGATGGTCCCGGAATCCCCCACAAAATAGAAGGTGACGCCGTCGGGAGTCCAGGAGTCGTAAATATCGTTGGCTGTGGGAAATGGCAGAATAGACTGGACGATTTCCGAGGCCCAGACTGGAGCCAATGAACACAGGCTAAAGACAACGCAAAGCAGAAGAACGAAGTGGGGAACCTTGGCTTTCATCTGAACCTCTCCTCAAAAGTCACAAAAAAAAGAATTTCAAATCGCGCAGGCGTTTGTCCGACCTGTTTGTCAGTGTCTGCAAGCTCGGCGGCGCTTGATTATCGATCAATAATTCTATTCCAGATCACAGGCCATATTTTTTCATTTTCATGGAAAGGGTTTTGCGGTTGATGCCCAAAATCCCGGCGGCCTTTTGGATGCCCCCGTTGGTGCGGGACAGCACAAACCGTATGTATTCACTTTCCAGGTCCTTGAGGCTGACCATCTTGTCGGAAAAGGACCGGAGATCCGGGGGGTGCTGACGAATATCCTGGGGCAGATGTTCGGGCCGGATCACATCGTCATCCTTAAGGATGAGGATTCGCTCTATGGTGTTCTCCAGTTCCCGGACATTCCCTGGCCATGCATAGGCAAGGAACACGTCCATGGCCTCGCGGGATACTCTGGGGGGTTGCCTGCCGATTTTTCTGGCCATGTGCAGGACAAAATGGTTGATCAGATCCTCGATATCCTTGCCTCTCTCCCTCAGGGGGGGCAAATGGATGGGGATGACATGCAGGCGATAGAAGAGGTCTTCCCGGAATTTGTTTTCAGCAATGGCCGCCCGCAGATCCCTGTTGGAGGCCACCATGATGCGTAAATCCACCTTGACGCGCACAGCGCCGCCTACCTGGGTGAATTCCCTTTCCTGGATTACCCGCAGGAGCTTGGCCTGGATGTCCATGGACAGATTGGAAATCTCGTCAAAAAAAAAGGTGCCATGGTTGGCCAGCTCAAACAAGCCCTTTTTACTGTTTAGAGCGCCGGTGAATGAGCCCTTTACATGGCCGAAGAGTTCGCTTTCCAACAGATTTTCCACCAGGGCCGAGCAGTCCACAGGCACGAATTCGTTTTCCCGCCGCCTGCCATGGTAGTGGATGGCCCGAGCCACCAGCTCCTTGCCGGTGCCGCTTTCCCCGGTAATGAGTACGGTGCAATCCGTGGGAGCCACCTTGAGCATGCGGGAAAAAAGATTCTGCATGATGGGGCTGGACCCAAGCATGATTCTGTCAGGCCCTGCCTGGAGCCCCTTGCTTTTGGGAATGCCGATGGTCTGGGTGGGAGGGGCCGAGGCTTTTTCGGCCCGTTGGACGATGTTTTCGATATCATCCACACCAAAGGGCTTGGCCAGGTAGTCAAAGGCGCCCATCTTCATGGCCTGGATAATGACATCGGGCTCGGTGACTCCGGTGATCATGACCACCAGGGAACTGATGTTGTTGTCCTTGATCCAGCCCAGAACCTCCATGCCGCCCATGCCCGGCATGCGTACATCCAGGAAAATTATATCAAAATAGTTTTCCGACATCTTTGCGATGGCTTCCTTGCCATCGCTGGCGTCGGCGGGCTTGAGGCCCATATGGGTGACTATCCGGCTGATTCCTGAGCGGACAACAGGCTCGTCATCCACAATCAGGGCGGTTTTCAGTTTGGCTTGCTCCTCCATCAATCCCGGTCCTTCCTAAACGTGCTTCACCTCCTACATTGTTACAAGGCTCTTTTTACCGCATCGACGACTTCTTTGGTCATAAATGGTTTGCTGATCAAACCCAAAGCCCCGGCTTCTTCGCACTGGGATTCAAGCTGCCGGCTACCATGACCGGTAATGACGATGGCCGGCAACCCCGGATGATTTTTCTTGATCCAGGCAAGAAGTTCCAACCCCCCGATTCCGGGCATTTTTAAATCCGCCAAGACCAGGTCCACAGGGTTGGCTTCCAAAACCCCCATGGCCTCCGCCCCGTCCTTGGCGATGAGGACCTGATAGCCCTCAGCCTCCAAAATCCTGCGGCACCCCTCACGAACGACGCGTTCATCGTCCGCCACCAGAACAACATATTGTTTAAGGCTCATGATTCTTTCTTGATTCTTTTCCCTGGAAGGCGGATGGTAAAAATTGTGCCGCCCCGGGGATTATTTTCTACACCAATGGTTCCCCCATGGTTGTGAATAATATCCTGGGTAATGGACAGGCCAAGACCCGTACCATAACCCACTGGCTTTGTAGTGTAAAAGCTCTCGAAAATCCTTTCCAGCTCCCCCTGAGCCACCCCGGGTCCGTTATCCTTAAACTCCATAAAAAAATAATCGGAATCCGTATCATAATAGGCGTTAATTCTTATAATGCCTTTTCCGTCCAGGGCATCGGCGGCATTGAGGACCAGATTGGTGAATACCTGCTGCATCTGGACCCTGTCCGCTTCCATCCTGGGCATATCCGGTTGAAAATTGCACGCCACGTCAATGCCCTGGAATTTTGCCTGGGGAAGAACAATATCCAGACATTGGCGAAAGGCATCGGGCACGTCAAACGGTTCGTTGCTGTTATCCGATCTTCTGGAAAAGCCCAGCAGATTGCGCACAATAGCCTTGCACCTCAAAGTCTGATCAATAATTTCCTTGAGATCGTCCCGGAAAACCGGTTCATCCTTGAGACTTCTTTGCATGATTTCCGCAAACATCAGGATGCCGGAAAGGGGGTTGTTGATCTCGTGGGCCACACTGGCGGAAAGCCTGCCCAGCGCCGCGTTTCTGTCCGCCTGGATCAGGCGCTCCTGGGCCGACCTTAACTCCCTGGCAAGGCGGTCGCTTTCCCGCAGGTCGCCGAATATTCCCACACTGCCTGTTTCCATGCCGTCTTCAAACATGATTCCGGCGGAAAGGCTTACGGGAAAGATATTGCCGCCCTTGTCCTTGAGTTCGGTTTTCACCATGTTCAGTATGCCAGGCCTGCCATACTGGTCGCTCCGCATGAGGGCCATGTTTTCCTTGGCGGTTTTCCAGCCGTAAAACAGGTCCACTCCGCCGGGAATCCCCACTACGTCGTCGGCGGAAAGGCCGGTCATGATCTCCATGCTCTTGTTGAACATAAGAACCTTGCCCCGGGGGTCCATGACCACAATGCCGTTGACTGTGCTTTCTATCATGTTGGTCAAAAAGGAAAGGACCCGGACCACGGGATTTTCCGGAGTGGCGCCGGCTTTCCACGCATCACGGTCCTCGGGATTCCTGGGGCAAACGGCCCAGGCGCCGGAAACTTCCGTGGCTTTCTGAATGGGAGTGACAATAAACCGGATGTGAGGCCTGCCCATATCGCCGGGCAGAGGAAGCACCCATTGCTCTGAACCTACCCCTTCCTTAATACAGTGGGCGAACAGCTCATTGAGGGAAGGGTGGAACCTGTGCACTCCCTTTTTGGAGACCAAATCCACGTTTTCCGAACTATGTGGCAGGCCGAGCATCTCGTCTGCCGGGGAGTTCCAGCCTATGATCTTTCCCGAAGCATCCGCCAAAAAGGCAGGGTCCGGGTGATGCCGGAACATCTCCATGAATGTATCCATAACTACCCCGATCCTCCGGTGTAAATCCAAGAAACAAAACACCGGTGGAAATGAAATTGGTACACTGCTTGTAGGCGGATAATATTGGAATGAGGAAGAATGGTAGTCCCAAGGGGAATCGAACCCCTGTCTTCGCCGTGAGAGGGCGATATCCTGAACCGCTAGACGATGGGACCACACATTTGAATACCTGCCGAAGGCAGGTGAGATGGCTTTCATACAAAAATGACTTTCCTTTGTCAAATCATTTTTGTTTTCCAATCTCCCTATTCCACTATTTCATCCGCCCGGAACCGTTTTCCCTGCTTGCGGCCCCAAATGATATAGATCAAAACGCCAAGAAAGGGCACCAGGCTAACCACGCCCCAAATGGCTTTCCGTTCCGTAGAACCGAAATCTCTGGCGGCGATATGAAAAATCGCCCACCAGGTCAATATGAGAAACAAAACTCCCAGGCTTAATACTATTATGGCAAAACTCAAGACGAACCCCTCAGGACCGCCCGTATTCTCAACAAAGTGTTGGCGTAATACGTGCTGTTATTATAGCGTAAAAGGACTTTGCCCATTTTTTCCGCATCCAGGCCCGGCTTCCATCCATGGCCTTTTAAATACAACCCTATGCTGGCAATGGCATCGGAATGGACGAACAAATCCACCTTGCCGTCCCCACTGCCGTCCGCCCCATAAACCAATATATTGGACGGCATAAACTGGGCATAACCCATGGCCCCGGCAAAAGATCCTTTAATGCCGACAGGATCGGTTTCCGAGGAATCCGTATGACTTAAAAAAGCCTTTAATTCTTCATAAGCCCAAGCCGCTTTTTTTTCTGCCCAGGCGTCCACTTGTTCCCGGCTTTGCTTTCCGTTTTTGGAAACCTGATTAAAAAGAAGACTCCTTTTGCTTTCCTCGGACAAGGACGCCAGGGTGGACAAGGTGTTGATCACAGGCTTTACGCCCACATATCCTCCCAGGCGGGTTTCCACCAAAAGGATGGCAGTGATGACTTCCTTGTCCACACCATAGGCCTTTTCCGTGGCTTCCAGGTCGGTTTTGTGCTCTGCAAGGTAAGCCCGGGCATTGGCAATGGTTTTGTCTTCCAAAAACTGGTCATAATTTGATTTGGATTCCCTGTGGCGGAAATACACTGTCGCCACGGATAAATCCAGTTCCACGTCCTTGTGGTTGTAAATTTTCTCAAGTTGTTGTTTGTCGAACCCGTCTTTTATAAGCCGGTTCTGCAGGTTTTCAAAGGAAGGGGGAGGAGGCTGTTCCGCTCCCACCGCCGTTCCCAAAAAGGCTGCAATAACAAGGGCTATGAGCATTCCCGTCAGTCGGACTAGCACAAATACACTCCCGTTTTTTTTCGACCGGGTTAATCCCGCTGTTAAATTATTGCATGGTGCTTTCATATCATGCCTTGCCACTCGCAAGACGCAATGGTGAAGGATCAATGCTTATGCTGCCTCTTTGTCGCTTACTAAATGTGACAAGACGCTCATAGCCCACCTTTCTGACCAAGTCCAAAGCCTTGTCAAAATCTTTGCCCACCTGTTCCGGGGAGTGAGCGTCACTGCCCAAAATAATCCGGATGCCCGCCTTGTGGAGTTTTTGCAACAGCCAGGGCTCGGGATAAATCACTCCCGAAGGATGACGGAGACCGCTGGTGTTGACTTCCACCACAAGCCCTTTGGCGGCGATTTTTTCAATCACCCTGTTCCAATGTTCTTCCATGGGGTCGCCTGGACGGTCTCCGAACTTCCCCACCACATCCAGATGGCATAAAAAATCAAAAAAGGAATGGTCCACCATGCTTTCCACATGATCCAGATAAGCGGCGAACATATCCTGGCAGTCGCTATAGGGGCAATTATCCCGCCCCCTGTGGGAAACCATGTTCCAGTGCCCCAGAAAATGCACGGACCCGCCAATGGCGTCAAAGGCATGGGAGTTGACTATGTCCCGGGCATGATCCATGGTATCCAGGTCAAAGTCCACCTCCAGGCCCACCTTGACCAGAATGCGGGTTTCGTAACGTTTGGCCAGTTTTCTGGCGGCCTGGTAATACAGGGGGACTTCTTGGGGACTCATGGAAAGGGCGCCGCCGTCCGGCCGCAGGGTCAGATGGTCCAAAAAACAGATCTCCCGGAGACCAAGCTCAATCGCCTGCTTCACATAGGCTTCCATTTCCCCCCGGGCATGGTTGCATAAGGGGGTATGCACGTGATAATCAATCAAACACATAAAAGACTTTGACCTGCTTTGCAAACCCAGGTGCGGCAAAAAATTTTGACCGGATCGGGTTAGACGGGTAAAGTGTACCAGAACCGGCGGGCGGTCTCAAGCATATTATGGGAATATTTTACCCGGAATTTCGGGTGCAGGGTAATAATTGGGCCTGTTTGTGGTCAAATTGACCATATTCGACTTTTCCGGATGGCCCCCACAGGAGATTGCCTCATGAAAAAGGCTCCAAAAAATGTTTATACCTGTCAGGATTGCGGGTATTCCACCGCAAAATGGATGGGCAAATGCCCGGACTGCGGCCAGTGGCACAGCATGGTGGAAGGCAAGCCCAAGACCATTTCATCCGGAACAAAATCAAACTTTGACCTTTCCGGGGCGGCATCCAGGCCTGTGCCCATAGACTCGGTGGGCGGAATCGTGGAAGAGCGCATGAGTACGGGCATCCTGGAACTGGACAGAGTTCTGGGGGGAGGCATGGTGAGCGGGTCCATGATCCTCATTGGCGGTGATCCGGGAATCGGCAAATCCACCCTCATGCTCCAGGCCATGCACTGCCTGGCCAATGCCGGGCAGAAGGTCCTTTACGTTTCGGGCGAGGAATCCATCCAGCAAATCAAGTTGAGGAGCCAGCGCACCGGGGCAGGCAATTCCAATCTTTTTGTCTATTCCGAAATTGTTTTGGAACAAATCCTGGAGGTCCTGGAGCAGGAAAAGCCCCGGGCCGTAGTCCTGGATTCGATCCAGACCCTGTATAGCCAGGATCTTACTTCCGCCCCGGGCTCGGTGAGCCAGGTGCGGGAAGTGACCTTTCGCCTGGCCATGCACGCAAAAAAATCGGGCATTCCTACCTTTATCGTGGGACATGTGACCAAAGAAGGAGCCATAGCAGGCCCAAGGCTTTTGGAACACATGGTGGATACCGTGCTGTATTTTGAAGGAGACCGGAACCATGTGTACCGGATTCTTAGGGCCGTGAAAAACCGTTTTGGCTCCACCAACGAAATCGGGGTGTTCGAGATGGCCGAACAAGGCCTCCTGGAGGTGAGCAATCCCAGCGCGGTATTCCTTTCCGAAAGGCCGGAGCAAGCCTCAGGTTCGGCAGTGACCGCCAGCCTGGAAGGCTCCCGCCCCATTTTGCTGGAAATTCAGGCCCTGGCAAGCCCCACCAGCTTTGCAAGCCCCCGTCGAACCGTCCTGGGCCTGGACTCCAACCGGGTTGCCCTGTTGGTGGCTGTGCTGGAAAAAAAGGTGGGCATGCCCCTTATGAATCAGGATGTGTTCATGAACGTGGCTGGCGGCGTGCGTGTGACCGAACCGGCAGTGGATCTGGCTATGGTGTGCGCTGTGGCGTCCAGTTTCCTGGATCGTCCTGTGCCAAGCCAGACCGTCCTGGTGGGAGAAGTGGGGCTGACAGGGGAAATCCGCGGGGTGGGGCAGTTGGAAACCCGTATCAAGGAAGCCGCTAAAATGGGTTTTGAGCAATGCCTAGCGCCCCGAACCAACCTGCGCAATCTCCGGCCTCCTTCGGGAATCAAGGTGGTGGGGGTGAAATCCATCAACCAGGCATTGGAGCATCTTTTTTAAAACAAAATTCAGGCAAAAGGCCGCTATTTCCAGTGGCTGTGCGCTCCTAATTGCACGAAACCATATAAATCTTAGCCAATTCCCATGCATGGGGCCTGGAGCATATTGACTTTCAAGGAGTTATTTCTTATATGAAACCTGTTAAGAAGGGCCAAAACCTCTGGCGGGATCATTACACGGACAAAGCCAAAAAGGCCGGCTTTCCCGCCCGTTCTGTTTTTAAGTTGGAGGAAATGCAAAAGAAGTGGAAAATCCTCCACCCCGGCCAGAAGGTCCTGGACCTTGGATGCGCTCCGGGATCATGGCTCAAGTATGCTTCCCAAACAGTGGGCGGCTCAGGCCAGGTGATCGGCATTGACATCCAGCCCATGGAACAGCCGGACAAACCAAACGCCCAATTTATTCAGGGGGATGCGTTTGAGATGGACCAGGATTTCCTGGACCGTATAGGCCGGGATTTTGATGTGGTCCTGAGCGATATGGCCCCCAACACCAGCGGAATCAGGAATGTGGACGCCTTGAAGTCCGCTGCCTTGTGTGACTCGGCCCTCGCAACAGCAATCACAGTCCTTAAGCCCGGGGGAACCTTTGTGTGCAAAATTTTCCAGGGCGAGGGATTTGACGCTTTTATTAAGGATGTTAAAATGTATTTTACCAAACATAAAATTTTCAAGCCCGAAAGCACCCGCAAAGCAAGCCGGGAAATTTACGTAGTGGGCTGGAGCAAAAAAGGAGAATCCCATGTCAGGACATAATAAATGGTCGACTATCAAGCATAAGAAGGGGGCGGCCGACGCCAAGCGCGGCAAGGTCTTTTCCAAACTCATTAAGGAAATCACCATCGCCGCCCGCATGGGCGGAGGGGATCCTGACGCCAACCCCCGGCTCCGCACCGCCATCAACGCCGCAAAGTCCGAAAATATGCCCAAGGACAACTGGGAGCGGGCCATCAAAAAAGGAACCGGCGAACTGGAGGGCGTGAACTACGAAGAACTTCAGTACGAAGGTTACGGCCCCGGCGGCGGCGCAGTCCTGGTGGAATCCCTCACAGACAACAAAAACCGCGCAGCCGCGGAAGTCCGGCATATTTTTTCCAAATGCGGGGGCAGCCTGGGCGAAGCCGGTTGCGTGGCCTGGATGTTCGACAAAAAGGGCTATATTGTAGTCAGTCAAAGCGTCACGGACGAAGACACCCTCATGGAAGTCGCCCTGGAAGCAGGCGCCGAAGACGTGCGGGTATCCGGGGACTCCTTTGAAGTGATAACCCAGCCCGATGATTTTGAGGCCGTCAAACAGGCCATTGACGAAGCCGGGATTGAAACCGAAGACGCTTCGGTCACCAAATTGCCCCAGAACACCGTGGAAGTCACAGGCAAGGAAGCGGCGCAAATGGTCCGCCTGCTCCAGACCCTGGATGACTGCGATGACGTGCAGGATGTCTACACCAGCGCAGACATCCCTGACGACGCCCTGGATGAAGAATAAGCGGCAACCCGGGGGATAGGTAACCAGGGTCTCAATTGCCGAAAAAATGTTTTTTATGAAAATTCAAAGGGGAAATCCGCATCATGCCGGGTTTCCCCTTTCTAAACCCTAACCAATGCGGGTCAATCTATGGTCTATTTCTATAGCGGTTTAACGGTTTTGGCAGTAACTGTCCTGTTAGTCGTTCCCCGCTTTCGAAAAAGGGCCAAGGACGCTGGTCATTCAAGACATAGTATTCATTCCAATCTTTCCCCTAAACACACAGTCAAGGAACCTGAGACAGAGGCCAGGGTCTTGCTTCAAACAAATAAACTTGCTGCTCTTGATCCTGCCAACGAACCTGGCATTTTTCAGATTCTGGATTTCAAGCCCGGTATGTACACCATTCCATATTCGGCCATTCAAGCAGACGATAATGGGCCAATAGATGTGGATAGCAGCACAATTTTTTTTGTTGATGCGCAGTATTTAGAACAGTTCTGCGACTGGTTTCACAAAACAGGCAATGAGGTATCCTATGATGTGTGCGAGATCGGCAACAGGCTGAAAAATTTCAATATTGAGTTTTCCACAATGTCTGACTTCATACTATCTGAAGGATTGAATACATGCTTTCCAGGGGAGGGCCGCTACACCCTTGATCTCGTCAAACTGCGTTTAGTATAGCATCTCAGAGTCAAATTCATTTCCACATTTTGCTGGAGGCCTGGGTGCGATCGGCCCAGGCCCGCACGGAAAGCCCGGGCTGTTTTGCCAGACGCCTGTAAAGGCTGGCGAATTGCTTTTAAAGCCAATCAACAAAAACAAGGTGTTAAAGGACCTGGTTCCGGCAAAGGCGCAAAAAGCTGCAGCCAGTGAATCGGAAACCCAAGAAGGAGGTGAAGAAATGCCCCAAGACATAAACAGCGTGGACTTGATCGTGCGCCGGGAAATCGAGGCGCTTCTCGCAGCGCCCCTGATTGAAGCGTATTCCCGGGAATTCGGGGAGGATGCCTCGGAGGCCGTAGCCAAAAAAGTGATTGGAAAACTGGCTTTGGAAGCGGGCAAGATGTTAAAGATGTTTGCAGGCGGCGACACCATGCAGCACCTCCAGCGCGCCCTGCCCCTGTTCAGCCAGGGAGGCGCCCTGGAAGTTGAAATTGCCGAGGCCACCGAGACAAAAGCCGTGGTCAATATCACCCGCTGCAAATACGCGGAAATGTATAAGGAACACGGTCTGGAAAAATACGGCTACCTACTGGGGTGCGGCCGGGATTACGCCCTGATGGAGGGTTTCAATCCCAAGATCAAATTCACCCGCACCCAGACAATTATGGAAGGGGCAAAGTACTGCGATTTCCGTTTTGAAACGGAAGCATAGTAATAACCCGCAATGCCCCTTATTTTTCTCAATCCCCAGGATGAGCTGGCTGCTCATGATCGGGAAAATAAAGGGAGGCGCCTTATGACTCACGAAGCAATTCAAATACTGTCAGAATACATCCGGATCAACACCACCAATCCGCCCGGCAACGAGTCTGAGGCAGTCCGGTTTCTGGAGAATATTCTCACCAAGGAGGGCATTCCCTGCAAGACATATGAAGCCCAGCCAGGCCGGGTATCGTTAAGAGCTGTCATTCGCGGCACAGGAGAGAAGCCCCCCTTGATTTTGTTAAACCATATGGACGTGGTCCCGGCTGACGCTTCGGAGTGGAGCTTTGATCCTTTTGGGGGAGAGATTCGGGACGGCTTTATTTGCGGCCGGGGGACGCTGGACATGAAAGGCCTGGGAATCATGCAGTTGATGACTTTCCTTGCCCTCCATCGCCAAAAAGTTGAACCTGACCGGGACGTGATCTTTCTTGCCGTGGCGGACGAGGAAGTCGGAGGTGCGCAGGGGGCGGAATACCTGCTGGAAAATCATCCGGAAGATTTCCCGGCCGGGCTTGTGTTGAACGAGGGCGGTTTTGGGGTTTCGGGAATCCTTCCCACCAAAGGGTTGCACATGATTTCCACTGCGGAAAAAGGCCCATGCTGGCTTAAACTTACCAGAACCGGCCCTCCAGGCCACGGGTCCGTGCCCCACGGCCAGAATGCCCTGGAGGAATTGGTCAAGGCCCTGCACCGGGTTGTGACTACCCCAAGGCCCATTACCATTACTCCGGTTGTTGGCGAGTATTTTCGCGCACTGGCCTGTGAATGGGATTTCTTAGGGCCTTTTGTGGAGGATGGAAACCCGGCCACACTGGAACGCATCCTGCGTGAAACTGGCATTATCGCTATGCCCCAACTTGCAGCCATGATGCAGAACACCATCAGCCTGAACGTACTCCAGGGCGGGGATCGGGGCAATGTCATCCCCAGCAGGGCCGAGGCGATTTTGGATATTCGCCTGCTGCCCGGCCAGGAACCCGGGGAGTTTACCGAGTGGATTCAAGGATTGCTGGAAGACGACGCCATCACCGTGGAGCCTGTCACTGTTTTTTACGCTAATGAGTCCCCTTTGGATCACCCGGACTATCAGACGATAGCCGACACTCTCCAACGCTGTTTTCCGGATACAGTGGTGGCCCCTTCCCTCACCACCGGAACAACTGACTCTCGGTTTTTCCGGGAAAAGGGGTTTCGGGCGTATGGAGTGTTTCCCATAATGGTCCCCATGGATGATTTAAAAACCATCCATGGGATTGACGAAAAAATTTCTGAGGAAAACATGATCCAGGGCACGGAAGTGTACACGGATCTGGTGTTTTCCCTGTGCAAGGCTGGATAGGAGACTGAATGGAACCGGACCATTTTAAAAATCATGTTGGAAAAGCAGTTTTCCCCGGAATAACGCCCTGGCAAGCCAGTATTCTATGCTGTTAACGCCTTGTGGACCCCCGTGGCCAAGTCGCGATAGGAAAAGGGCTTTTGAACAAAATGCACCGCGTCTTCCAGTACTCCATGATGGGCGATTACATTGGCGGTATACCCGGACATATACAGGACCTTGAGGTTTGGACAAAGGGCTTGCACGCGCTCTGCCAGATCCCTTCCGTTCATCCCGGGCATAATGACGTCGGTAAAAATCAGTTGGATTGTGCCGGCATGTTCCCGGGCAATCTCCAGAGCCTCGGCAGGCGTGTTAGCGGTCAACACAGTGTATCCAAGTCTTGACAACATCATTGTTCCCATCTTCATGATTGCCGCTTCGTCTTCGACCAGTAGGATGGTTTCGCCATGGCCGGGCTCAATTTCTCCCAACTCATCCTCCTGCACCTGTCCGCCGGGGCTCTCATGCAGGGGAAGATAGATTTTAAAGGTGGTTCCCTCTCCTGGTTCGCTATAGACGTTTATGAAACCGTTATTTTGCTTAACAATGCCATAAACTGTGGCCAGGCCAAGGCCTGTTCCCTTTCCCATTTCTTTTGTGGTGAAAAATGGTTCGAAAAGATGGTCAAGGATTTCCCTATTCATGCCTTCCCCATTGTCGCTGACAGCCAGGAGGACGAATTCGCCAGGGAAAAATCCCGGATGATCTGCACAATAGCCCTCATCGAAAATCATGTTTTTTGTCTCGATGGTGACCTTGCCTACTCCGGAAATGGCTTGCCTTGCATTGACGCACAAATTGGCCAGGATTTGATCAAGTTGGGAGGGGTCCATTTTTATGTTTCCCAAACAGGCGCCGGGCAACCATACAAGGTCAATATCCTCCCCCATCAGACGCTGGAGCATTTTAAGCATTTTTGAAAGGGCTTCGTTCAAATCCAGCTTTTTGGGGGCAATAGCCTGTTTTCTGGCGAAAGCCAGAAGCTGACGCGTCAGGTCGGCGGAACGCAGGGCTGCGCTGTGGACTTCCTTGAGATCGGCAAATAATGGCTGAGCCTTATCCAATTGCTCCAAAGCCATTTCCGTGTGGCCTATTATGACACTGAGCATATTATTGAAATCATGGGCAACACCTCCCGCCAAGCGCCCAACAGACTCAATTTTCTGGGCTTGATGAAACTGTTCCTTTAAGGCGGCCCGTTCCTTTTCCGCCTTTTTTTGTTCCGTGATGTCCTGAAAGGTGACGCATACTGCAATTATTTGATGGTTTGCATCAT
>JAEINP010000082.1 GCA_016342355.1 Desulfatibacillum sp.
ATCTTTTCACTTGACAGGGGTCCATCATCCTTGTAAAAGCTGAATTTGTCCTCATTTTTCCTGGATATGATCTGGAAAAATGAATATATTTGCCAGGTTAAGGAACATAACCGTAATTTCGGACACCGGCTTTCAGCCGCGACAATAAAAAGGTTATACTAAAGGAGGATTTTATGGTGAGACGGATTCGTAAGGCAGCCGTTCTGGGCTCTGGAGTTATGGGAGGGGGCATTGCCGCCCTGCTGGCCAGCGCCGGAATCAAGACCCTGCTTCTGGATATCGTGCCCTTTGACCTCAAGGATGAGGAAAAGAACGATCCCAAGGCCAGGAACCGCATCGTACAGGCAGGATTTGACGGAATTCTCAAGTCCAAGCCTTCCCTGTTCATGAACGCCAAGGATGAAGCAGCCCTGGTGCAAGTCGGCAATTTCGAAGATGACTGGGACAAGCTGGCCGAGTGCGACTGGATTGTGGAAGTGGTCGTGGAAAACCTCAAAATCAAGCAAGAAGTGCTTGCTAAGGTGGAAAAAGTCCGCAAGGCCAATGCCATCGTCAGCACCAACACCTCCGGTATTCCCCTGGAGGCCATGAGCAAGAACCTGAGCTCCGACTTCCGCAAAAATTTCATGGGCACCCACTTTTTCAACCCCGTGCGCTACATGAAATTGCTGGAACTCATCCCCGGCGCCGAGACCTCCCGGGAAGTCCTGGATTTCATGAAGGACTTTGGCGAACGCATCCTGGGCAAAGGCATTGTATGGGCCAAGGATACACCCAACTTCATTGGTAACCGCATCGGCGTCCAGGGTATGGTCCAGGCCATGCAGTTGATGGTCGAAGACGGCATGACCATTCCTGAAGTGGACGCTCTGTTCGGGCCGATCCTGGGCCGCCCCAAGACCGCCATGTTCAAAACCGCTGACCTGGTTGGTTTGGATACCCTGGGACATGTGGCCAGCAACACCTATGAACTGGTGGTGGACGACGAAGCCCGTGACACCTTCAAGATGCCCGAGTTCGTTGTTCAGATGATTGAGAAAAAATTTCTGGGCAACAAGACCAAGGGCGGCTTCTACAAAAAGGATATGACTCCTGAGTGGAAGTTGATCCCCAAGGTGCTGAACCCCCAGACCATGGAATACGAAGAATTCGAAAGACCGACCTTCCCCTGCCTGGACGCCGCAAAAACCGCAGGCAGCCTGGCCGACAAGATCAAAACCGTGGCTTACGGCGACGACAAGGGCGCCAAGTTCGTATGGAAAGTGATTTCCAACGGCCTGGTTTATGCCGCCAACCGCGTACCCGAGATTTCCGACACCGTCGTGGAAATCGACAACGCCATGAAATGGGGTTACAACTTCACCTTCGGGCCTTTTGAAACCTGGGACGCTCTGGGAGTCAAAGAATCCGTAGCCAAGATGGAAGCCGACGGTCTGACAATCCCTGAGAACGTGAAGAAAATGCTCGCTTCCGGAGCAGAGACCTTCTACAAGTTTGAAAAGGGCGTGGACTACTTCTTTGATTTCGCCGCTGGCGAATACAAAGCCATCACGCTCAGCCCCACCATCATTTCCCTCAAGGGCCTTAAAGGCGCCGGGAAAAAGATCATGGGCAACAATTCCGTTTCCCTGGTGGATTTGGAAGACGGCGTGTTCTGCGTGGAATTTCACACCAAGATGAACGCCATCAACGCCGACCTGGTGGACGGCATGGCCGAAGCCCTGGAATACGTGGATAATAACGGTGTGGGTGTGGTCATTGGAAACCAAGCGCCCGGATTCCCCGGCGCCTTCTCCGCCGGCGGCGACCTTGCCTACATGCTGGGACTGGCCAAGGCTGGCAAATACGCCGACATCGACGCCTTCCTGGCTCGCGCCCAGAGCGGCATCATGAACGCCCTGTACGCTTCCTTTCCGGTTGTGGCAGCGCCCTTTGGCATGACTTTGGGCGGCGGCTGCGAAGTCTGCCTGGGCGCTGACAAGATTGTCGCCCATTCAGAGCTTTTCATGGGCCTTGTGGAAGTAGGCGTCGGCCTCATTCCCGGCGGCGGCGGCTGCATGAACACCTGGAAAAAATTCGCCCTGTCCACGCCTCCCAGCGTGAAGGTGAACGACCTGCTCCCATACTTTTTGCAGGTTTTCCAGAACATCGCCATGGCCAAATTCTCCAACTCCGCTGCTCAGGCCCGCACCATGGGCTTCCTGGGACCCAAGGACCGGATCGTCATGAACCGCGATTACCTCATTGGCGAAGCCAAAAAAGAGGTTCTGCATATGGTGGACGGCGGATACGCTCCGCCCATGAAGAAACCCATCCCGGTGCTTGGAAAATCCGCCCAGGGCTTGGCGGACCAACAGCTTTTCGACATGCTGCACGCTGGCTATGTCAGCGAACATGACGCCCTTATCGCCAAAAAGGTCGCCTACATCATTGGCGGCGGCGATGTGCGCGACAACAGCCTGGTTGACGAAGACTACATCCTGAAGCTGGAACGCGATGCTTTCGTGGACCTGTTCAAGGAAGAAAAAACCATCGCCCGCGTGGAACACATGCTGGCTACTGGCAAACCTCTTCGCAATTGATGAACAACTTTTTCCCAACATTAGGAGGGATAGATATATGAGAGATGCATACATAGTCAGCGCAGTCAGAACCCCGGGATGCCGCAGGAACAAGGGCGCCTTCAAGGACACCCGTCCCGAGGCCCTGCTGGCCCATATCCTCAACGCCGCAGTGGAAAAAGTTCCCGGAATGGAAAAAGGCGACGTAGACGACGTGATGATGGGCTGCTCCTTCCCCGAAGCCGAGCAGGGACTGAACATAGGCCGCGTGGCCAACCAGATCGCCGGATTTCCCATTGAAGTCTCGGGCGCCACGGTCAACCGCTTCTGCTCCTCCGGACTGGAAGCCATCGCACTGGCAAGCTCCCGCGTTATGGTGGGCTGGTCCGACGTCACCATGGCGGGCGGCGTGGAATCCATGACCTTCGTGCCCATGGGCGGAAACAACCCCCGTCCGTATCCGAACCACACCCAAAAAGGCGGGGCCGACCTTTATTGCTCCATGGGCACCACGGCGGAAAACGTAGCCAACCGTTACGGCATTTCCCGTGAAGCACAGGATGAATTTGCTTTCAATTCCCAAATGAAGGCCGTCAAGGCCCAAAAAGAGGGACTGTACGGCGAAATCATCCCCACCCCGGCTGTAAAGTATGTCATTGGCGAGGACGGACTGTCCAAGCAGGAAACCTTTCTCCAGGATTTTGACGACGGCGTCCGCGCCACCACCACCCTGGAAGGTTTGAACAAGCTCCGCCCGGTATTCGCCGCCAAAGGATCCGTTACCGCCGGTAACTCTTCCCAGACTACGGACGGCGCAGCCGCCTGCGTGATCATGTCCGGGGACAAAGTCAAGGAAATGGGCCTCAAACCCTTAGCCAAGCTGGTGTGCTACACTACGGTAGGCTGCCGTCCTGACGAAATGGGCGTCGGCCCCCGCTATGCCATTCCCAAGCTGCTGGACAAGGTAGGGCTGAAGGTGGAAGACATCGGACTCTGGGAAATCAACGAAGCCTTTGCTTCCCAGGCCCTGTACTCCATCCGCGAAATCGGCATAGAGAAATACATGGACAGAATCAACATCAACGGCGGCGCCATCGCCCTGGGCCATCCCCTGGGATGCACGGGCGCCAAGCTGGCCGCCACCCTGCTGTACAACATGAACAAGCACGGCGTAAAATACGGCGTGGAGTCCATGTGCATCGGCGGCGGCATGGGCGCAGCAGCTCTGTTCGAGCTGTGCGACTAATCCAGCCCCGGGTTTGATCTTGAGCAAACCCGTAGCATACGGAAAAAACAGGGCCGGAATATTTTCCGGCCCTGTTAAAAATACTTGCCATTTTACATGACAGGTATTATAGGTGTTTTAATGTTGTTTTGGAGTCAGTCGAGCAATAAAGCTGAGCTCCCGGGTGGTTTTTCACCCAGCATATAATAAAGGCTGCCAGATACCCCCTCTGGCAGCCTTTTCCATTTTTCGCCTCATGCTCCCGCCTCTTTCATAACGATTCCCATGGGCCGGACTTTTTTTGTGTCCCCTTTTTATGGAGAGACTCTAAGGCCTCAAGCCGAAACCGCCTGAGTGGATAAGGGATTGTCGCCGCTCGCGTCAGGTTCAATGGCAAACTCCATCTTGAGGCGCATGAGGATACGGTTCAGAATAATGAGGCCCATCCACTTGGTGACCGGTTTTGCCGATGCCGGGCCATCAAGGATGGTTGGGGCTTGAGAAACCTTATGCCCGGGATTGCTTGCATAAAGCGCTTTGAATTTTATCCTTGTAGGGTTATAAACAGGCTATGTACGAATCAAAATAGAGGAGAGGGGAATGAACGATCTGGAACGGGAAAAGCTCCAAGGCTTTTCGTGGTGGTATCTCAAGGATGTTTTGCCCAAAAAGAAACTGGCGGGAACCCGCTTTCATACTCCCGGGTTTGGCTTGGCAGCCCAGTTGTTTGCCTCCTTTGCCAAAGAGGTGCTTGACCGCATGGGGCCGGAGCAGGGGGAGGCTGTTATCCGCCAGGCTGTTCAGCATTTTGGAAAAGAGCGGGGAAAAAGCATAGCAAAAATAGTGGAAGGCCTGGGGAAACCGTTATCCTTTAAAAACTGGCTGATCTACTCGGACATTGCATCGGATAATTTCGGATTCATGCCCACCGTGGATAACACGGACCTGGTTGTAAAGGTGCGTGACTGCACTTTCATTAAGGCAGCCCGGCAATGGGGCCTGGGGGAATACGGCGCCCTTTATTGCAAATATGCCGACCATGCAATCCTGGAAGGCTATAACCCCCACATCCTGCTTAAGCTGGAAACCCGGCATGACACTGGCAAGGATTATTGCGTGTTTCGTTATATTATGAATCAGGCCAATAAATAACAGCAATTCGTTCATCAGTGGAAAATTGCCGCTATCCCCTTATTCAGAACTGGGCGATGATGTTTCCGGTCTGCCCGGGATGGTATCCCCGGAGAAGGCTGATCTCCTCCCGCAGGTTACGGGACTGAATGGCGTCCAGCATACACCGGATTGCGGGATGCTCCTTGATGTCCGCCGGGATTACCAAATCACACCGAACCTCAACGATGGGGACGAAATCCAGCCCGAAAGCATGGGCGATAGGGGCCAGCCCAAGGGCGGCATCCGCAACATTGCACGCGACCATCTGGGCGCCCTGGCTATGGGAACGCACAATGTGATCATACCCCGCGACTGCCGATGTTGGAATCCCCTTTCCGGATAGCTCATCGTCCAGTAAAACCCTCAGGGCTGCGCCCTCCTCGCGATTGACGAGGCGAACTCCCTTGGATGCAAGATCACCAGCGGAACGAATGCCCAGTGGATTGCCCCGGGCCACCATGAAGCCCTCCTCCATCATGGAGAACCCCACCACCATGCCTCCCGCGCCGGACAACTTTTCCCGGGCCGCCAGTACGTTGGAGTCTTCACCCGGGGAACTGTGAAAATGGGTTCCGGCCAAGTGGGTCTGGCCGGCAGCCAAAGCATCCAGGGAGGCTTGGCTAGACGCAAACCGACATAAAATCCGTGCCTTGGGGTCTTTTCGCGACACATGGGCCGCCAGCAATGAAAAAGCAGGATCGCACCCCATAAGAAGCACGGTATTCTCCATTACAGGGTCGGTATGGAGCAGCCTGACCCTGCCGGTCCCGGGCGTTGTGATGCCGTCCGCCGCTCGCAGTTCATGGTTAAGAGCGTACTCGCCGTCCAGGGGATACCCGATAAGTCTTCCCCGGACCCGGGCCAGCGACACGCGGGAACAGGCTGCAGGACCCCTTTCCTCCAGAATGAGAACCTGTTCTTCCATCTCCTGACCCTCGGAAAAAAGATCCTCCACCAGACACCCCAGGTGCCTGGCCAGCCTTAAGGCCACACCAGTGTTGGGCAGATACCGGTTACTCTCTATGTCGTAAATGGCCTGCCGTTTGACGCCCGCGAGTTCGGCCAGTTGGGCCTGGGACAATCCGGCCTCCTGCCTGTATTGCTTAACCCTGCAAATGGTTGGGTTATCCGGGCTTGCCATTACACGGCCTCCGTAGGTCATTGATGATGAAATGACGTGTATAAAATTATATTGACGTTTAAAAAATACTAGTCTACCGTATCACCGACCTAAATGCAATACCATCTTGGTACGTATAGAGTGTGATGATGGCAATTAAAAAGAGGGAGTGTGTGATGTTTAAAATTACAAAAAGATATTTTGATTCTATTGGCTTGACATTCGTGTGTATTATGTTTCTATTTGTGGCAGTATTGGCAGGGAACGCCACGGCCCGGGCCACCCAGACCATAACCGTCTATGCCGCGGCCTCCACAACCAATGCAGTCACGGATATCGCAAAATTGTTCGAGCAAACCCATAAGACAGAGGTCAGGTTGTCCTTTGCCTCGTCCTCCACCCTGGCCAAGCAGATAGAACAGGGCGCGCCCGCAGAGGTCTATTTATCGGCCAATCCCAAATGGATGAACTACCTGGAAGAAAGGGAAGCTATTGTGAACGCCACCAGGACGGACCTTTTGGGCAACCGGATTGTTTTGATTGCCCCCGAGGAAAGCCCCCTTCATGATTTGACCGTGGACACTAAGTTGAACCTTTCAGGCTTGTTAGGGGATGGGCGTTTGTCCATGGGCGACCCTGACCATGTGCCAGCGGGAATGTACGGTAAAAAGGCCATGGAAAAGCTGGGCTTGTGGGATGGGGTGAAAGATAAGATCGCTCCTTCCAAGGACGTGCGTGCGGCCCTGGTGCTTGTGGAACGGGGAGAAACGCCTTTGGGGCAGGTTTACGCCACGGACGCGGCTATCAGCAAGAAGGTGAAGGTGGTGGGGGTGTTTCCCGAGTCCAGCCATCCGCCTGTTGTTTATCCGGTGGCTCTGGTCAAAGCCACCGGCCCGGCAGAGGAATTCCTGGAGTTTTTGAAATCGGAACAAGCGGCTGAGATTTTCCGCACCTATGGATTTGCGGTTCGATGATGGATTTTTTGCACCTCACGCCGGTGGAGTGGGCGGCGATCAAGTTGAGCTTACGCGTATCGGGGTGGGCTGTCCTGGGCAGCCTGCCCCTGGGCGTTCTTACAGCCTGGGTTCTTGCCCGGTGGCGGTTTCCTGGCAAAAGCATCCTGGACGGGCTAATTCATCTTCCTCTTGTATTGCCGCCTGTGGTCACCGGTTATGTGCTGCTCATACTATTGGGGCGCAAGGGAGTGTTGGGGAAGTTCCTGTACGACACTTTTGGCCTGACCATGGCCTTTACCTGGAAGGGGGCTGTGGCGGCTTCGGCAGTGATGGCCTTTCCTTTGCTGGTGCGTGCGGTGAGATTATCCGTGGATTCCGTGGACCAGGGCCTGGAAAAAGCGGCTCGTACTCTGGGGGCCGGTCCAATACGGGTTTTTTTAACGGTTTCTCTGCCTTTGATGATTCCCGGGATCATTACCGGCACGATTCTGGCCTTTGCCAGGAGTCTGGGTGAGTTTGGGGCCACCATTACCTTTGTGTCCAATATCCAGGGAGAAACCCAAACCCTGCCCCTGGCCCTGTATTCCCTGACCCAGGTCCCGGACGGAGAAATCGGCGCCCTGCGCCTGTGTATTGTGGCGATCATCCTGGCCATGACGGCCCTTTTGGCATCGGAATGGATGTCCAAACGGTTTGCCGCTTATATTAAAGGATAAGCATTATGCTCAACATACATGTAAGGAAAAGGCAGGGAGACTTTACAATTGATGCGGGCTTTTCTGTGGGGGATGCCGGAGTAACCGCCTTGTTTGGAACATCAGGGGCGGGCAAGACCTCCATAGTGAACATGGTGGCGGGTCTGTCTAAACCGGATTCGGGAAGGATCGTCCTGAACGGGCGTAGCCTGTTTGATTCGGAACAGGGCATCAACGAGCCGCCTGAAAGACGCCGTGTGGGCTACGTGTTCCAGGATGCCCGGTTATTTCCCCATTTGTCCGTTAAAGCCAATCTCACCTATGGCATGCGTCTTGTGCCCCATACCGAGCGCTATGTGAACTTTGATGAGGTGGTGCGCTTGTTAGGTATCGAGGCCCTTCTGGACCGGCGCCCAGCCAGACTGTCCGGGGGAGAAAAGCAGCGCGTGGCCATCGGCCGGGCCTTTTTGTGCAGTCCAGCCCTTTTGCTGATGGACGAGCCTTTGGCCTCCCTGGACCAAAGCAGGAAATCCGAGGTACTGCCCTTTATCAGCCAGTTGAGTACATGTTTTTCCACCCCAATTTTGTATGTCAGCCACATCCTGGATGAGATCGAAGAACTGGCCGACAACCTGGTTTTGATAGACAAAGGAGCCGTTGTTGCAGCCGGCCCTTTTGATCAATTGAAGACCAGTCGGGAACTGGCGGAACTGATGGGGAAAACCGGCGTCCGGCGGGGAATGCCATCGCGGGGGCTGAAGATCGCGTCTTGAAATAAGCGGAATAGATACTGGGAAAATTCATTTTAAAGATAAAAATCAAGTTTTTATCGGTTGTCATGCAACCTTGGATGTAGGCCTGCTGCATAAAAAACTTGACCCCGAAACCAGCCTGATTTACTATTCACCTCCATACAACAAGAAATATTTTTGCAGAATTTCAATTATTTCCGCTCATTGAGCGCATGCCATTTTGTGCAATCCCATTATTCTTTGAACCGCCAGAGGCTGGCCGGTTTTTTTGTTCTTGAGAGTCAGGTGACAAACACCGCACCACAACCAATAGTCCAGGGACGGACGGTTGCTTTAGGAGGTGTTCCATGGTTTTTCCAAGTCGCTGTTGCTCCATATTTTTGCTGATATTGTTAAGTTGGGGCTTTGTTTTTGTCCCGGTTGGTATGGCTGGACAAGCAGAGCCGGAAATCCTTTGGAAACTGGCCTGCCTGGCGCCCAAGAATGTGGGCTATGCCGTGCGTGTGCAGGAAATTTTAATCCCCGAGGTCCAAAAAGCCACCCAAGGCAAACTGGCCGTTAAGGTTTATTGGGGCGGGGTCATGGGGAACGATGAGGAGGCTCTCAAGAAAATGCGGGTGGGCCAACTCCACGGAGCGGGCCTTTCAGGAGAGGGTACCTTCAAGCTCTCCGACGAAATTTCCGTATTGGGTCTTCCGTTCCTGTTCAATTCCTACGAAGAGGTGGACTATGTGCGGGAGCATATGACGGACACTTTTGACGCCATCGTGGAAGGGCAGGGCCTTAAGCTCCTCACATGGTTGGACCAGGATTTTGACCAGATATACACGGCAAACAAACCCGTTGCCACGCTGGATGACTTTTCAAGATCCTCCTTCATCACATGGTTTGGCCCTCTGGAAGGCAGATTGTTGGAAACCATGGGAACCACGGCCATGCCCATGAGCGTGATGGAAATCCCTTCCTCCCTTCGGTCCAAAGTGGCGGAGGGGGTCATTGCTCCTTCCATATGGGTTTTAGGAACCCAGTTGTATTCCACTTTGCACCATGTAAACACAATGAAAATTCGTTATGTACCCGCCTTTCCGGTGGTTACCATCAAGGCGTGGAATATGCTGTCTGAAACCCAAAAGGACACCATACACAAGGAGCGCGGAGCCTGGACCAACACCTTTAACAAATTGACCAGAAAGGATACGGAAAAATGTATCCAGGCAATGGTGGAGTACGGAATGGTGCTGACCCGGACGCAGCCGGGGGAATTAAAGCGTATTAAAGCGCAGGCTGTTGGCATTTGGGAGCCCCTGGCGGGGGAACTATATTCCGAGGAAATTCTGGAGCAAGTACAGGCCCACCTGTCCGAATTCCGTTGCCAATGATTCTATAAAATAACAAACGTCCAAACAGTTGGCTTTTGGGGTAACCCCTGCGGCAAGACGCCGTTTTGTTATTGGTTTTGTGTTACGGTTGAATTCCTGACTTTCTGTGAACTGTTGAACAGAGATGGCGGAGACCCGCTGCAAATAAGATTCTGTCCAACCACGCTACCCATCGCACGCTTTTCAGGCCTTCGGGATATGGCATGGATAATTTTTTCAAACATTTGTCTATCTTGATTATCGATGATGACCAAGCCATTTGTAAGGCATTGGCCCATTTTTTCGAAGACCTGGGCTTTGGTGTCTACCAGGGAGCGGATGGAGCGGAAGGCCTTGAAATGCTGGTTAAATACGAGCCCGATGCCATCCTTGTGGATCTGGCCATGCCGGTCATGGGGGGACTGGAGTTTCTATCAAGAGCCCGTGAAAAGGCCCCGGAAACCCCCATCATAGTAGTTTCCGGAACTGGTCATCTGGAAGACGCTGTGGCAGCCTCCAGGCTAGGTGCCGTGGATTACATCACCAAACCCATCCTGGACATGGCCGTGGTGGAAAATTCCGTAACGCGGGCGTTGGAACACGCCAGGTTGCGCAGGGAAAACCTGGACTACTCACAACGCCTGGAAGAATTGGTCTTGATTCGAACCGAAGCCCTGCGTCAGCGGACACAGGCCCTGGAGGAAACCAACGCCCAATTGTTGGAAGAAATGGCCCACCGCCGGAAAATCGAGGAGGCTCTTAGGGCCAGTGAAGTGCGTTTCAGGGAGTTGGCTGACCTGCTTCCCCAAACAGTATTCGAAATTGACCGACCCGGCAGGCTGACATTTCTCAACAAACATGGGCTTCAAACCCTGGGGTACACGCAGCAGGACCTGGAGACGGAGATCCAGGCCATTCACATGGTGGTGCCCGAGGACCGGAAAAAGATAGCCGCAATATTCACAAGCCTGCTTCAGGGCGAGATCATATCCCCCAGCGAGCATACGGCCCTCCGCAAGGACGGCGCCCGTTTTCCTGCCATGATGTATTCCAGCCCGGTGGTTCAGAACGATGAAATCGTCGGCTCGCGAGGTGTTTTGTTTGATCTCACGGATCTAAAGCGAACGGAAAAGGCCCTCAGGGACAGTCAGGGCCGCCTAAGCGCCATCATCGAGGTTTTTGAAGGCTTTATTTACACATGCAGCGAAGATTTTATTTTAACCTTCATGAACAATAAGCTGATTCAATTCCTGGGGCGGGACTGCACTGGAGAA
Organism: Desulfatibacillum sp.; assembly: GCA_016342355.1. GTDB lineage: Bacteria > Desulfobacterota > Desulfobacteria > Desulfobacterales > Desulfatibacillaceae > Desulfatibacillum. The sequence continues at coordinate 11,115 of JAEINP010000082.1, forward strand.
CAATGCCATCAAGCCCTTTACGGGCAGGAATCCCCCTGTGAGTGGTGCGCCATGGGCCGTGTGATTGAAGGGGAAACCGTGCGCCAGGAATACCTGAGCCCGATCGATGGCCGGTGGTACTATTCCATGGACACCCCGGTGCGGGATGCCGGAATCGGTACATCGCGTAAACAGTCCATTGTCATAGATATTACAGAAAGAAAATTGGCGGAGGAGGCCCTGCGTCAAAGCGAAGCCCAACTGCGGGAGGAAAATATCCGGCTCCGCTCCTCCATCAAAAGTTCCGGGCGTTTTGGAAGCATTATCGGGAAAAGCGCGGCTATGGAACAGGTATACGAGACGGTGCTTAAGGCTGCGGTTTCCACCGCCAGTGTCATCATTTACGGCGAATCGGGCACAGGCAAGGAGTTGGTGGCCCAAACCATCCACGAAATGAGCCAGCGCGCCCGGGAAGCCTTTGTCACCGTCCATTGCGGAGCCATTCCCCCCAATCTCATTGAAAGCGAGTTTTTCGGCTATAAAAAAGGGGCCTTTACCGGGGCGGACCAGGATAAGCCCGGATTTTTGGCCACCGCCCACAAAGGGACCCTGTTCCTGGACGAAGTGGGGGAGATCCCCCTCGCCATGCAGGTTAAACTCCTGAGGGCCATAGCGGGTGATGGATACACCCCTTTGGGCGGCCAGGAAATCCAGCATCCTGACATCCGGTTTGTGGCCGCCACCAACAAGGATCTATTTGAACTCATGGACCAGGGCGTCATGCGGGAGGATTTTTTCTATCGCATTCACATCCTGCCTATCCACCTTCCCCCCTTACGCCAACGCAGGGAGGATATTCCCCTGCTGGCCAAACATTTCCTGGAAAAATATGCGGGAGACCAACCGATCCCATCTATTCCCCCGGATTTTTTGCGGAATTTGCAGCGAGCCTATTGGCGAGGAAATGTACGGGAATTGGAAAGCGCCGTGCACCGATACATGACCCTGCGGGAAGTGGACGGGGAAAGCCTCAGGCCTCCGGAGGGCCGGAGGGGCGAGCCAAGGGAGAACAAGGCCGAGGCGGCGGCAAAGCCCATCCACATGCAGGGTAGCGATGAGGTGAGTTTAAAGGATTTGGTGGCAGCCGCCGAACAAGATTATATTGTGCGATTGCTGGAACGGTACAAGTGGAATCGGACGCGGGTGTCGGAGATTTTGGGTGTTGACCGGCGGACCCTGTTTCGCAAGATCAAGGAATATGGGATTTGATCGCTCGTTGTGGGATTATTTTGTCCCATTAGTGTTATCTTGATTTAAAACAGTGTGTTAAATAGAAAAATTTTAGATGTGGGAAAGATATGTCCCATCTTTCAATTTTAATGTCTATTGAATTGTGTGGATAGGAAATTGAATTAAATTAGGTTGTTATATATATGCTTTTGTCTTGGCACAACCCTTGCTCTTACTTGATGGTGCAGGCTGCTGTAATCCACCCCATCCCACCCACTTAGTTACGGAAGGAGCCATCATGTCGCAAGTTCAGCAAGGAAATCCCGCAGTTGTTGGTTTGGCAGGTTTCGGACTCACCACTCTGATGCTTCAATTTCACAACCTCGGTTTGTGCGGCGTAGGGCCGGTTCTGGCCCTGGGCTTGGCGTTCGGAGGTGTAGCCCAATTGATCGCCGGGTACCAGGAATTCAAATGCAATAACAATTTCGGTTACAGTGCCTTTGTGTCCTACGGGGCATTCTGGATCGCTCTCAGTATCATCTTTTTATTGAATCATTACGGCGTTTATAAAGCCGATACCAAGGACGTGGGCTTCTTCCTCGTGGCATGGACCCTGTATACGGCCATCATGTGGGTGGCGGCCATGCGCATCCACGCCGCCATGGCCATCACCTTCACCCTTTTGCTGATTGGCTTTGTTCTCCTGGATCTGGCCCATTTCGGTTTTCCGGCCCTCACCAAGCTGGCCGCCTACGACCTTATCCTGTGCGCCCTGGCGGCTTGGTACATGATGGCCTCTATCATTTACACCCAGGTTTTCGGGCAGACGATTTTACCTTTGGGCAAGCCCTGGATAAATCCCCCGGTTCCGGCGGTGCAGGCTGCCGCCAGCTCTGCATGACAACTGTGGATTTGCCACAAAGGAGAGTATCTGTTTTGTCTGAAAAAACGCAAGGAGAGGCGCATGATTCAAACCTATGAAGAAGCCTACCGGGAATCCCTGGAAAACCCTGACCGGTTTTGGGGAAAACAAGCGGAAGAATGCTTTTGGTACAAGAAATGGAACACGGTCGTGGATGATTCCAATAAACCATTTTACCGCTGGTTCACTGGCGGGGTGACCAACACCTGCTACAACGCCCTGGACCTTCATGTGGATAAAGGCGCAGGAGACAGGACTGCCCTGATTTACGACAGTCCGGTCACCGGCATCATCAAAAAGTACACCTACAGGGAACTGCGGGATGAGGTGGCCCTTTTTGCCGGAGTTTTGGCTGCCCAGGGAGTGGAAAAAGGGGATCGTATCATCCTTTATATGCCCATGATTCCTGAAGCAGCCATCGCCATGCTGGCATGCGCCCGTATAGGGGCTATTCACTCTGTGGTTTTCGGAGGCTTTGCCGCCAATGAACTGGCTACCCGCATTAACGACGCCAGGCCCAAGGCCATTGTTTCGGCCTCCTGCGGCATTGAAGGGAAGAAGATTATCCCTTACAAACCCCTCCTGGATGCGGCCATAGAAATTTCGGAGCATAAACCCAACAACTGCATCATCGTGCAGCGGCCCATGGAGTCGGCGGTTATGCAGTCTCCCCGGGACGTGGACTGGGCCGGGGCCATGGAAAAGGCCGCGCCCAAGGATTGCGTACCTGTTCTGGCCACCGATCCCCTTTACATTCTGTATACCTCCGGCACCACAGGCCAGCCCAAAGGCGTGGTGAGGGATAACGGAGGGCACATGGTCGCCCTGAAGTGGTCCATGAAAGCGGTTTACGATATGGATGAAGGGGATGTGTGGTGGGCTGCCTCGGACGTGGGCTGGGTGGTGGGTCATTCCTACATTGTGTATGCCCCCTTGTTCAAGGGCTGCACAACCGTCCTGTTTGAGGGTAAGCCTGTGGGCACACCGGACGCCGGGGTGTTTTGGCGCGTGATTTCCCAGCACAGGGTCAAATCCATGTTCACGGCGCCCACCGCCTATCGGGCCATCAAACGGGAGGACCCGGGGGCGGCTCTCATGAAAAATTACGACCTGTCCCACTTCAAAACCCTCTTCCTGGCTGGAGAGCGCTCCGACCCTGATACCATTACCTGGTCTGAGAACAACCTGGGAGTCCCGGTAATCGACCACTGGTGGCAGACTGAAACCGGGTGGGCCATTGCAGCCAACTGCATGGGACTCCATCATTTTCCCGTGAAATATGGCAGCCCCACCAAGGCGGTTCCGGGCTGGGATGTCCAGGTGCTTGACGAAATGGGCCGCCCGGCGCAACCCGGCCAGATCGGGGCCTTGGTTGTCAAACTTCCCCTGCCACCCGGAACCCTGCCAACCCTGTGGAACAATGATCAGGGTTATGTGGACAAATATTTGCGGGAATTTGACGGGTATTACACCACGGCGGATGCGGGCTACATTGACGAGGAGGGTTATGTTTACGTCATGGCCCGGACTGACGATATCATCAACGTGGCGGGTCATCGCCTGTCCACCGGAGCTATGGAGGAAGTCCTGGCCGACCACCCGGATGTGGCCGAATGCGCGGTTCTGGGCGTGGAGGACAGCCTTAAAGGGCAACTGCCCCTTGGCTTTCTGGTGCTCAATGCGGGCGTGACCAGGAGCAAGGAGGAGATAATCAAGGAAGTGGTGGACATGGTGCGGCAACGCATCGGCCCGGTGTCGGCCTTCAAGACCGCAACGGTGGTGGACCGCCTTCCCAAGACCCGTTCAGGTAAGATCCTCCGGGGCGTTATGCGCCAGATCGCAGACAATAAATCCTACCGGATGCCTGCCACCATTGACGATCCAAGCACTCTGACTGAAATTGAAACAGCGTTGAATCAAGTAGGTTATGCAAGCTCCCGAGTCGACGCCACCCCCTCCTGACGGCTCGGAATCCCCCTCCCCAATCCCCTTTTGTTGGCCACAACGCGCCTCTCAACCCGCCCTTCCCCAGGGCGGGAGGGAGGAATTTTCCAGTCCTTATTTGAACAAAAAAAAGCCCGGGATGCCTAA
>JAEINP010000083.1 GCA_016342355.1 Desulfatibacillum sp.
GATTCCAATTTTCCCCTCATTCCCTTGCTCCTACCTCCTGCCCTTCCCCTCCCCACCGTCATTCCCGAGTGCTTTTGCCGGGAATCCAGTGTCTTTGCAGTTTGTAGGAACAAGCCCCCGCGCCGCCCGGCCGCCGGTCATTCCCCGCGTCAATGAACATTCCGGGCCGCCCCTGTTGCGCTCACGCGCCCTGGCGGCAAAGAACGCTGCAAGGGCCACCCAACTACTTTTCCAGGCTGTCCGCGCCACCCGCGAAATGGAATTGTCGGAATTTTAAGGAGGAATTATGTGGTCAATTCATGCAGAATAACGAATTATTTCAAAACTATATGAGGTTATGTACTCAGTAACGGACATCCATAAATTTCTGCTAACAAGAAAAGATCAAGTATTCAGAATGCTTTCTACAAGCCTGTACACGGTACTGCCTAAGTTGCGCGGCCAGTCTGTGCAGGGAGGAATATCCCTGGCCTTGGCCCGAGCAATGGCATCCCGGATCATGGTTTCTGAAATTTTTCTCGCGTCAATGCCTTTGTTATAATCCGGTATGTGGACGTTCAAGCGTTTGTCGCAGGAATCAGAACTGGATACTCCCGCTCCATCCTCAAAGTGAAGCAGGAGCCAGAATTCAAATTTTGGGTTGCTCAAGCAAAAGCCGTAATTGGGCGATTTAAGGGACCATGCGTGAAGTTGGGCCAGTTGTTCGTCAGTCCATTGGTCCTTGTCTGTGACCAGCCAGGCTTCATCTGATTTCAAAAGGCCATTGTCTCTCAGAAACCTTTTCATGCGATCCAAGACCTGAGGTGGAGAAGCCCCCTTTTTATCCGTAAGGCACTTCACCTGAATGCTCCGCTCCTGGTTATTGAAAATGGCAAAGTACTGGGGTTCGGTCTTTAAACCCTCCGCTGCAATTATGAAAAGTTTGCGGTAGCGCCGCGTTCCGGGCTTTCTGATATAACGTCTTCTTGGACGCTCCATTCAACCATTTTCTCCTTTTCCTTTAACAGCGCAATGGGTAGCCAGAGTCCCCCCAAAAAGGATGCGGGGAATCCCTCCCAATCGGCCTTGGAGGTAGCTTTTACGCAGATCCTTGTCATATCGGACATCCTTGTATTCGCTAAATGAAAACAGGTCGGAAATTCCCTGGGTGTCTCTTTCGGTCACCCACATTTCGTCCCGGCGGAGCAACTGCTGGTCCATCAACAGAACGTCATGGGTCGTGAACAGAAGTTGAGCCCGGCTTTCAGGACTGCATGTTTTTAGGAAGAATTCTATCAATTGCCTTATCAGCAAAGTATGGAGGCTTCGATCCAGTTCGTCAATGACGAAAACCCGGTTTGCTTCAGGTGCGGAAATTTCCAGGAATGCTGGCAACAGGTCTATGACGCGCCTGGAGCCATCTGATTCATGCTGGATTTCAAACCGGGCCTCTGTTCCATCATCTCTTGCATGAAATGAGACCATTTTTGTGGCCTGCAGTTCACCCTTTGATCGTTTTAAAAAATAACGTTCATTTTTTTCTCCATCCATGATTCTGGCCACAACGTCTTCCTTGATTTCCTCCTGGAGCCTTGTCTTGAAGCCTTCGGGAATTCCAAGGCTATCAAAGGGAACATCCTCTCCTCCAAGACGGGAAATACCTGTGTCCAATTGGGCAAGCAATGCGTTCATGGTTGAGTATAGGGGATGATCCTGGTCCAGGAATTGTTCAAAAGGTTCGAATTGGGACTCCGGTAAAATCAAGACAAGGGAATTTTTGAACCAGTCATATATTGGCCTGAAAATATTTACTTTTTGCGATACAGCATTGGTCAGAAAAAGCTGGTTGTCCCGGGTTCCCTTAAAGGCGAATTTTAAAAAGTCTTTGTTCTTTAGGGAACTGTGGAAATTGGGTTTGCCATCCTTTCTGTCAAACAGAACCTTTTCGCTGGAACTGGTAATGAGGACAAGGCGTTCTTCCACCACACCTTCCCGGGTCACGGAAAAGGCGTATTCGTAAATAGACTCATTCACCAGGATTTCAAACACAAACCGGGAAGGGTGGTCCATGCAGGAATCATTCAGCCGGAAAGGCTCCACGGGAATCAAGTTGTCGGGTTGCGTCCCCTTAACCACCAGCCGTTTGGCGAACCGCAAGGCCAGGACAAGGTTGCTTTTGCCCGAAGCGTTTCCACCATAAATGGCGGCAACAGGCAGAATTCTCGCCTGATATTTGTTGACCCTGGATAGCCGTTCCCCGTGTTGGCGCTCTTGGGTGGCGATCATTGAAAAGGTAACCGGGGTTTTGAAGGACATCCAGTTTTCCAGGGTAAATTTAATAAGCATATTTAATCTCCTAAGTGAAAAATTCTCTTAACAAACTATATTTTATAAAAAATTTTTAAAGATGTCAACTTTTAAGAGAAAATAGCTTTCTAATGTATCTATGAGCTATGAAGCGCTGCCGTATTGGAATTTCTCCCATTATTTTTCCGCCTTGAAAGAAAACCGCAGCAACAAACAACCCCTATGTCTGCGGGATAGTCCTTCCAAATTTTGTCAGCTGGTTCCATGGCTTGCTCTCTCCCTTTACCTGCACCTTTAAAATCTAAAAGATATCTACAACTAAAAAACCAACCCTATATTATTCTTAAATAATTGACTATTTTAACTTTGCTTCAACATAATTGGGAAAATTCCGAGGGTGCTGTAAAAATTTCCTTCCTATGTATTGAGAGAAATGTTTCGAATCCCTATACGGCCCTGGCTTTGGCGTCATCCGGCGTCGGCCGCCATTTGCCGACGGCCATGAGGGACGCGATATTGCGGAGGGCCAAGGCTGAAGAATGCTACAGAAGGCTTTCTCAGGCTGGATTTTCGGGGAACTCCTTTATAATCCATACTATTCAAGGATGAGCAGTTACACAATTTATTTTACTATCTCTCATCTTGTGTGTCTGCCCACCCCATTTAAAAAAATTTTGAAGGGGGTTTGGGGGAAACTTTTTTAAAAGTTTCCCCCAAGAAAAATTCTTTGTTCCTTCTGCTTTATCTTTTCGCCCCTTTGATCTTTTGTCCCTTTTGTCCCTCTGCTCCTTTGCTCTTCGTTTCTTTTGATTTTTTATCCCTTTGTCCCTTTGCTCCTTTAATCCTTCAGGCTTTTTCATTGCCTTGGCAACGTCCATTTTTATGACTTTTTTCAGTCTCTTGCAGTTGTTCACAGGCCGTCGAACTGGGTGCGTTGGATGATTTCGTCCTGGATGGGCTTGCCCAGGTCGGTGAACAGGGCCGAATAGCCGGACACGCGGACGACGAGGTCCCGGTAGTTTTCCGGGTGTTCCTGGGCGTCCAGGAGGGTTTTGTTGGACACCACATTGGGCTGGACCTCCATGCCGCCGGATTCAAAGAAACCCCGCACCAGGCCGATCATTTTATCCAGGCGTTCCTCTCCTTCGAACATGGACGGCATGAGCTTGATATTCACCGAACTGCCGTTGGAAATTTGGGTATGATCCAGCCGGGCCACGGACCCCAGCACGCCGGTGGGGCCCTTTTTCTCCGTGCCGTTGGAGGGGGACAGGCTGTTGGATACGGGCTCTCCGGCCAGCCTGCCGTTGGGCATGGCGCCTATGTACAAGCCTTCCAGAACATGGACTCCGTAGGAGAAGAAGCTGGGCCGGAACATCCCGCCCCTGATCGTGGTGTGGGAGGCCACCTCCTTGCAGAAGAAATCGCAGATTTCCCGGGCGATGTCGTCGGCGTAGGGATTGTCCGAGCCATACTTGGGCGCCCGATGGGTGAGCATGGCTCTTTCCTTATCGAATCCCTTGAAATTGCAGTCCAGCATTTTCAGGATCTTACCCATGGAAAAGGTCTTTTGGTCATAGACGAAATATTTCAAGGCCGCCAGGGAATCCACCGCCGTGCCCATGCCCCGGCCGCTGATGGACCCGAAGTTATATTTCGCGCCTCCGCAGGTCATGTCCCTGCCGTTATCCAGGCACCCGTCCAGGGTGGAGGATATGTACGGATTATGATAATTCTCCATGTATACGCGATCCTTCAGGTTGACGCCCCGAGCCACGGTATCGACCATAAACGCCACCTGTTTTTTAAAGGCTTCCATGAGCGCTTCAAAGGACGAAAACTTGCGGGCGTCGCCGGTTTTGGGGCCGATGACCTTACCCATAATCCGCAGATACCCGTTATTCAGGGCCATTTCCATGGCTGCGGAAAAAGAGATGTCGTTGCCCGAGGTGCACCCGAAGGTGTTGCCGTCGCCCGTAGGCTCCACGCACCCTATCACCCCGTAATCCCTGGCGTCTTCCACGGGCATGCCGCATTGCTCCAGGGCCGCGGCCACCACCTCGTCATTGAACAGGGCCGCCCCGGAGGTCAGGCGGTATGTTTCCATGGCTTTTTTCCAAAAATCCGGGGGCGATTCCTTGGAAAGCCGGACGGAAAAACTGTTGCCCAGGGACTTCACATTGGTAAAGGCTTCCAGAATCAGATGGGTCAGGGGATTGACCGCGTCCCGGCCTTGGGCGTCCACTCCGCCGATGGTGGGCACGCAGGAGTCCGAGCCCAGCTCGTTGCCCGTGTTCTTGCCCACATAGGGTAAAATCATGAGATTGGCGCTCAGCTTGATGAGCAATTCCTCCATAAGCCGCAAAGCCTTGGCTTCCGAAATCCCGCCTTCCTCCACATCTTTTTTATAATAGGAATACAGATATTGATCCAGGCGGCCCACGGCCAATATGCCCACCATGCCATGGGATACCAGCCCGCCCACCAGGGTCAGCCACATGGCCTGGACCGCTTCGTGAAAATCCCGGGGCGGCGCCATGGGCGCGTGGCGGCAGCGCTTGGCCATGGCCAGGAGTTCCCTTTGCCGGGCCGGATCGTTTTCGGCGGCGGCGGTTTCCTCGGCTTTCCGGGCCAGGCGGTCGGCCAGGATGGCGATGGCCTCGCAACTGATGATCACGGACTGAAAAAACGCGGCGTCCTCCGGCGTGTTTTCAATTCCGGCCCGGGCTAGGCCCTGTTCGGCCCTGGCTTGGATTCCCGCAAATCCCTCCTTGAGCACGTTCTTGATTCCCAGGATCAAATGCCCCTGCACGTCAAACACATTCATCACCAAGGCCGGATTATTGTGCAGAAGCTCCTTCACGCCCCGAAGGGCGTACGCCGCGTCCCCTCCAGGAACCCGCGCGGACTTCTTGAGTTTTCCCAAGTTCAGGCCCTTGGCTCGTTTATAGAGGCTCAGGGGGTCCACCGCAGGCCTGAAATTCAGGCCGTTTTCCTTCCACAGGACCTTTTTCCGATCCCTAACCGTCTTCCCCCGCCAATAAGGCAGAATCTCCTCTTCCAATTCCCGCCGATCCTCAGGATCAATGGAGAAGGGCTGGCGCTTGCGGTTCAGCAAAAAATCAAGCTCCATCTCCAGGATGGTGTTTACATCCCCCCGTTCCACCGGGATGACCACCCCCAGGGTTTTGCTGGATCGGTTGCCCATGATCTGCTCCCCGTCCAGGATATGGAGGCTCATGTTGGCAAGGGTGTGGCGAAACGCCTTGGCGGCCCGCAATGAAGGATGCTGGCCCTCGGTTTCCCGGTAGGATTGGGTGTAGTATTTTGCACGCTCCACGCAGATTTCATAAGGAGCGTTCAGGATGAGGTCCTTGTACCACTGGTTGAAAGGATGGATGGGCATGATTATTCCCCCAGAGAATGGCGCTTTGATTTTATATATAATTAAAAATGTTATACGATTCTTTCCAGCTCGAACACGCAGGCTTCCGCGCCGCAGGCCTTGCACGCCACCTCTTTCACATGCACGGTTTCCCCGGAGATGGTGCTGGCGTATCCGGCCACGATTCCCGCGTAAAAATGGCACACGGGACTATCGGACGGGGCCAGCCAGGCAGCTTCCTGGGAGTGGTGCAGGGTGACGGTCATGGGATCGCGATCAAAATTAAATTCAAGGCGGCCCCAGCCTCCTTCATCGGTGATGAGGCGGGACATCATGTCCAGGGTTTTCTTGAAAAACCGGGCCACCAGGGGATCGGTCCGAATCTCGTCGAAAATTTTGGCATGGGCGATCAAAGGAACCAGCAAGGCCGGGGCCCATTTGCCGTTCTCCAGGGCCTGACTCACCTCCCAGGTGCAGAGTTTGACTCCCATCTCGTACAAGGTGCGCTCCTTGTCCGCCGGGGCCAGCCACTCCCCCAAGGTATGATGGAGCAGCTCGATAATCTTGGAGCCCGCCATGATTTCCTCCACCCCCCCAATGCCTATGCGGCCCTTGTGCAAATCCACATCGTGGATTTCAAAGGCGGTTGCGCCCATATATGCCCGAAATAAGACCATAATTCGTTTGGATATAAACGGAGCGTTGGCTACGGGTTTCAGAAAAGCCCTGACCAGCAGAGGGTGCCTCTCCAGGAACTCCGTAGCGCCCAAAAGGGTTCGTATTTGCAGGTATTTTGCGTCTAACATTCCGGACTCCTTCCATAATCAGTCACAACCACGGGCAAGGGCCTCCCTGCCGTGATCAAAATAGGATTCAAACACCTTTTTCGCGGCCCGGGCATCCCCCTTGGACAAGGCATGGACCAGTCGGGTGTACCCCCCGGCAAGGAATTCAGGATTTTCCACGATGGGCTCGAACAGTTCGGCCACATGGGAATAAATATGGCGCATGGAATTGTGCAGCAAAATCATGGCCCTATTGCCCGTGGACAGCATGAGGCGGTTCTGGATTTCATAGTCCAGGCCCTGGAGACGCCGGGGGTCGGAATCCTTTTTGTCCGACTCCCGTATATAGGCCAGGACCGCCTCCACCAGGGAGTCCAAATCCTCGGGCCGGAAATTTTCCACGGCGTAATACATCATGGCCTTGCCGATCACGCTCCATGTCTCGGCGATATCCTTCATGATATCAGTGGGTTTATCCTTGGAACCCAAAAGCAGGTCCGCCACAAACTCGATCCCGGCGCTGGTGAGGTAATCCCTCACCGTCACCTTGCTGCCCTGGCGGACCGAAACCAGCCGCAACTGTTCCAAAGACCTTAAAGCCTCCCGCACCACGGTGCGGGTTACCTGGAACGACTTGGCCAGGTCCCGTTCCGAAGGCAGGCTGTCACCGGGTTTGAACCTGCCCTGGACAATGTATTTCCTGATTTCCCCGGCCAAAACCTGGGAGGTGCGGATGGTTTTTTCCAGGGGTTTGAAAGTGGCAGGAGTTGAATTTTCCAGGGAGGGGTCTTCTGTGTTTTTTATGGGGTCAAAGGGCATGATTTTTTTCCCGGGAACTGGACTACTGGGTTACTGGGTTACTGGGTTACTGGGTTACTGGGTTACTGGTCGGACCAGTATTCCAGTTTTTCCACGAAAGGTCAAGAATTTTTTGCATGACAAAGCGCCCCGGTTTTTTGCCGAAAATCTTCGCCGAAAAAATACTTTGGAAAATCCCCGGGCAAACGGAAAAATATCGTCAGCCTTCAGGGGGAGAATCAACCAGAATCAGGGATCCATGCAAGGTCGGCGGATGGTTATTGGGATGGTCTGAAAGAACCCGGACGAACCGGGCGGGATTGCCGTTCATGAGTCCATTTGCGGTAAAGCGCCTTGGACAAAAAGCGATTATCGAATAATAACATCTTACAATCAGTGTTTTAACAACCCTTGTGCGATCAGGATTATTTCAGTCCCGCCTTTTTTTTGACCATAAGCAGGCCCGGGCTGTTGTGGCAATACATGAGGGGGGATTGGAGGCCCTGGTCCATAAACAAGGTTTCCAGGTCGTCAAACAGGACGGGCTTGTCGGGCCATGTAAAGGTTTTTTCCTGCTTTTTCAGGTTTTCCCACTGTTCCTTTAACGCGGGGTCCTTTTCAAATATCTCATTTTTTGCCGGGTTGCAGACAAACATCTGGCACACAATGGGTTTGACCTTCCACAAACACCCTTGGGGCGTGAGAAACACGCACTTGACCCCGGTGTTGGGCCGGGCAAGGACCGCGGCGATGCGGTCCAGGTTTTCCTCCGAAGACACGGCGGCGTTGATCACCACGTCTGCGAAAAAGGCCACGATGCCTTCCCGGGAGCAGCAGGCGGAAAGATTGCCCTGGTAGCATTTGACAGTACACAGGTCGGCAAAATGATCCTCCAGAAACCGGTCCGTGGCTTGGCGGAATGCCAGGTAAGGGGCCAGGCTTTCCGCCAGGGCCTGCCTTCTATTGCCCGGGCCTGCGAAATAATTCCGGGCCATGGCCAGGGCATTGGCCTGTTCTTCGTTATAGGAACTCACTGATATCAAAGCCTTTTTTTTGGTGTTTCGATTACCGGGATTACACCCCCGAATATTCACGGGGTTCATAACCAGTCCCGAAACCTGATTACCTGATTTTTAACGGGGATGCAACCAAGGGCAAGGCGGGAGGATCGGGGCTGTCAATCGCCAGTGAGCCAATGGCTGAGGGCGTGGGAGGTTTCGGGGTGCATCAGGTATCCTAAAGGGTTGTGGGGGCTGCAACGGCCCTCTCGTACAGCCAGATTGTATATGCGTTTTTCCTCCAAGGATTCGACAAGGCCGTGCTCCAGCATGGGCTGAAAACTCTCCGCCAGGCAGCGGCGGCCGCAAATATAGTCTTCGTGGGCGCACAGGTTCAACCATCTGCGCACATTGGCGGGATAGATGTCCATGCCTTGGGCCTTGGCGCCCTGAAGGTGTTGGCGGGCGGTTTCTTCGGAAAGAGGCGAACCCATGGTGAGCCAAAAATCGATCTTTTCCTGTGAAAAGGTGGTTCCCCGGTATTTTTCGCTCCGGGAGAGGATCCAGAATGCGTCGTAGGCAATGACCGTCCCCAGGCTGTGGGCCATGACCATAATCCGGTCCTTGCGGGCCATGGCGTCCCGGACAGGCTCCAGCAATTTGTGGCGGACCTTTTTCCCGAACCGCACGTTATCGTTCCAGTATTCCTTGATATCCCTGGCAGCCAGTTCCACCAAGCGGGTTCCCAGGTGGAATTTTTGGGCCAAAGCCCCCAGGCTTCGGGTAAAATTGTCGCCTCGGGGGGGATATCCGGGCAGCCCCTTGAAACTGGCCTCGGTGAACTCGCCGGCCCTGTACCGGACGAGGCGATCCAACACCTCCTGCCTGTCCAGGGGATTGATGTTCACGGGTTTGTCGCCGTTGAGGAAGGTATTGGAATAATGGCCGTAATACACGAACTCGATGCGGGCCTTCTCCAGCAAGGGAAGCCGGGAGGGATGGTCCCTTTTGATGATGAAGAACAGGGCCTTTTTCCAGGCCGTCTCCAGGTCCTGTTTGGAGGGTTTGGTTCCCCGTCCGTGGATCAGGATGATGGTGTTTTGTTTTCCGTTTTTTTTGAGCACCGGTTCCAGTTCCTTTATCAGGCAAAACCCATCATACGCCCTGTGCATACAGGCATGCAATATCAAGGCCACATGACCGGTCTGCACCTTGTTTTCCATAGAAACGTGGTCCCCGACATCAAGGATTTCAGCAAACGGAACATCCCCTGCGCCCGGGCCAATCTGGAATATGCCGAGGCCTTTCGCATACACGACCGCATCCAAGCACGTTTTGACCTGGCCAGACAGGAACAGGAACACCGCTTCAAGGAAAACGCATGACGCCCAAAAGCAAAAAATGCCCGTGTTCACGGGCGACTCGCCCGTGCCCGACATGGTGCTGTTGGAATGCAAGGTATTGCTGCGGCCCGACGAGGTCATGGACATCCTGCGGATTTCCCGGAGCAGCGTCTACCGCATGATCCAGGAAGGCCAACTGGAAGGGGTGAAAATTGCGGGCGTCATGCGGGTGAAGTCGCAAAGCGTCAGGCGCCTTCTTGCGGAGCCGGAGGTTCTTCCGAACATACCTCCAGCATAAACTCCTTAAACCACTCCACGTCCCGTACCGGGTCCAGGTCTGTGTCTGTCATTAACTGCTCGCATGATGGAAGATTCCCCGCGTCTCTGGACTTTTCAAGCCATGCCTTGCATTCTGCCGGTTTCCCCTCCAATGCATTCAGGCATGCCAAATTGTAATTTGCTATGCCTGCTTCCAACTCTTGCGCCTTTGTATATTTGTTTTCAGCTTCTCTGAATTCTTTCAGACTCATCAATGTCACACCCCAATTGCTCCAGGCCTCAGCGTCATCTGGTTCAAGTTCCACTACCTTGGCAAATTTTTTAGCCGCATCTTCGTAATATTCCAAATTAATCAAAGCCGCGCCCCAATTGTTCCAGGCATTGGCAAAACCCGGTTTGAGTTCCACGGCCCTGGCAAACTTATGAATCGCTTCTTCGTGTTTTTCCTGATTAACCAAAGCCAAGCCCCAATTGTTCCAGGCATTGGCAAAATCCGGTTTGAGTTCCACGGCCTTGACAAACTTTTGAATCGCTTCTTCGTGTTTTTCCTGATACCCCAAAGCCGTGCCCCAATTGTTCCAGGCATTGGCAAAATCCGGTTTGAGTTCCACGGCCCTGGCACATTTTTGAGCCGCTTCTTTGTGTTTTTTCAAATGATTCAAAGCCAAGCCCCAATTGCTCCAGGCCTCGGCAAAATCCGGTTTGAGTTCCACGGCCCTGGCACATTTTTGAGCCGCTTCTTTATGTTTTTTCAAGTGATCCAAAGTTAAGCCCCAATTGCACCATGCCTCGGCAAGATCCGGTTTGAGTTCCACGGCCTTGGCAAATTTATGAGTCGCTTCTTCGTGTTTTCTCAAGTGATCCAAAGCCGTGCCCCAATTGCTCCAGGCCTCGGCAAGATCCGGTTTGAGTTCCACGGCCTTGGCAAATTTGTCCGCCGCTTCTTCGTGTTTTTCCTGATTAACCAAAGCCAAGCCCCAATTGTTCCAGGCCTCGGCATAATCTGGCTTAAGTTCCATGGCCTTGACGATTTTTTCAACGGCGTTCCCATATTCTTTTTGATCGGCCAGAGCTACACCCCAGTTATTCCAAGCCTCGGCATAATCTGGCTTGAGTTCCACGACTTTGGCGAATTTTTCTGCCGCCTCTTTGTAACGCTTCATATTTCCATACGCCAGGCCCCAATTAAATAGCATGGAAGCACTTACTTCTGTTGGATGTAAGGTAGCCAGACTTTCCCAACGGGACAAGGCTTGTCCCCAATTACCATCTTTAGTTGCGGCCAGGGCCAACGCTTTTAAGCGTTCTTTATCGGGTAGTGTGGTGTCAGAAGCGGCTTCTTCTACTGCTTTCGCCCTATCGGGTTCCATTTTTCTGGCATCACCCACATCGTTTAGCATTGTCTCAATACTCTCAACATCTCTCACGGCTTTACTTTTAAGATTCTGAATTTCTTTAAGAATTATCCGAACTTCGTCTTTGTCAGCCTTCACTTCCTGCCCATATTTATATACGTTACGATAATAAATAAATCCTATAACCCCCAACATCACCATGAAGGCAGTTCCAAGAAATCCCAACCACCAACTGATTATGCTTTGTACCGCATTCAGCCATGCACCAGGGTCCAATTTGTCATTTATCTTCTCAATTTGAGCCCGGATTTTTTCATCCTGAACCGCCAATTGTTTATCCATAGGCTGGACCATGACTTCAAGGCTTTCTATCTGTTTCCCTTGCTTGTCCAGAATAACTTTAACGTCCTGTTCCAGTGCAGCCAGTTGGTTTTGAAGGGCAACATGTCGCAAGTCCAGTTCTTGCACGGCGGTTTGCATTTCCTGCCTGGTAACGGTAGCTGGCTTGTCGGCTGCAAGCAAAATGGAGGCATGGGAAGCGACCAGGATGGAGCAAATAATCAAGAGCATCCCTGCCCGGCAAATGCATCCTGTGAATCCCATAATTAAATTTTTCATACGTCAAACCCCTTGGGATAATTCGAATTTGAATGATCAATAATGCTATTCATCTGACTTTGGTGGTGACTTTGTTTTAGGTGGTGGAGGTGGTGTTATTTTCACATTCACTTTTTTGTTTTTGGAAGTTTTTTTTTCTAAGCCAGTTTCGGGAATAAGAAGAGGATTTTTACTGTATTGCTTTGGAGTTATCTTTATATTTTGGGGAAGAGAACTTTTGGTTGGTTTTTTCTGACCTCGTTTGTTTTTTTCCATGACGATGCCTCTCGAAATCAAAAAAATGGCGGAGTAGGTTTCAAGACGAAAGCTATGGCCGAATCAATCCGCCGGAGTCCTTTTCACCAGTATCCAGTTCATTTCTGACTTTTTTTAGGTGGGGGCGGCGGCGGCGGTGGGGTTATTTGTACTTTGGCCTTACCTCCTTTCAATGGTTGTTTTTTAGACGGTTGTGGGGTATGACTCCTTTTGGTAATTGGGACAGCTGATTTGGGTTCAGGTAAAGATGTGTTCCCAGCCGATGAACAAGATACCTTTTTTTTCATTGGTCGTCTCCATCAGATCCCTGATTATTGTCGTTTGTCGATACTTCAACCATAGTATGCTTTACAAATTCAATGGTGCTGATTTTTGCATTGTCAGTTATCAGGATACCATGGTTATCCAGTTCAATTACTTTTTGCTCATCTCCACTCGTATCAATCCATGCTGGGCTCGATAAAAATAGGGAACGCTCGTTCACGTCATCGCAAAAATGTTCAGGCCAGCCCATAATCCTGCGTCCATCCTCAAAATTTACGATGATATAGTGTTTTTGGTCCATAAAAACATCGTGCCAAACGCTCACTCGGGAAGTTCTCTTTGTAATGCAAATCTTCCTAAAAATTTTCATGTGTAGATCATGGTTTATAGAAACAGCGAGCAGGATAGATATTGCAACGGTAATTATGAAGAGCCAAACCATAGCTCCTTTTACTAATTGAATCCCGTAAATTTTTACACCATTTTGGTCTTGTTCCATCAGTAAGACAGGGGTGTTATCTAAAACCAGCACATAGATTATGTAAATGACGAAGGTTAGCATTAGGGCGGAAACAAAGCGTTGAAAATCAGTTCGTTTACCAGGGACTGTTAAGGCGTCCAAAAAGGACGTGGCTACAAAGCCTGGAAGCAGAAAAATCAGTACATTGAGGGCTTGATAACTATACATAAGATAGCAATCCTAAAAAAATTTCCACTGCAATAACTCGATGTCCAATTCACTGTACTCACTGATATTTTCACTATATCCCAAATGATCGAGAAAACAAAGTGAATTTTCCGCGGGTGGCCGTGGCAGCGTCCTTTGCTGACAGGGCGCGGGAGCGTAGTTTTTTGGGGCAGGGTCTTGTTTCAAAGCCGCGGGTGGCCCAGGCAGCCCTGAAAATCAGTAGGGTGGCCCAGGGAGCGTCTTTTGCTACCTGGGTGCTTTACACAGTTTTTGATGGCAATGTCTCACAAGATAACGGGGAGATGCCATGGCAGACAAGAAAACCGGAAGGAGGATTCATGATGAAAAGCGATATGGACACTTCATCACATTTTCCTGCTACCGGAAGGCCAGGCTGCTGGGGCATGAAAGAGCCAGAGGTATAGTCATTCATTACTTGTCGGAACAACTGAAAAACCAGAATGGCGAATGCATGGGCTTTGTTGTCATGCCCAATCACGTCCATGCCTTGGTCAGGTTTGAAGAGACAGGAAAGCTGAGCACGTTCATGAGCCAATGGAAGCGGCGTTCATCCATGGGGCTGAAGAAACTGCTTAAAGAGGTGCTTATTGAGGATGGAAAGCATGTGGATTTGGAAAGTCCTGTTTGGCAGCGAAGGCATTACTCTTTTGAGGTGTACTCCAAGGCCAAGGCCATAGAGAAGATAGACTACATGCATTGGAATCCGGTGAAGGCAGGATTGGTGGATGAACCTGAAGAATGGAGGCAGAGTTCTGCAAGATGGTTCCTGGGTGGGAAACCAGTGGGAGTGCTGTTAACAAAGGCGTTGTAGGGAAAAACAATGCTTCGCACACAGGCAGGATACGGCTCTGCCTGTGCCACCCAATTACCCGTTGTCGGCGCCACCTGTGTCGGTCGAAAATAATGTCGGCGTGTGGACGAAGGACCCTGGATTCCCGACAGAAGCACTCGGGAATGACGGTGGGGAGGTGACAGGCTGTGTCGCAATCTATTCTCTGACCAAGGAGACCACGCTTTTTCTCCCTCCCCCTTGACGGGGGAGGGCCGGGGTTGGGGTAATATTTTTTCCATATTTCCAGAAATTTACCCCCCATCCTGTCCTTCCCCCGCAAGGGGGGAAGGGACGAAGATTGAAGGGCTTTGGCCTTAGAGTAGCCGCCAATTGACCGGTAGAATATCCGGTTGTTTGATTGGGGCGCCGCCCGGGGAGCGTGGGAGAGAGTTACGGGCTTTGTGCGAAGCGCCATTAGGAAATTTTTGAAAGGGGTTTGGGGGGGCGTTTATCACGCCAAAGCAGGGCAAGCCCTGCCGCTACGATTCATTGCGAGGTCCGAGGGGTATACGCCAGTCCCCAAATGCAGACCGTTACTGTTTTTTGGTATCGATATAAAATACGCTACTGCCCTTATATTTCCTGGCATCCAGCAACTCTGAACCGTTACGCAATAGCAGTTCGACCATATATTTTTTTTCATTATTATCTGTCTTAAAAGGATAAATATGTGAAAATATAAGCCAGACTCTTCCTTTTAGAGGTAGTGTATTTTTCTTTCTGTAAATTCGTCTAAGGTCTTCCAAGGATGGGGAAGGGGAACAAGCCCCGGCCCCC
>JAEINP010000084.1 GCA_016342355.1 Desulfatibacillum sp.
AATATGCCCGATGGTGCCCACGTTTACGTGGGGCTTGGTACGCTCAAACTTCGCTTTGGCCATGATCCCTTCCTCCCAGTCAGAATCAGTGGGCACTGGCCTATACAAACATGTGAGCTGGGTTTTTCCCGTTTCACTATACCGAAAGACTTCCAGCGCCCGCAGAGTATTTAATATTTCTTTACCACCGATAGTGGGCAAAAGCCTTATTGGCTTCAGCCATTCTATGGGTGTCTTCTTTTTTCTTAACTGAGGCGCCCCTGTTGTTGAAGGCATCCAGCAGTTCACCAGCCAGTTTGGCAGACATGTTCTTTTCAGAACGGCTGCGCGAGTAAGTCATTATCCACTTCATTGCCAGGGCTGCACGCCGTGTAAAGCGAACTTCCATTGGGATCTGGTATGTTGAACCACCCACCCGCCTGGATTTGACTTCGATCACAGGTTTAACGTTGTTGAGTGCCTTCTCAAAGACTTCCAACGGCGCTTCTTTGGCCCGTTGTTGGATGAGATCGAATGCATCATAGAGAATGCCTTCTGCAACGCTTTTTTTGCCGTCCCGCATGATCACGTTGACGAACTTTGCCACCAACTCACTGTTGTACCGTGAATCCGGAAGGACTTCCCTTTTTGGTACTTCTCGCCTCCTGGGCATATCCTAAACTCCTACTCTTTTCGCTACATGCGCGTTATTTAGGCTTTTTGGCCCCATAATGAGACCGGCCTTGTTTCCTGCCCTGAACGCCAATGGAATCCAAGGTGCCGCGAACGATATGATAGCGGACACCAGGAAGGTCCTTGACACGCCCTCCTCGAACTAAAACCACGGAGTGTTCTTGCAAATTGTGGCCCACGCCCGGGATATAAGCGGTCACTTCCATGCCGGTGGTGAGCCTGACGCGGGCGACCTTACGGAGGGCCGAGTTGGGCTTTTTAGGCGTGGTAGTATACACGCGGGTGCACACGCCCCTCTTTTGTGGAGAGGACTTGAGAGCCGGTGTATTTGACTTTTTGACAGAGCGCTTCCTGCCGTGTCTCACTAACTGATTTATCGTAGGCATAACGTTTCCTTCAGCTTTTAAAAATAAAAATCCTCAGCCCTTAACAGTTCCTCAATAACCCCGTAGAAAGTTGGGCTCAGGAAATCCAGACTTTTATACAAGAAACCGGGCCTTGTCAAGCAATTTTTGTTTCTTGTTTCCAATTTTTCCTTAGTCCAACCGTTTTATGACAGATCGGCGATTTCCGCCGCGGCAGCTTCCAGTTCCAGAAGATCCCTGGCAGCTGCTGTGGTTTCGTCTTCGATCTCTTCCTGCTCCAGTCCGATGTCTATTCCAGCGTATTTCAGAAGGCCTGTCCCTGCGGGAATGATGCGGCCCATGATGACGTTTTCCTTCAGGCCGCGCAAGGAGTCCCTGGCGCCGGCAATAGCCGCCTCGGTAAGTACCTTGGTGGTCTCCTGGAAGGAAGCTGCTGAGATAAAGCTCTCGGTGCTCAGAGAGGCCTTGGTAATACCCAGGATCAGGGGTTCGGCTACAGCGGGCTGTCCGCCCTGCGAGGTGACCATTTGGTTTTCCCTCTGGTATCTGCCCCGATCCACCCTTTCATCAAAGATGAACTCGGTATCTCCTGAACTACGCACTTTAACGCATCGCATCATCTGACGCACGATGACTTCAATGTGCTTATCGTTGATGCGCACACCCTGGAGGCGGTAGACTTCCTGAACTTCATCCACCAAGTATCTTGCCAGGGCCACTTCACCCTTGATGCTCAGGATATCCTGGGGGTTGGCGGAGCCGCCCATGAGGGGATCTCCGGCCCGTAGGTAGTCACCATCGTACACACTGATATGCTTGCCCCGGGCGATGAGGTATTCCTTTTTCTCGCCGACCGAGGGCGTGACGGTAACCTTTTGCTTGCCCTTGGTGCCTTTGGAAATGGCCACATATCCGTCGATTTCCGACAGCACGGCAACTTCTTTGGGTTTCCGGACTTCAAAGAGTTCGGCGACCCTGGGCAGACCACCCGTGATGTCCTTGGTCTTGGTGGTTGCACGGGGAAGTTTGGCGATAACGTCGCCTGCTTTGACCGGGCTTCCTTCCTCCACCAGGAGGATGGCATCCACAGGCAGGGGGTACCTGGCCGGAGCGCCGGACCTGGGCAGGGTGGCGGGTTTGCCGTCCTCTGTCCTGATGGTGATCCTGGGTCGGGTATCGGCGTCCTTGTATTCGGTAATGACGCGGCTGGCCTTGCCTGTGACGGCATCCACCTTTTCCTGCATGGTCTTGCCGGCCACCACATCGCCGAATTTGATAACCCCGTCCACTTCCGTAAGGATGGGCGTGGTGAAAGGGTCCCAGAGGGCAAGGAGGTCTCCTGTCTGGATTTCAGCCCCGTCCTTTACCTTGATGCGGGCGCCGTAGATGACCGGGCAGCGTTCCCGTTCACGGCCGCCTTCGTCCTCAATGATGAAATCGCCGCCTTTGCGGTCCATGACCACGAAATCGCCAGCGGCGTTTTCAACTACGTTCAGATCCACATAAACGATCTTGCCGCCGATGCGCGCCCGGATATCCGCCTGCTCGACCCGCCTGCTTGCCGTACCACCGATATGGAAGGTACGCATGGTAAGCTGGGTGCCTGGCTCACCGATACTTTGGGCAGCCAGAATACCCACGGCCTGGCCGATTTCCACTTTCTTTCCATGGGCCAGGTCGCGGCCGTAGCAGGTGGCGCAGATACCGTACCGAGATTTACAGGTCAGTGCGGACCGGATGCGGACCCGGGCAATACCGGAGTTTTCGATCCGTTCCACAGCGGTTTCGTTGACTTCATCCCCCGCAGCCACGATCAGGGAGTCAATACCAGGTTCCGGATTGGGGTCGTAGATATCTTCCGTGGCGGTCCTGCCCAGGATTCTATCCCCCAAACGTTGGATGACTTCACCGCCTTCCAGAAGAGGCTCCACTTCCACCCCCCCTATGGTGCCGCAGTCGATTTCCGCGACCACACAATCCTGAGCCACGTCAACCAGGCGACGGGTAAGATAACCCGAGTTGGCAGTTTTAAGAGCCGTATCCGCCAGACCTTTGCGAGCGCCATGGGTGGAAATAAAATACTGGAGAACCGTAAGGCCTTCCCGGAAGTTGGCGGTAATGGGTGTTTCGATGATTTCACCGGAAGGCTTGGCCATAAGACCCCGCATTCCTGCCAACTGTCTCATCTGGTCGCGGCTACCGCGGGCGCCGGAGTCGGCCATCATAAAGATGGCGTTGGAGCCGGGGCCTTTGGTGAGTCCCAGTTCCCCTTCTTCCTTGGAGGCCTTCATGGAGTCCATCATTTCATTGGCCACGTCTTCCGTAGCCTTGGCCCAGATGTCCACCACCTTATTATATTTCTCACCCTGTGTGATAAGACCTTCGGAGTACTGAACTTCAATTTCCTCCACCTGATTTCGTGCGGCCTCCAGAATCTGCCACTTGCTGGCGGGGATTTTCATGTCCCCAATGCAGATGGACAGGCCGCCTTCGGTGGAAAACTTGTAGCCCAGGTCTTTCAGGCGGTCGGACAGGATAACGGTGGTCTTGGCGCCCATGGCCCGGTACACGTGGTCCACGACATTACGCAAGGTGCCTTTGGTCATAACCCGGTTCACAACCGAGAAAGGCGGCTCATCGCGCCGTTTGATCATATGAAAAAAGTGGTACTTATTTTTTTCTACCAGGGGCCCGATCATTTCGCCGGGATTTGTGGCGACAAGTTTTGTCACGTCTTTATTACCCAGGCGGAACACGCTCTTGACTTCATCATGCTTGAGCAGGCCCAGGTTGCCGTCATATAGTTTATCGCGTCCTTCGGAATACTTGCGAACCAAGTCCCTGAAGTCGTTATCTGTTTTAGCGTCTGCCAGGGCTTTTTCGACCTGGGCTGCTTTTTCAGCCGAGTTGACCACGAGATGGCGCAGGACCATGAGAGTGGCTTTGGGTATGACCTCCCACAGGAGAATCCTGCCAACGGTGGTTTCCACCATGGTTTTGCCCATGCGGACTTTGATTTTCGCATGGAGGTCAACCTGTTTGTTGTCGTAAGCTACCCGGACTTCTTCAGGGTTTCCAAAAACGCTTCCGTCGCCCAGGCATTGGCCGGCTTCCCGGGTCATGTAGTAGATCCCCAACACGATGTCCTGGGTGGGCACGATGATAGGTGCGCCATTGGCCGGGGACAGGATGTTGTTGGAAGACAGCATAAGGGTACGGGCTTCAATTTGGGCTTCCATGGACAAGGGCACATGGACAGCCATCTGGTCCCCGTCGAAGTCGGCGTTAAAGGCCGTACAGACCAGGGGATGAAGCTGGATGGCTTTCCCTTCTATGAGTGTGGGCTCGAAGGCCTGGATACCCAAACGGTGCAGTGTGGGCGCCCGGTTGAGCATCACGGGATATTCCTTGACCACTTCGTCCAGGGTATCCCATACGTCCGGCCCTTCCCGTTCCACCATTTTTTTGGCGCTTTTCACCGTGGAGACCAAGCCTTTTTCTTCCAGGCGATGGTACACAAAGGGTTTGAAAAGCTCCAGGGCCATCTTTTTGGGAAGGCCGCATTGGTGGAGGCGCAGGTTGGGGCCGATGGTGATGACTGTACGACCGGAATAGTCGACGCGTTTGCCAAGGAGGTTCTGGCGAAAACGGCCTTGTTTCCCCTTAAGGGTATCGGACAGGGATTTGAGGGGCCTTTTGTTGGTGCCCGTCACGACCTTGCCCTGCCTGCCGTTGTCAAAAAGAACGTCCACCGCTTCCTGGAGCATGCGTTTTTCGTTACGCACGATGATATCGGGCGCACGGAGGTCCATGAGTCTTTGGAGGCGGTTGTTACGGTTGATCACCCTACGGTACAGGTCGTTAAGATCGGAGGTGGCGAAACGGCCGCCTTCCAGGGGCACCAAGGGTCTGAGATCCGGGGGAAGCACCGGGACGACGCTCATGATCATCCAGGAGGGATTGATCTTGGAATTCCGGAAGGCATCCACTACCTTGAGGCGTTTGGCCAGTTTTTTCCTTTTGGCTTCGGACCCTGTGGTGGCGATTTCCTCGCGGAGTTGCTTGTAGATCGTTTCCACGTCAAAATCCTTGAGCAGTTCCTGGACCGCTTCCGCGCCCATGCCTGCCGAGAATCCTTGTCCGTGGAGTTCCCTGGCTTCCATATATTTATCTTCGGACAGGAGTTGCCCCTTTTCCAGGGTGGTTTCTCCGGCGTCCGTTACAACATATGAATCAAAGTACAGGACCTTTTCCAGATTTTTCAGGGTGAGGTCCAGGATGTTGCCCAGTTTGCTGGGCAGGCTTTTTAAAAACCAGATATGGGCCACTGGTGTGGCCAGTTGGATATGGCCCATGCGTTCCCGCCGGACCTTGGATTGAATGACTTCAACCCCGCATTTCTCGCAGATTACCCCCCTGTGTTTCATGCGTTTATACTTACCGCAATTACACTCGTAGTCCTTGGTGGGCCCGAAGATTTTGGCGCAGAAGAGCCCGTCTCTTTCAGGCTTGAACGTCCTGTAGTTGATGGTCTCGGGTTTTTTAATTTCGCCGTGGGACCACTCCATGATGCGTTCGGGGGAAGCCAGGGCTATACTGACGGCCCCGTACTTCCTTGGATCCATGGGTTTTGCGAAAAAATCGTAAATAGTTTCCAAATTCAACACCTCCAAACCAACGATAGAAGAAGGTTTGAGAAAACGCCGGTCGGGTTTATTTTACCTCTTCAATGAGGCTCATTTCCAGACCCAGGCTCTGCAGTTCCTTAACCAGGACGTTGAAGGACTCGGGCATACCGGGTTCCAGCACGTTCTGACCCTTGACGATCTTCTCGTACATCCGGGTCCGTCCTACCATGTCGTCACTCTTGACAGTCAGGAACTCCTGGAGGGCATAAGCCGCTCCATAGGCTTCCATGGCCCACACTTCCATTTCTCCCAGTCGCTGACCGCCGAATTGCGCCTTGCCGCCAAGGGGCTGCTGGGTAACCAGGGAATAGGGCCCAATGGAACGGGCATGAATTTTATCATCAACCAGATGGTGGAGTTTAAGCATGTACATGGTGCCCACGGTGATTTCGCCCGCAAATCTTTCTCCGGTGCGTCCGTCGTACAAGACTGCCTGGCCAGAGGAAGACACGCCGGCGCTGGTGAGGAGGTCTGTAATTTCCTCTTCCTTGGCGCCGTCGAAGACCGGTGTGGCCATGTGGACTCCCTTTTTGTATTGACCGGCAAACTCCAGCAGCTCTTTCTCTTCCAGTTCCCCGATATCCTTGCTGTCGTCAACAAAGATTTGCTGCATCTTTTCCCGGAGGTCCTGCACTTTCTTCTCCTCCAGTAAGGCTTCGATCTGGTCTCCCAGGCTTTTGGCAGCCCGGCCCAGATGAATTTCCAGGATCTGGCCCACGTTCATACGGGAAGGAACGCCAAGGGGATTGAGGACCATGTCCACGGTAGTACCGTTTGCAAAATGGGGAAGGTCTTCAACGGGCAGGATACAGGAGACCACGCCCTTGTTGCCGTGACGGCCCGCCATTTTGTCACCCACGGAGAGCCTGCGTTTCATGGCCACATAGATCTTAACCATTTTGATGACGCCAGGAGGCAGGTCATCGCCTTTTTGGTAGCGATTTACCTGGGCCTCGAAGGCCATCTGCACGCTTTCGCGTTGTTCCCGATATATTTCCAACAGCTCATGGACCTTTTCGGAATGCGCCTCGTCCTTGAGGACAAGGGCTTCCAAGGGCGCCATGGGGCAGTCTTCCAACATTTCAGGGGTGATTTTCTGCCCCTTGGGGATGATGACGTTTTTCCCCTTTTTGACCGATGCCGAGGCTTCCTGACCCCGAACAATCTGGATCAGTTTTTCACGGACCGTATCTTCCATGATCTTGATTTCGTCGTCCCGATCCTTTTCCAGGGCCGCGATTTCATCGTCTTCGATCAGGCGTGTCCGGTCGTCCTTTTCCACGCCTCTGCGGGCAAAGATCTTGGCATCCACCACCACGCCTTCCACACCCGGGGGTACCCGGAGTGAGGTGTCTTTGACATCCCCGGCTTTTTCGCCGAAGATAGCGCGGAGAAGTTTTTCTTCCGGGGACAACTGGGTTTCCCCTTTGGGGGTGATCTTGCCCACCAGGATATCGCCGGGCTTGACTTCGGCGCCCAGGCGGACAATGCCGGAGTCATCCAGGTTCTTGAGGGCCTCTTCGCCCACGTTAGGAATATCCCGGGTGATTTCTTCCTTACCCAGTTTGGTATCCCGGGAAACCACCTCGAATTCTTCGATATGTACACTGGTGAACACTCCGTCACGCACCAGGCGTTCGGAAACCAGGATGGAGTCTTCAAAGTTATAGCCGCCCCAGGGCAGGAAGGCTACGGTGACGTTGCGGCCCAGGGCCAGTTCCCCCGCTTCCGTGGCAGGTCCGTCGGCGATGATGTCGCCCACCTTGACCTGCTGGCCCAATTTCACGATCGGCCGCTGGTTAAAGCAGGTGTTCTGGTTGGAGCGGGTGAACTTGGACAGGCTATAAATGGTAACCTGCTTGTCCATGCGGTCTCCCTGGTTGTCCTGATGTTGAAGGACGATACGGGAGGCGTCCACTGCCACGACCTTTCCGTCGCGCTTGGCCACCTTGGTGACGCCCGAGTCCCTTGCAACAACCCTTTCCAGGCCTGTTCCAATGAGGGGGGCTTCGGTGGAAAGCAGCGGCACTGCCTGGCGCTGCATGTTGGAGCCCATGAGTGCGCGGTTGGCGTCATCGTTTTCCAGAAAGGGAATCATGGAGGACGACACGGACACCAACTGGTTGGGCGAAATATCCATCAGTTTAACGTCTTCTTTCTTGACGATGGTGAGTTCGCCTTCCACGCGGGAGGTCACGGTGGGGTTGATAAAATTCCCGTCCGGGTCCAGGGGTGCGTTGGCCTGCGCGATGGGCAGGTCTTTCTCCTCCATGGCGGAAAGGTATCTAATATCCCGGGTTGCCCTGCCGTCCACCACGATCCTGTAGGGGGTTTCCACAAACCCGAATTCATTGACCCTGGCGTAGGTGGACAGGGAAACAATGAGCCCGATGTTGGGACCTTCAGGGGTTTCAATAGGGCATATTCTGCCATAATGGGAAGGATGGACGTCCCGCACCTCAAAACCGGCCCGTTCCCTGGTGAGACCGCCGGGTCCCAGAGCGGAAAGTCTCCGTTTATGGGTGACTTCCGAAAGGGGATTGGTTTGGTCCATGAACTGGGAAAGCTGGCTGGTGCCAAAGAATTCCTTGACCACGGCTGAAACCGGTTTGGGGTTGATGAGGTCGTTGGGCATGAGGGCGTCAATTTCCTGGAGGCTCATGCGCTCCTTGATGGCCCGTTCCATGCGCACCAAGCCGATGCGGTACTGGTTTTCCAGCAATTCGCCCACGGCTCTAACGCGGCGGTTGCCCAGGTGGTCGATATCATCGACGGCGCCCTGACTATCCTTGAGGTCCACCAGGGTTTTGGCGGTGAGGAGGATGTCTTCCCTGCGGAGGGTTTTGACTTCCACGGGGGTTTCCATGTCCAGGCGCATATTGAGTTTCATGCGGCCCACCGCAGAGAGGTCGTAGTGGGACGGTCTGAAAAACAATTGGTCGATGAAATCCCTGGCAACTTCCACCGTGGAGGGGTTGCTGGGCCTGAGGCGGCGGTAGATTTCCACCAGGGCTTCTTCCCTGGATTCCACCTTGTCCAGAAGCAGGGCTTTCCGCACGGAATCTCCGCCTGTGCCCGGGGCGCTGTATAGGATTTCGAATTTATCCACTCCGGCTTCCCGCAGTGCGTCCAGGGTGTCTTCGTCCAGTTCATGGTTTGCGGCGAAGAGCAATTCTCCGGTTTTGGGATGCATGATTCTTCTGGCAAGGACCTTATCTTCCAGGTCTTCGTGGAGGATGGAGATTTTTTCAATCCCGGCCTGGGCCATGATTTTTACGGCGCGTTGGGTAAACAAGCGGCCTTTTTTGACAATGATTTCTTTGGAGTCCGGCATTTTAACCGTGACGCTGGCTCTTTGCCCCCGGAGTGTTTTGGCGTCGAATTCCTTCCAAATGGTCTTGGGGGTAAGGGTCAGTTTTTCGGTCTGGTAGAAATAATTCAACAGGTCTTCAGTGCTATATCCGAAGGCCTTGAAAAGTAAGGTTGCTGGAAACTTGCGACGGCGGTCGATCCGGATATACAGAACATCCTTGGGATCGATTTCCATATCGATCCAGGAGCCGCGCACAGGGATGATCCTGGCGGTGTAGATGACCTTGCCGCTGGCATGGCTTTTGCCTTTGTCATGGTCGAAGAAAACACCGGAGGAGCGATGAAGCTGGCTAACCACAACCCTTTCGGTACCGTTGATGACAAAGGTGCCTTGTTCGGTCATGAGGGGAATGGTTCCGAAGTAGATTTCCTGTTCTTTGATGTCCCGGATATTCTGGATGCCCTTTTCCTTATCCACATCAAAAACGACCAGCCGTACCGTGATGCGGATGGGCACCTCGTAAGTCATGCCGCGGTGCACACAGTCTTCCACGGAGTATTTGACGTCTCCGAACCGATAGGAGACGAATTCCAGGGAAGCGGTGCCAGAGAAGTCCCGAATGGGGAAAACCGAGTGAAAAACAGCTTGCAGCCCGATGATCTCCCGTTTTTCGGGGGGCACGTCCATTTGGAGGAATCTCTGGTAAGAGATGCGCTGTATCTCGATGAGGTTGGGAATGTCAATAATCTTGGCAATTTTGCCGAAGCTTTTTCGTAAACGCACTTGCGTTAAGGGCCTGTCCGCCATGGTTTCTCCCTAAGAAAATGCAGGTTGTTTTTCCAGTGTTTTGGAAATGGCCCTGATACTGATAACCACTTTAAAAAAAAAGGCCGGAAACAGGTTGGCCTGTTTCCCGCTTCCGGCCTTGTAATGCATGCTACTTAATGTCGACCTGGGCGCCAGCGCCTTCCAGTTGTTCCTTGACCTTCTCGGCTTCATCTTTGGAGATGGCTTCCTTGATGGCCTTGGGAGCTTCTTCCACCAGGGCTTTAGCCTCTTTGAGGCCCAGACCGGTGATAGCGCGCACTTCCTTGATGACCTGGATTTTCTTGTCGCCCACGGAAAGGAGGATGACGTCGAACTCGGTTTGTTCTTCGGCTTCTTCAGCACCGCCGACAGGTCCCATCATAGCCATGGCAGCAACGGGAGCGGCAGCGGAGACGCCGAATTTTTCCTCAATGTCCTTGATGAGTTCGGAAAGTTCCAGGACAGACATATTTGCGATGAATTCCAATACATCTTGTTTGGTAATATCAGCCATTATTTAAATCCTCCTAATATTCATTTGCAGCGCATTTGCGCGTACCCTGGCATGTGGCCAGGGGATACATTGTCACCCAAAACAGGGTTTGGCGGGTTAGGCCGCTTCCTTTTGCTCCTGAACAGCCTTGAGGGCATAGAGCAGTTGCCTGGGTACTGCGGCCAGTACACGGACCAATCCAGTAGGTATGGCATTGAGTGTCCCGGCAACCTGACCCAGCAGCACTTCGCGGGGGGGCAGGTCAGCCAGGGCCTTGAGTCCGGCCAAGTCCACCAGTTTCCCGTCGAGGACGCCAATCCTGATTTCGAAAGTCTTACTGATTTTGGCAAACTCAGTAAGGGCTTTTGCAGGTTGAACAGGGTCTTCATAAGCCATGCAAACGGCGCATGGGCCAGTCAGATGATCCTTCAAAACTTCCAGTTTGGTTCCTTCGATAGCCAAGGCCATCAAGGTATTCTTGACGACCTGGTACTCGGCGGAAGCCTTCCGGAGGCTAATGCGGAGATCATTGGTGGCGGCGACATTAAGTCCCCTGAAGTCTGTAAGCACTGCAAATTTGGCTTTTTGGGCCCTCGTGTGCAGGTCTTCTACGACCTTTTTTTTATCTTCCGGTTTCAAAGGTCTTTCACACCTCCTTCCAAGTGTTCTGTAAAAAACCGCACAAGCGCGTGTTTTGGGCTGGCTGCTTGTATGGGCTTTGTCTCGGCAGGCAGGATACCCGTTCCATTAAGCGCCATATTCAATGGCGCACCTGCGGTCTTTGACAGAAGGTTAAGGTTCAAGTGGTTATACATGACAGCGATTCCTTTTTTTTTGAAAACCGGCTCAAATTTCCCGGGATTTGCTTCCTGCCATTAAATAGCGTGAAGGGGAGCGTTTTTAACACCCCCCTCCAGAAGCGGCTTGCCGGCAAATTCCTGCACGGTGCTCATGCATGAAATGGAATGGCCGCCTATTTAATCAATTCTTTAAGCAGGAGCGGGTCAATTCTCACGCCCGGCCCCATGGTGGTGGAAACAGCAATGCTCTTGAGATACACTCCCTTGGCAGCAGAAGGTTTAAGGCGCTGCACAGTATCGAAGAAAGCGCTGATATTTTCCAGCAGTTTCTCGGGGCCAAAGGAGACTTTTCCCATGGGGGCATGCAAGATGCCTGTCCGTTCCACGCGGAAATCGATTTTACCGGCCTTCAGTTCCTGCACGGCCTTGGCCACGTCGAAGGTAACGGTACCGGTTTTTGCGTTGGGCATGAGGCCTCTGGGACCCAGAACCCGGCCCATCTTGCCAACGGTGCCCATCATATCGGGGGTGGCGATGGCTTTGTCGAATTCCAGCCATCCGCCCTGGATCTTTTCCACCAGGTCATCGTTGCCCACATAGTCGGCGCCGGCTTCCTTGGCTTCTGCTTCCTTTTCCCCTTTTGCGAAAACCAGCACCCGCACTGTTCTGCCGGTTCCATGGGGTAACAAACAGGTGCCACGGACCATCTGGTCGGCGTGACGGGGGTCAACCCCAAGACGAACAGCCACGTCAACGCTTTCGTCAAACTTGGCGAAGGAGGTTTCGATGGCTGTTTCCAAGGCCTCTAAAACACCGTATTTGAGATCACGGTTGACCTTTTTCATGGATTCCAAAAATTTTTTTCCAGGCTTGCCCATAACTCCAGACTCCTTAATATCAGGCTAGACCACTTCTATGCCCATGCTTCTGGCGGTTCCGGCGATGATGCTGCACGCCCCTGCCATGTCTTTTGCATTGAGGTCAACCATTTTAAGATTGGCGATTTCTTCCACCTGCGTTTTTGTGAGTTTACCCACCTTGATCCTCTTGGGATCCGCAGATCCCTTAGCCAGCTTGGCTGCCTGAAGGATTAGGATGGATGCAGGGGGGGTTTTGGTGATAAAAGAGAAGGAGCGGTCCTGATAGACCGTGAGCACAACGGGAATCACCATTCCTTCCTGGTCGGCAGTCCTTGCATTGAAGGTCTTGCAGAACTCCATGATATTGACGCCGTGCTGACCCAGGGCAGGTCCGATAGGAGGAGAAGGGTTCGCCTTACCCGCCTTAACCTGCAACTTGACCATAGCTAATACTTTTTTTGCCATTTTACCGATTCCTTATTCCTACAGTTTTGTCACCTGGACAAAGTCAAGTTCCACGGGCGTTGCACGGCCAAAGATGCTGACCATGACCTTGATCTTGCCTTTTTCCGGGTTCACGGCTTCTACTGAGCCGTTAAAATTGGTGAACGGGCCGTCTATAACACGGACCTCATCTCCGGTCTCAAACAGGTATTTGGGCTGGGGTTTCAATTTGCCAGCCTCTATCTGATCCACGATTCTTGCCGCCTCAGCATCTGAAAGCGGTGAAGGCTTATTTTTGCCGCCCAGGAAACCGGTAACCTTTGCTGTATCGTTCACCAAGTGCCAAGTTTCGTCATCCAGTGTCATTTGCACCAGGATGTAGCCCGGATAGAACTTTCTCTGAGAGGTTTTGCGTTTGCCTTTGACCAGTTCCACCACTTGCTCCGTGGGGATAAGCACCTGGCCGAATTTCTCAGGAACGCGGGACGAAGCTATCCGTTCTTCAAGAGCGGTCTGCACCTTTGCTTCAAAACCTGAATAGACGTGAACGACGTACCATTTTAGAGCCAATCTCTTGCCTCCTTGGGGCCTGGAATTGCCAACCTAAATCACTTGCTTGACTATCTCAGTCAAGCTCATGTCCACCAGTCCCAAAAAAATGGATATGATGGTTACCAATATGATGACCACCACGGTGGACCCGATGGTTTGCTTCCTGGAAGGCCATGTGACCTTTTTCAATTCCCCGCGGACTTCGCGCAGAAATTCCATAGAAGTGGTCCAAAAAGCAGGCGCCTTGACTCCGGGGGAGGTGGGGGCCTGCTTGGGAACCGGTGCGGGGGCTGGCTTTTTTGGGGCTGTTGTGAGTTCCTGCCCTTCGGCCGCGACCGTTGCCTTCTTTTTCTTGGAAGCCGGTTTTTTACGTAGTATACGTCCCATAGTACCTTACATTCATCCAAATGCCGAAAGCCCAAAGCGCCACCGCCAAGGGGCAGCGGCAGCCCTGAGCTTAAGGATTTGCCGAAAAATGGATTGGCAGGCCAGGAGGGATTTGAACCCCCAGCCATCGGATTTGGAGTCCGCCGCTCTACCGTTAGAGCTACTGGCCTGCAATGACAACCGCTTTTATTTCACTTCCTTATGCAAGGTGTGACGACGGCAAAAGCGGCAGTATTTTTTAAATTCAAGCTTATCCGGAGTAGTTCGCTTGTTTTTATTGGTCTGGTAATTTTTTTGCTTGCACTCCGTACAAGCCAAAGTTGCCTTTGTTCTCACCTTAGTTCTCCTGACTGGGCCCTACTCGATAATCTCGGAAACGACGCCGGCGCCCACTGTGCGGCCACCTTCGCGGATGGCGAAGCGCACTTCTTTTT
>JAEINP010000085.1 GCA_016342355.1 Desulfatibacillum sp.
ATAAAAGCCCCACCAGGAACCGTCATCCAGAGTAACAATAGTCTGGCATTGTTCTTCCCAGTTATCTTCCTTAAACGCATTAGGAATCGGGTCTCCAGCACGCACAGCAATGACAGTCATATCCACTATGTGTTTGAATGCCTTTACCAAATCCACTAACTTTTCAAATGAAAGAATAAATCCCTGATCGGAATCGTTACAGTGAGTTTCAAGATCACGATAATGCATTCCAATAATTTTTTTGATGTCGCCCTCTGCCCAAATGAATTGGATGCACCACGTCAATCTTTCCTGAAATGGGGCAATCGAAGATAGGACCCCTTCCATGGATACATTATTAAAACCTAAATAGTCTTTGAAAATCTCGGTATATTTCATATGTTGGATCTGCATCCTCCATTAACAATGACCATCCCTTATCATCAGAAAATCTTCCGGGGGAGGCGCCATCTGGTCTAAGAGCGCAGGGTGGCTGTCAGGCGCAGGGGATTGATGAGGAGGTCCAGGGCGCACACGATGCTTGGAGCAACAATATCCGCTGCCCGTACGGTGATGCCTGCGGCGCATTCCTCACCGATAATGGCGATGCCCAAAGCCGCATGTTCGAGCATGAGGCAGTCGTTCCGGCCGTTGCCCACAGCTACGGTGTTTTCGGCTCCCAGGCTCGCTACATAATCGCGTTTGGCATGGTCCTGAGCTTCTTTGCCCAGGATGGAAACATTGTATCCGGTCGCAAAAGCCGCCCGCACCGACCCAAAGGTATCGGCCGTCAAAATATGAATTTCCAGGTTCCTGGCCAGGGTCCGGAGCCTTTCCGTCACCCCGGGAATGACCTTGCCGTCTGTTGCCAGGGTTCCGTTATAGTCCAGCACAAGATGTTTGAACGCAACATCGCCATAGCCGGGAATGGAAACCGTTATCATGCCTTCACCTCCAGGCCGAGAATCCTGATTTTTTCATCCACCGTTTTAGCGGCCTGGATTGCCTGCATGCCAATGGGCTCGGGAGGACTCAGGCGTATGGTCAGTTTTTCGGGGTTGTTTATGAAGGCTTGAACCTGCTCCAGGATCGGCGCCAAGGCCGGGCTCTGGTTTATTTTCATCTGTGCTTTGATGGTTTCGCCAAGTTCCTTCCTGATCTGGTCTACAGATTTATTGTGCTCCCTGGCTGCCTTTTCCAGGGCCAATTGGAACAAGGCCCGATCCTCATAAGTGAGCGATGCCCCGACGATTTTAGCCTGAAAAAGCAGTTTTATGGTTAGTAATGCCATTTGGTCGGATGATGGCGGAGTTTGGGGAAGATTCAGGTTGGCCAGATGAAATTCCATGTCAAAAACGCCGCATTGCGCCTCGGCCATGCGAAGTTTATTAACATCCAGGGTTTGATGCTCCGGGTTATAATCATAATCGCATTCCAGGTCCCATGAAATTTTTGCCAGATCCACGTTCATGGGGGAATTGGGGAAGTAGGCCTCTGCGTTTGCCCCGGGTTTGATCCCAATTACTTCAAAATGCTGCTGGTTGGGATTTCCCTGGCCCCATCTGAAACTGTGGACAATGACTTCATCCACCAACACGGGAGCGGGAGAGCTTTCGGTGACCATTTTCAATCCTTGAAAACTAGCGACCCCCGTAAAAATGTTGACCGAAACCTTATCACACTGAACATCCGCCTTATCCTTCACTTCTGCAAGGCGCTCTTCCAATGCTATCTCCGCTTGATGATTGACAAATAACTGTCCGCCAGCCAGGGCGGACCCTATCACAAGAGTCAGAATTACAATTCCGACAGAAATCTTTTTCATTATAAAATCCTTATAAACAGAGAGGTTAGGCAGGATATTCATCCATCGAGCAATGGGGCACAATAGGACAACGATGATTTTTTGTCAAATCCCTGTTGAAGGCAGGATATTCTGCAAAATGTGTGGTTGGCCCTATACCCTGAACCTGCTGGCAAGCTCTTTCAGTTCCTGCCCCAGATCATGGAGTTGGACGGTGGCTGTTTCCAGCTGTCTGGCCCCTTCGGTATTTTGTCTGCTGGCTTCCGTAATGCTATCCAGGGCCTGGGCCAGTTGCTCAATCCCCACCAGTTGTTGTTGGCTGGAGGCGGCTATCTGGGTGGCGGAGTTGGATGCCTGGACCACACTGGCAGCCAATGCCCGGATGGAATCCCCGGAACGGGCCGCCAGGGATTCGCCCTGATCAACGGCTTTTACGCCACGTTCCGTGGCCATAACCGAAGCGCTGGTGGCTGTCTGGATGTCGTTCAGGAGCGCCCGGACCTGGGTTGTGGCCTGCTTGGAAAGATCGGACAAGGATTTGACCTCCTGGGCAACCACCCCAAAACCCTTGCCATACTCCCCGGCCTTGGCCGCTTCAATGGAAGCATTTACGGAAAGCAGGTTGGATTCATTGGCCAGGTCGTTCACCGCATCAATGATCTCCCCGATACTGTGGGTATGTTCACTCAGTTTGACAATGCTTTCCGCTATGTATTCCATTTCGTCCTTAATGCGCTTCATCCCCTGGACGGCTTCCTCTGTGGCCTCTTTGCCGCTCCGGGAAATTTGGGCCGTGGCTTCCGCCTCCTGGGCGACGGCTTCGGCCTTTTCATTGGCGACGGAAGTGGTCTGTTTGACCTCCTCAGCCGTGGTGCTCAGTTCCATCACCGTGGTGGAGGTTTCCATGGAACTGGTGGAGAGTTGGGAGGATGTGGCGGAAATCTGGCTGGACGAGGTTGCCAGGGCATCGGCGCTTTGCTTGATTTGAGTGACTATGGCATGGATTTTTCCTATGAAGGTGTTAAAATTCTGGGCCAGATCCCCTATCTCGTCCTTGGAATGAATGTCCAGGCGGACAGTCAGATCCCCTTCACCTTCGGAGATATCCTTAATCCGGTCCACAACCTGCTGCAAATGGGAAAAAACGGATCTTGCGGCATAGACGCTGGTGGGTAGGAGAATACCCATGCCCCCGATAAAAATGGCTACCAAGACCGAGATAACCTCCAACGTATTGCTGCGCGCCACATCCATGGGGACCATGGAAACCAGGGCGCCTATGCAATCGGATTGGGAGTATATGGGAAAGGACGCCTGGAAATACCCCTTGCTCCCCACCATTATATCGGAATGGAGAGGCTCCTGGGTATCCATGGTCCAGCCTTCCCCGGCTGGGGGAAACTGAGAAAGGTTGAAGGCCTCATGTTCAGGCAGGGTTCCATGGCTCAAGCCCTGAGGAATATATAAATTGATTTGGGTGCCCGCCACTTTGGCGTCTCTTTCCACAAAATGCTGGTCAAAATACTGAACGGCAATCAATGACCCAAACTGCTTGGGTTCAAAAGCATCCAACTCGGCGTTGTAAACGGAACCCATGACAGGGACCTGGGCCACGAGCCCTATTTGTCCGGCCTTGCTGTAAAAGGCTTCCCGGACTTCCCGAGGCGCATTTTCTCCCAGGCTTTGGCTCATAGCCGGATCAATGACATCGGCTTTCTCCCAGTCTTCCGCCGTGATTTTTACGCCGTTTCCAATGGACGCCTTCTCCATGTTTTCATCGTCATGCCTGAAAGCAAGGGTTGCGGCCTCTTGTCCAATGTTCATACCAAGCATGAACTGTCCTTGGAGATTATATAGTCTGACCTCATGGATTCCTGATGCGGAAGAAATATCAAGGATGGATTCGGCCATGCTTAAGTACTCGGAGCGGAACATGGTTACATACTGGGAGCGGAACAGGCTGAAATCTGCATCACTTTGCTCGCCCGCGTTTTCCGAAATAAACTGGACCTTGGTTCCCAGGTCCTGGGCGGTGGTCATCTGGGTGGCCGCTGCAGTCAGTTCCTGTTGCCTTTCCCCAATATCCTGGCGGATGATTTCAAAGGAAGTGTCCAGGCTATTCCGGGAAGCCATTCTTTGCTGACGATAAACCAGCAAGGAAACCAGCAAGGTGCAAACAATCATGACAACAATCAATATCGCGGGGATGCCTACCATCATTTTGGTTTTTAGTTTCATTACCGGAATCGCTCCTCTGGCTATGGATAAGTCATATGTCCACGGGTCAAAATCCGAAAAATTTTATCTGGTAGAGTTCCTGACGGGGTGTCTGGAATTGAATGGTGGAAGCGGCCCCCCTTATAATCTTTTAAAATTTAAATTATTATACATGTATTGTCCACTTGTGGCAATAGGCTTGTTTCTCTTAGTGAAAACAATTACACAATTGAGTAAATAGGGAATTATGAGGCAGGACAGAACCACTCGGGAACACAGCTTGACTGGGGGAGGTAAACATCTTCAAGCATGGACTGCATCCGGGTTCGGGGCGCAACAAGACGGTGCGGGAAGTGGAAAGCGACTCCGCCCTTCCTGGCTTGGTTGCCGGACAACACGCCGCCCATATAGTTGAAGACAGAGAAACAGTTCGAGTGTTTTGATTGAGGAGAGTTTTTGTCCGGGAGCAGACCATAGGAGGTCAGGAAAAGGAGTCATCCAGGGATAATCCTGGATATTGGGAGGCTGGGCCTTGAACCTGAAAAGCCGGTTTAACCTGCTGTGCAGGGGGTATTCCGGGATAAGGCGCGGATTGAATCTGGTCCCCGGGCATTCCGGAAAGAAGGCCCGGGGAAATCAACCTTAAGGCTTTACAATCTTTCCAGATTTGATGCAACTGGTGCAGACCGTAATTTTTTTGACTTGGCCGTTGTCCTGCAAGCTGCGGACCTTTTGCAGATTGGGATTGAAACGGCGTTTGTTCACATTATGGGCATGGCTTACGTTGTTGCCTACCATGGGTTTTTTTCCGCATATTTCGCACATTCTGGACATGATTTGTTCTCCTGGTTGTTCAATTTCATTCCAAGGGCTTTCCTAAACCTTGCCCCCACAAAAGATCATTCTGCTATACCAAACAGGGGGCCTTGTAAAGCCTTTTTTTCAAAAAGCCCCCAAGGCCCTTTATTCCGGAAGAGGTTTTTGACCCGTAAAGAGACTGGTGCAGACCCTATTCTTCAACGCCAGTGTCTTCTTCAGGCTGAGGAATGATAATTCCCTGTTTCGTAGCCTTGGCCCGTTCCTTATCCAATTTTTTCTTGTACTTCTCAGCTTCCTCCCGGCGTTCTTCCTGGGTTTCCGCCTTAAGCTCCATGGCCTTGGCTTCTTCTTTGGCGATAAAGGCATCGCACAAGGCCAGGTATTCCAGCGCCCTGCGGTGGACTCCCACATCAGGGTAGGTGGAAAGGATATCCGCAAAGCGCACCCGGGCCGCATGAAATTCTTTGGCCTTGAAATAATATGCCCCCACAAACAAGTCGTGGCGCGCCAGGGTGTCCTGACAGATTTTGACATGCTCCAGGGCCATGGCGGCTTCGGGAGATTCGGGATACTCCCGGGCCAGGCGCATAAAATTCTCCACGGCGGATTCTGTGGCGGTCTGGTCCCTGTCCGGCAGCGCCATCTGCTTGAAATAGCACATGCCAATTTGGAAGATGACGTAGGGAATGGCTTCGTTACGGGGATGCAGGCCTTCAAAATACTCGTAGGCGTATATGGCGTCCTCGTAATTCTTCCGTTGAAAATAGGCGTCTGCCAGTTTTAGTTCGGCAAGGATGGCGTATTTACTGAAAGGATACCAGTCTTTGAGTTTTACAAAAGAATCAATGGCCTGGGTATAATCGCCTTTTTCGTAAAGCCGGATTCCGTCGCTGGCCAGTTCTTCGGCGTTTTTTTCCTTGGAGTCCTTGAACCAGGAACACCCGGGGGCTGTCAGCGCCAGGATAATGAGGACAATCAGTGCTTTTTTCAAGATTTTACCTGCTCTACATAGTGTTCCGCACTAACGGCGGCAATTGCGGCATCACCCACGGCTGTGGCCACCTGCCTCAGGGGGGTGTTGCGTACGTCTCCCGCGACAAAAACGCCGGGCACGGAGGTCTGCATCCTGGCATCGGCAATAATGAACCCGCCTTCGTCAACAGCAACCGCATCGCCAAGAAAGTCTGTGTTAGGCAGGATTCCCACCCACATAAAACACCCTTCCACGGCAAGCTCCCGGGTTGCCCCGGTTTTGACATTCTCGACGAAAACCTTGTCAAGCCCGAACAGACCGTCCACCTTGGTTACAACCGAATCCCAAAGGATTTCGATTTTATCGTTGGCAAAGACCCGGTCCTGCAAAATTTTAGTGGCCCGGAGCTGGTCCCGGCGGTGAATCAGGTAAACCTTGTCCGCGAATTTGGTGAGGTACAGGCTTTCCTGAACCGCTGTATCTCCCCCGCCCACGGCCGCCACCACCTTGCCCCTGTAAAAAGGCGCGTCGCAGGTGGCGCAGGTGGAAATCCCTTTGCCAATGAACTTTTGCTCTCCAGGCACCCCAAGTTTCCTGGGTGATGCTCCGGAGGCGATGATCACACTGGTGGCCGTAAGGGTTTTATCCGGCAGATTGACCTTTTTTACGGGCCCCGTGAAATCCACGGAAATCACTTCCTGGTTTTCAATAGTCACCCCAAAGTGTTCTGCCTGGCTTTTCATGGCTTCGACAAGGTCCCAGCCACTGAGTCCTTTGGGAAATCCCGGATAATTTTCGATAAAATCCGTAACCAGGATCTGCCCTCCCACGGAGGTCCTTTCCAGGAGCAGGATTTTCATGCCTGCCCGGGCCGCGTAAATCCCTGCGGTAAGCCCGCCGGGTCCGGCGCCAATTATCAGGCAGTCGTAATGGGTGTCACTCATGGTTTGTATTCCAGCCTATGTCCGAAGTAAAGGGGGAACCCTACAGGGCCTTTTTCAAGGCCTCTTCAATCTTGGTGCGGGGCACATTTCCCGTGATCTGCTCCATCACTTCTCCGCCCTTAAAAACAATCAGGGTTGGGATGGCGCGTATGCCGTACTTGCTGGGAGTCACCGGGTTGTCGTCCACGTTGCACTTGGCAAAGGTAACCTTGTCGCCCATCTGCGCTGCCAGTTCCTCCACAATCGGAGCAATGGCGCGGCAGGGTCCGCACCAGGGCGCCCAGAAGTCCACCAGAACAGGTTTGTCCGACTTGATAACGTCGCTGTCAAAGCTGGAATCATTCACTTCCAAAATACCTTCAGCCATGGTGTATTTCCTTTCCTTTTATAAGGCCTCTGGCCTTTTTGGGTTGCGCATTCCCTGGCCTCCGTG
This sequence comes from Desulfatibacillum sp., assembly GCA_016342355.1. Taxonomy (GTDB): domain Bacteria; phylum Desulfobacterota; class Desulfobacteria; order Desulfobacterales; family Desulfatibacillaceae; genus Desulfatibacillum. Next base: position 7,170 of record JAEINP010000085.1, read on the forward strand.
CATATTCGATATGGCAGGAGAACGCTAAGGAGTTGTCTTGTCATGATAGTATCGCTTATCGATAATGTCAACCTGTCAGGGTTTACGAATTGCAGGGATCTACGGGCAAAAAGCCCGTTGCCAAAGATCCCCATAAAGCGTACCATGGCCCTGGCCGGTTTGGAGCGGTTTTTTTTACGGAAATGAACACAATAAGGAATCATTATGAGCCACCATCATCACGACCATGACCACGAACACGACCATGACCATGACCATGAACACGGGCATGACCACAGCCATGGGCATTCCCACGATACAGTTTCTCCCATGAACACCCGGGAAAAGCTGCAAAAATTGCTGGAGCATTGGGTAGCCCATAATCAGGATCACGCCAAAACCTACGAAACCTGGGCCTCCCGGGCGGAAGGGGATGGATATCCGGAAGTGGCGGCTCTGCTGCGGCAGGCAGGAACCATGAACCTGGACATCAATAAAATTTTCCAGGAAGCCGCTGCCAAGCTCAAATAGCCAGGCTCTTCTGGCCTATATAAGCAAAGAGCAAGATCTCCTTTGCATGTCTGGAAAACGCAGGCGATTTGATAAGCGCTCCTGGCATGGGAGGCTATGGCGAGTGGTAATATGGAATGCAATTTGCATAAATTCAGGGTGGACCCTAAGGAGATTCACTTCATACGCTTTATTGTGGAGGCCTGTGACGGCGTGGCCATTGTCACGACAATAGACGCCAAAACCGGGCTTATCTCCTTTTCCGTGCCTCCGGGCAGGGAAAAGGAAGCGGAAGGAATCATGGCTTCCCTGAGTCAGTCGATTTTTATGGACAGGTTGGAATCTTGAGAAAAGGCGCCGTGAAACAAAAAAAATTATATATAAAAACAATGGGATGCCAGATGAATGTCTATGACTCCGAGGCCATGGCCCGAGTCCTGGCGGCCCAGGGATACGAGCTGACCCCTCATAAGAAGGACGCGGATTGTCTGCTTCTCAATACCTGCGCCATCCGCGCCAAGGCCGAACAAAAGGTGTTCAGCTATCTGGGACGATTGGTGGGGCTTAAGGCCAATAACCCTGATCTGATCATCGGGGTAGGGGGCTGCGTGGCCCAGCAGGAGGCTCACCGCCTCCTGGAACGTGTGCCTTATGTGGATTTTGTATTCGGCCCCCATGCCATCAATCAGTTGCCTGAAATTGTCTCCCGGGCGGAGCGCGGGGGAAAGCGGGTGGTGGTGACGGATTTCACGGACACATTCCAGGAAATCACCCAGCCGCTATTGGATCGAAAGCCTCAGGAAGAAAGCGGCATTACCGCCTTTGTCACCATCATGGCAGGTTGCGACAACTACTGCACCTACTGTGTGGTGCCCCATGTCCGGGGCAGGGAGATGAGCCGGGACAGCAAGGCAATCCTCCATGAAGTGGAAAACCTGGCGGCCAAGGGGATGAAGGAAATCACCCTCCTGGGCCAGAATGTCAATTCTTACGGAAACAAGGAAGGTTTTGGTTCCTTTGCAGATTTGCTCAAGCAGATCCATGGGATTCCCGGCGTTCAGCGTATTCGGTTCACCACCTCCCATCCCAAGGATTTATCTCCGGAGCTGATCCAGGCCTTCGCGACCCTGCCCAAGCTGTGCAAGCACATCCATCTGCCGGTCCAGTCCGGCTCCAATCGCATCCTTAAAAAAATGAATCGTGGCTACACCAGGGAGGATTATCTGGAAAAGGTCCGGGCTTTAAGAGCCGCCTGCCCTGAAATCCGGCTGACTACCGACATCATTGCCGGTTTTCCCTCGGAAACCGAGGAGGATTTTCAGGACACCATGGACCTCATTCGGGAAGCGGATTATGATTCCCTGTTTGCCTTTATGTATTCGGACCGTCCCCTGGCGCCTGCCGCCAAATTTCCCGGGAAGCTAAGTGAAACCGTGAAGCACCAACGCCTTGCCCGGGTTTTGGAGGTTTCGGAGGAAATCACGCGGGCCAAGCATTACGCCCTTGTGGGCACGGTCCAAAGGGTTCTGGTGGAGGGAAGAAGCCAGCAGAATCCCCAACAGTGGCGCGGCAGGACCACGGGCCATGTCACGGTTAATTTTCTGGCCCCGGCCTGCGGCGATCTGGTGGGAAAACAAGTGGACGTTATGATAGAAAACGGGTATTCTAATTCCTTGCTTGGCGCATTAAAAGGCGAGGACGACCAGTGCCCACAGCCCCCAACGGAGGAGAGCCATGCTGCATGAAATGGAAGTCGCCGGACTTGCCCTGGACCCTTCCAACAACACCCCTATTCTGGTCCTCAAGTCCCTGGACGGCGAACAGACTCTGCCCATCTGGATCGGCCTCCTGGAAGCCGCATCCATAGCTATGGCATTACAGAACGTGGAATTCAGCAGGCCAATGACCCACGACCTGTTCAAGAATTTTGTGGACACCCTGGAAATTTCCGTGGCCAGGGTGGAGGTTGTCGACCTCCAGGAAAGCACCTTTTTCGCCCGGATTTATTTTAACGCTGAAAGCGGGGCCTTTTCCCTGGACGCCCGTCCCAGTGACGCCATCGCCATTGCCCTCAGGACCAAGTCACCCATTTTTGCAGAGGAGGCGGTCATCACCAAGTCCACGGCCGCCGGCCCTGCAGTTGCCGAGGACGATAGCGAAGAAGGGAAAAAATGGGCGGAATACCTGGAAAAACTTAACCCCGATGATTTCGGGAAATACAAAATGTGATTACCCATGATTGATCTGCATACCCACACGATTTTTTCGGACGGCGCCCTGATCCCTGCGGAACTGGCCCGGCGCGCCCAGGTGGCCGGGCTGAAAGCCATGGCCATGACAGACCATGGGGACCATTCCAACCTGGATTTCATCATACCCCGCTTGGTGACGGTGGCCCGGGAACTCAACGCCGTAATGCCCTTCATAGTCATCCCCGGTATAGAACTGACCCACGTGCCTCCGCCCCTCATCGCGGACGCTGCAAAGAAAGCCAGGGACCTGGGCGCCAGAGTGGTGGTGGTCCACGGGGAAACCATTGTGGAACCCGTATGCCCCGGCACCAACCAGGCGGCCATCGATGCCCGGGTGGATGTCCTGGCCCACCCCGGCATGATTTCGGAAGCCGAAGCCACCCAGGCCGCGGAAATGGGAATACTCCTGGAAATAACCGGCCGAAAAGGTCATAGCCTGACCAACGGGCATGTGGCGCGGATGGCCCAAAAAACCGGCGCACGCTTAGTGGTGAATTCCGACTCCCATGCTCCCGGCGACCTCATGAGCCCCGAATGGGCCCAAAAGGTGGTTCTTGGCGCAGGCCTCACGGAAGCAGATTTTCAGGCCATGCAGTTAGCTGCGGCGCAGTTTCTGCCAAAGGCCGGGACAATAGGGGCCAAACACAAAGCCGCCCCCTTGAAAATGCTTATCGTGGATGACGATGCGGTCAGCCGCATGGTTTTATGCCGGGGCCTGGAACCCCACGGGAAATGCCACACCGCCAGCAACGGAAGGGAAGCCATAGAGGCTTTCCGCAAGGCCTTGGCAACCAATGAGAAATTTGATTTGATCTGCCTGGATGTGATGATGCCGGACGTGGACGGACGGTCCGCCCTGACGCAGATTCGCTTTCTGGAAGAGGACAGGGACCTGGAGCCGGAACAGAGAGTCAAAATCATCATGACAACCACCCTGTCCGAAAGAAAAGATATAGAGGGGGCATTTCGGGACCAATGTGACGCCTATGTGACCAAGCCCGTCAAAATTCAGGATCTCCTGGAAAGGGTCAGGCAACTGGGACTCATTGCGTAAGTGCCGGATGCAGGGGAGGATTATTGAGGCCTTATCGATTTATTCAAATAATTATGGCGCTGGTTTGCGGCTTGCCATGCCTTGCTGGTTTGGGGCATGCCCTGGAAGTGAGCATACCCTCCGCCACGGTGACAGCCGGAGACGCCATAACCGTTCCAGTTATGATAGACTCCGTGGACAACCTGGCCGGTGTCAAGCTGGTTATCCAGTATGACGCCCAGGTGCTTGAATTCCAAAAGGCCGCCAAAGGCCAAAAAGCCGGAAGCCTGATGCATGTGGTGAATAGCAAAAATCCGGGCCGGGTGGTTGTGGTCATGGCGGGCGCCCGGGGTATTAAGGGAGAGGCTTTTCCCATTGTAACCCTGGACTTTACCGCCAAACCCTGTTCCCTGGAGTCTTGTCCTGCAAACCTGAAAATCGTGGAAGCCCAGCTCATGAGCGACCAGCTCAAAGACCTGGATTTTTCCATGCAATCCCAGTCAGTTATGGTTGTTTCGCCCAAGGAGGCAGCCCCCGCCGAAACAAAGCCGGAAAAAAAGTCCGACGCCTCCTGAAATATTTTGACAACCCGCGAAAAAGCGTGTTAGCCATAATCGTTTTGACCAATGATAATTTTCGGCCCTGCGGTTCATGGCCCCGTCCTGTTTCCCAGGAGGAAAACAATGCCCTACCCCTATGAAAAACTGACAAAACTGCCCACACGGGAAAAACTTACGTTGCTCATGCGCAATGAGAAACTTTTTCATATTATTTTCGCCGAACAATTCGGGAAAAAAACCCTGGACCTGCTTTTTGGCGTGGCCACCAAGTTGCGTAAAATAGCCAAATCGCGGGAAGGGCTGGACTTTTTGGGCAACCTCCTGGCTCATAAATCCGCCATGCTTTACTTTACCCAGCCCTCCACCCGCACCTATCTGTCCTTTGTCAGGGCATGCCAGTTTTTGGGCATGAATTACGCCGAAGTCCGGGACCCCAGCATTTCCTCCTCATTCAAGGGAGAAAGCGACATTGACGGGGTAAGGACCTTTGCCAATTATTTTGACCTTATCATCATGCGCCATGCCGAAGGGGGCTTTGCCGAAAAAGTCGCCTACCTCATGAACGAAACAGGCAGGCCCATTCCGGTCATCAGCGCAGGGGCGGGCCCGGACGAACATCCCACCCAGGCTCTTTTGGACCTTTACACCCTGTCCCGTTCCTTTGAAGAAAGGGCCGGAGGCATCAACGGCATCCACATTGCCTTTATGGGGGATGTGGCCCGGGGCCGCACGGTGCGTTCCCTGACCAAACTTCTCACCCGCTATGAAAATATCACCATGACCTTTGTGTCTCCCCCGGCCATGAGGATCAAGGAAGACTTGCGGAAATGGCTGGATCACAAAGGGGCGCATTATAATGAGATAGACGACGTCAACACCATTATCCGGGATATTGATGCTATCTATGTCACCCGCGTCCAGGACGAATATAAAGACCAGGACATCGCCGACGCCGAGGTGGATTACGGCCCCTATTGCCTGACCATTGAACAGGTCAACACCATGAAGCCTTCCGCCATTGTCATGCATCCCCTGCCCCGGCGCGAGGAACTGGATTTCAGGATCGACCAGGACCCCCGGGCCGCTTACTGGAAACAGGAGCGCAACGGCATGTGGATTCGGGCCGCCCTGGTGGCGTACGTCTTCAACACCGACAGCCTTATCAACCATTATTACACGGAAAACTACAGGTATTAGGCAGGTTGAAAAGTCTGGACAGCGGTTTTAATAGAAGATATAACCTGCTCATTTCCTTGTATATTGTTTGAGGACGGCTCCAATCCCTTCGCCTGAAAGGGGTCGGGGAGGGGCGATTATAGTAGGGCCGTGGGCAAGGGCAATCCCCGGCAAAGGCTCCTGTAATCCCAAGTTGTGTTCACAAAAGTAGATTCTGGAACTTACTCAATTAACAGCAATTTGGTATATTGCCTGTTTGGAAAGGAATCAGGATTTCAGTTCCCTCTTCATTTTCTTGAACCATTCCTCTTTTCCATACAACTCGTCCGCACAATCAGGGCACATTCCGTGGCTGAACGCCATTTGTGAATGTTCTTCAAGATATGTTTCGATTTGATTCCAGTATCCTTCATCATCACGGATTTTCTTGCAATTGGCGCAAATGGGGATGAACCCCCGGAGAACCTTCACTTCATCCAGCGTGGCTTGCAGGTTTTGAATTAATTTCTCCTTCTCCGCATTGGACTCCCTCAATTCAATAAAGGACAGGTATTCATTTCTTCTGGTGCGATTGATTGAGCGCAAAATCACAATACCAAGAAAATTTATCGGGACCAAAAAAAGGACCGACCCCACCAAACCTGAAAAATCCATGTTTAGAAAAATGACGCTTGTGAGCACGGAACCGAATCCCAAAAATGCGCAGGCGATCACGGTAAAGTAAAAGCGGCTGCTCATAAACTGATAAAATATCAAGCCTGAATCCGTGAGCGATTTTTGACGCAGGTCTTGTTTACGTCCTTGGCGGGGATTTTTCAGGTTTTCAGTTCCGTT
>JAEINP010000086.1 GCA_016342355.1 Desulfatibacillum sp.
GGCCGGAGGCAAATACCCTTTTTCAGGATGACCTCACCTTCCTTGACATCGTCCCCAACATCCAGGACATTGCCCAGGGGGGCCACGCTTTTGTATACCTCAATGGTGTTTTCATCCAAAATCTCGGTATGCTCAACCATCACCACGCCGTCGGCCCCTTGGGGCAGCATTCCCCCCGTAGGCATGATGGCGGCCTGCCCTGGTTTAATGGAAAAATACGGAGTGACACCCATTTCCACCCTACCGACAACTTCCAGCATGGCGGGGATGCCTTCCGAAGCCCCGAAAGTGGACGAGGCGCACACTGCGTATCCGTCCATGGAGGAACGGGCGAAGGCGGGAACATTGTCGCTGCTGGTGAGATCTTGCGCCAGAATGCGGCCGCAGGCCCGGAAAACATCCAGGTCTTCCGCGCCAACCAGGGGAAAATCCCCTGCCATGTCGAGGACCGATTCTATGGATACAACTTGAAAAAATTCTTTCATATAATAATTTCGAATACCTGTCAGCCCGGATTCCGGCCTGTCTGATTACCCGGCCAAAGCCTTGGACCATTTTATACTACTTGCCGTAATACCTTCTGGCCTCGGGAAGGGCTTGCTTTAGCTTGCTGATCCGCGTGGCGTCCGAAGGGTGGGTGCTTAAGAATTCGAAGGTTTGCTTGCCCTTTTTTGTGGCCGCCATTTCCTGCCAAAAGGTCACTGCCCTGGCAGGATCGTACCCGGCAAGGGCCATGAAAACCAGGCCCAGACGGTCTGCCTCGGCTTCGTGAACCCGGGAAAAGGGCAGGATCACCCCGACCTGGGACCCCAGGCCATAGGCCTGAAGCCACATGCCCCTGGTTTCCGCCGGGCTGTTCTGCAGGGCCAGATCCAGAGCCATGCCGCCCATTTGAGCCATAAGGGACTGGCTCATGCGTTCTTCCCCGTGTTTGGCCACCACATGGGCGATTTCATGCCCCATGACCACGGCAAGGCCGGTTTCATCTTTGGTCACAGGCAATATGCCTTCGTAAACCACCACCTTGCCCCCGGGCATGGCCCAGGCATTCACCTGGTCATCGGCCACAAGGTTGAATTCCCACTGAAACCCGTCAAGCTGGTCGCTCATGTTATTGGCGGCGAAATACCTTTCCACAGCCCGTTGGATCTTGTAACCGGCCCGTTTAACCATTTCTGTGCCTTTGGCGTCCCGGCTTAACTTGTTTTCCTTGAGAAATGCATCATACTGGGAAAAACTCATGGCCTGGACCTGGGCCGAGGGTATAAAGGAAAGCTGGGTGCGGCCGGTAATGGGCACTGTCGCGCAGGCGGTCAGGGAAAAACAAAGAAATATTAAGTACAGCATGGGGCTTTTAAGTATACGCATCGTGTTCTCCTGTGTCACATGAGGATATTTTCATAAATTCCTATGCAAAAAGCATATCATTGGAACGCATTGGTATCAAATAATTTTAGGGCGGGAAGATTGACAAGCCTGTTACATTCTGCAATTGAGAATTCTTGTCATAATTTACATGATCTGTCCACCCTCAACACCCTGGAGACTATCCATGAGAAATTTTGATTATCATAACCCAACCAAAGTGGTCTTTGGCAAAGGAACCATCAGCCGGTTGAAAAACCTTGTGCCTCCCCAAGGGAAGATCATGCTGGTCACCGGCGGGGATTCCATCCGGAAAAACGGGGTCCATGCCCAGGTAATGGAATCCCTGAAAAAGCGGGATGTGGTCGAGTTTTCCGGGATCAAGCCCAACCCCGAGTACGATACCCTCATGGAGGCCGTGGACATGGTCAAACGGGAAGACCCCGCCTTTCTCCTGGCAGTGGGGGGCGGGTCCATCATGGACGGTACAAAGTTCATCGCCGCAGCCAGCAAATATACGGCTGGCGATCCCTGGGAGATCTGCTCCAAACTGGCCAAGGTGCTGGAGGCCCTGCCCCTGGGCGTGGTGGTCACCCTTCCGGCTACGGGATCGGAAACCAACAATATCGGTGTGGTTTCGCGCAAGTCCGAGCGCAAAAAAATTGTGTTTCATGCAGACAAACTCTTTCCCCAGTTTGCCGTCATGGACCCGGAAGTCACCTTTTCCCTGCCCGACAACCAAGTCCGAAACGGCATAGTGGACGCCTTTATTCATGTCCTGGAACAATACCTTACCTATCCTGTGGACGCTCCTCTACAGGACCGGCAGGCGGAAGCGGTTTTGCTCACCCTCCTGGAGGTTGGCCCCAAAACCCTCCGGCAAAAGGACGACTATGACGCTCGGGCAAGTTTTATGTGGTGCGCCAACCAGGCCTTGAACGGCCTGCTGAAATGCGGTGTGCCCACGGATTTCGCCACCCATAGGATAGGCCACGAACTGACCGTGCAATACGGATTGGCCCATGCCGAGGCCATTGCAGTGGTTCTGTGCTGCCTCCTCAGGCGCCAAAAGGAAGACAAACAGGAAAAATTGCTGCAATTCGCCCAACGGGTCTGGAACCTTGACACGACCTCACCGGACCTGGCTATAAACCAGGCAATTGCTGAAACAGAATGTTTTTTCAATGGCTTGGGCATGCCCACCCGCCTGACTGATTACGGCATTGACGTGAAAGAGGCGTCAGAATATGCAAAGGCCGGTCTGGAGCGGGATCAGGCCAAGCTGGGGGAAAGAGGGCTTATCGGCCCGGCAGAGGCTGTGGAAATCATCCGGGCCAGTGCCTAAAAACTGGTTCAGGCACTCCCTTGGGGCAAAAAGGGTGGCCCCGGCGGGCCTGACAATGCTATGGTCAGGGGTGTCGTTATTGCAAATTACAAGGAGGCGCTATGAAATCTTTCACAAAATGCCTTATGATTATTCTGTTGTGCTGCACGGTTGGCGGCTGCTCGGGGGATGAAGAGAAAAAATCAGCTCCCCCTCCCAAAGCGGAAAAACAGGTGACCACGCCTTTTGATGTACAGATTGGCGCATTGAACAAGGCCAAGGACCTTTCCAAGGAACTGGAAGCCCAGCAAAAGGTCAATCAGGCGCAAGTCGACAAGATGTTTGAGGAATAGTGCTCTTGGGAAGGGCTGTGTTACATCCGTAATCCTTTCCAGTTTTTAGGAAATTATATTATAGACCAGGAGCTTATAAAAGGTCTTAGGACCATTTTCATATGATACCAGTTAATGACCGCGTCAGCCTGGGCGAGGAGGAAATCGCCTGTGAATTCGTGCGCTCCTCAGGCCCGGGTGGACAGCATGTAAATAAAGTCAGCACCGCCGTGCAGCTTCGGTTTGACGTACTCAACAGTCAGTCCCTGCCTGAGGATGTCCGAACCCGGCTCATGAGGATTGCCCGCAATAAGATTTCCACCGCGGGTATTCTCTTGATAGACTCCAGGGGAACCCGAAGCCAACTCAAAAATCGGGAAGAAGCCCTGACCAGACTGGTCCGCCTTATTGACTTGGCGTGCCAAAAACCCAAACTCCGGAAAAACACCAAGCCTTCCCTGGCTGCCAAACAAAGACGCCTGGACTCCAAAAAAATCCGGTCCAGGAGAAAACAGGTTCGGGGAAAGGTATCATCCTGGGATTAATCCCCGTGTGCAGGAGACTTTTTTCATGAAACGCTATGTGGTGATTCTCATTCTTGTGGCCCTTGCGGGCCTGGCTTCCTGCAAAGACCAGAAGGCAGCCGGTCCCTTGGCGGTGAATTTTGTCCATGACTACGCCCAAGGCCTGGCCTTGGCAAAAGAGCAGGGTAAACCCATCATGCTGGTTTTCGAGGCGGACTGGTGCCCCTCTTGCCAGGATTTGAAAGCCAACGTGTTTACGGATAAAAATGTGGGTGAAGCCTCCAACAGGCTCGTAAACATAGCCATAAACGTGGATAAAGACAGGGAAAGCCCGGGCATATACCAGGTCCGGTATATCCCAGCCATTTTTTTCCTGGATCCCTCCGCAGGCAATGTCATGCCCTACCAGGGCGAGCGGACCCCTGAGAGCTTCATTAAAATCATGAATTCCTTTGGAGACAAATACCCCTCCTGACCCCATTCCTCCGGTTGTGGGCGGCTTTATCCAACGGCGCCATTCATCCGATATTCCCGGTCGGACTTTTCTCTCATCGAAAAGCCCGGCCTTTCACCGTTTATGGCGCTTTCCAACTGGCTGGATTGATTGTCACGAAACTCAACAAAACCAACGTGGCGACATTATTTTATGCTGCGAACCTTTGCGGCCCCTGACCTCAGTCCCCGCACTGGTACATAATCCGTTTTCCGCCCCTGTCCCCCCTTTTTGTTCCATGTCCAGGCCCTGTCCTTAATCTTCATAGCTCCTTTTCCTCCTATTTCCATTCCAGCGAATTTTTAGTGACAAGCTCTTGATAATGATTATCTTTATCTTGAAATCAGAACCCAATCAGGGGACATTGCCAGACCATAAGCAGCCCCTGACATTCAATAAGGAGCGGACCATGAATACTTCAATCTTTTTAGTGGCATTGGCGGCAGCCCTTTTCATGCTCGGGATAAACAACGCAATGGCCCGAGAAAATCTTCAAAAAGCCACCTTTGCCGGCGGATGCTTCTGGTGCATGGAAAAACCCTTTGAGCAACTGGACGGAGTGGATGAAGTGCTATCCGGTTATACTGGCGGCAGGGTAAAGAATCCGTCCTATGACGAAGTATCCTCCGGTTCCACAGGCCATCTGGAAGCCGTCCAAATCCTTTTTAATCCCAACAAAGTTACCTACGAACAACTCCTGGAGGTGTTCTGGCGTCAGGTCAACCCCACGGACGGGGACGGACAATTTGCGGACCGGGGCGAACAATACGGAACTGCAATTTTTTATCATTCGGAAGCCCAAAAACAGGCTGCCGAAAAATCCAAAAAAGCCCTGGATAACTCCGGCCGTTTTAAGGCCCCTGTGGTTACTCCCATCCGGGAGGCGGGCGATTTTTATCCCGCCGAGGACTACCATCAGGACTATTATAAAAAGAACCCTTTCCGCTACAAAATCTACCGGTTTCATTCCGGAAGGGATCGCTTTTTGGAAAATGCCTGGGACGGAGAGACCAAGGCCCCTGACAATTATCCACAAAAAAAATACTCCAAGCCCGATGATGCGGAGCTAAAACAAAAGCTCACTCCCATCCAATATAAGGTCACCCAAAAAAACGGCACGGAAGGTCCCTTCAATAATGAATACTGGGACAACAAGAACCCTGGAATCTATGTGGACATTGTTTCCGGGGAGCCCCTGTTCAGTTCCGTGGAAAAATTCGATTCCGGCACCGGCTGGCCAAGCTATTACCAGCCCCTGGAGCAGGAGAACATCGTGGAAGTTGAAGACCGTAGCCTGTTCGCCACCCGTACCGAGGTGCGTTCCCGCCACGGAGACTCCCACTTGGGCCATGTCTTTGACGATGGCCCTGCTCCCACGGGATTGAGGTACTGCATCAACTCGGCGGCGTTGCGCTTTATCCCTGTGGTCGACCTGAAAATGGAAGGATATGGAAGTTATCTTAAACACTTCGGGCTTTCGGAGTAATGAATGGGTCAGCCTATGACAGTTTGCGATAATATGTTTTCCCCGGTTCCGGAACCAAGGAGCCGGGGAGTAGATCACATTGTCCCTCAGCAACCTCTGGGGCTTTTTGCCCCTATCGTCCCACCCCATTTCCCGCCTTTGTAAGGGAAAAACAAACTTGCTACTTGTTTTTCCCTTTTTTCTCGGGTATTCTTCTCAATAATTTATGACAGGATAATACAGTTTTTAAGTCGAATGACCTTGACCTTACTTTTATATTGGTCGTCGTACTCACGTAAATATGCATAAGGGCAGTGTTACCTATGCAATTTATGCATAAAAACATAGTGAAGGGTTTTCGGACGGGCAGGGCAGGCCTTCCAGTTTTAGCCAATCGGGCTGGGTTGGAAGAGAAATGCTTCTGTCTTTTTATTTTCCGGAAGAGGCTTTGTTAATGCCGAAAGGTTGAACTCTTTTCTTCATTCGGGTCCATACCCGATTTCTCAACCGAGGCCGGTTTTCCATGGATGGGGACCGGGTCCGGGTCATCCCTTCCCCAACGCCCGTCCGGGCCGGGGGATACTCAGCACCAGGAGGAGAACAGTGAAAAACCTGAAAGGACAAATAGTCCTGATTACTGGCGCAGGAAGCGGCATTGGCCGAAAAATGGCGCAGCATTTCGCAAGGGAGGGCAGCCGTCTGGTCCTTGTCGCCACCAGCATGGAAGGCCTGGAAATGACAGCGGCTGAAGTGAAGGACCTTGGAGGCGAGGCCGAGGTTTTTACAGTGGACGTATCAGATCGGGAGCAGGTTTACCAACTTGCCGAAAAGGTGAAAAAGGACGTAGGCAAGGTGGATGTCCTGGTAAACAATGCGGGCATTGTTTCGGGCAAGCCCTTTTTGGAATGCTCGGACGAGCAATTGGAAAGAACCATGGCCGTCAATGTCATGGGCCATTTTTGGACGGTAAAGGCCTTTTTGCCGGATATGATTGCCGCCAGTCACGGGCATGTGGTGACCGTGGCCTCTTCCGCAGGCTGGATCGGGGTCAATTCCCTGGCCGATTACAGCGCTTCCAAATTCGCCAATGTGGGCTTTGACGAAGCCATTCGTATGGAACTGCGCAAGAACGGAGTAAACGGGGTGAAAACAACCTGCGTATGCCCGTTTTTTACCGATACCGGCATGTTTGAAGGGGTGAAAACCCGTTTTAGCTTTCTCCTTCCCATCCTTAAAGAGGACGAGGTGGCCAGAAAAATTGTGGCGGCTGTGAAAAAAGACAAGGCTGTCCTCAAAATGCCTCTCTTCACCTATACGGTTCCCCTGCTCAGAATCTTCCCCACGTCCTGGATGGACGGTCTGGCTGATTACATGGGCATCAGCAGTTCCATGGACGAGTTCAAAGGCCGGGGCCACTAAGCCGGGGCCGGCTTTTCCAATATTCCCCCAAAAGCAAACAGCCCGCTTTTCCTCATTCAGGAAGGCGGGCATTTTGTGTGTGCCATGCCGGATCATGTGCATGCCTTGGTCAGATTCAATGAGACGGGACAACTGAGCCAGTGGAACCGAAGGTCATCCATGGGATTGAAAAAATTGTTAGGGACATGCTCAAGGCAGTGGAGAAGGTAGAATACATGCACTGGAACCCGCTAAGGGCTGAATTGGTGGAAAACCAGAGGACTGATTTTACAGATTTGCAGGGTGGTTTATGGGTGGGAAATCGGTGGGAGCGCCTTTAATAAAGGTTTTCTATGGAAGGACAATACACCCTGGCAACAAACTGCCTTGCAGTGCCATCCAACTACCCGTTGCCGACGTCACCCGCGTGTCCCCCTAACCAAAATGTTGCTATGGAAAGAAATTGGAAAGATGGGTTCTCATGGATGTCCCCAACTTTCCTATTAGGGGTTGTTAGCCTTTTAAAATCAAACCCTTAAAAAGCATATCAGAACCGCGCCTGGGGGCAAAGTTTTTTAATCAGAGGGCGAGGGATTCGTCTTGCAGGGGACCGGTGTCTTACACACAAAACCACCCCGCAGGGGCAAACCAGCGGGGTGGTGAAATAACATGTTAAACCGCTTTATGTACAAAGAGAAAAATGGCGTCCCTGATTGTGTAAACAAATCCGTTAACGCATGCGCCTGACTGCCAGGCCCAGGCCAAAGAGCGGCACACACAGGCAGAAAACAAACAGGGGCGTTGGATTGTCCATGTCGTCCAAGGCATTCACAAAGCAACTTCCCCCGTCATCGGACCCCGTGAATTTTTCCTTCTCCACAATGCCAAAGGCAATGGGATCCCGGATGACTCCTACCGTGCGGTCCAGATCATACTCGCCATTGTCCTTCAGGTAAATCCAGACCATTCTCAAGTCCTTTTCCTGCCTGGCGCCCTGGTTTCCTCCTGTTTTTTGATAGACCTCGAAAAAATCAAGCCATTCGCCTTTGACATATTTACAGCACTTATAGTCGCTCGGCATGTATTCAGGCAAAAAGACGTATATGATGGCGTCGTTTCGACCCGGCGGCAGTTCGACTGTGATATCCAGGAGCCCGTGTAAGGAATTTTTCGGCCGATTTTTTTGGGCTGTGGCGCCAATGTTGGCGAGATGAACGGAGGTAACCGTGCATTCATTTCCTCTAAGTCCTATGGGTTGTTTCCATGGGCCATTGGTCCAAAGATAGTCCACCCCATCCCATCCTTTGTCGTACTGGAAGTCACAATAGATAAGAGCTGCAAGCTGTTTATGGGCGGTCCTGGTAGGATGCAGGTCGTCCCAAAAAAGATAGTCATCCGCCGTCTCAAAATCCTCCACCAAGCCCATAGCGGCCTGGTCAAGATTGGATATTCCGTAAACGGCCGGGCGCTCCTGGACTCTTTCAAACATGGTATACACGTCGACGTAATTACAGGAGACCTCCACATTATCCGAATTTTCTTTATTAACCATGCTTTCAAGAAAGTTGTTGAATAAAACCGTAAGAGCGGTTGCATCGGCTTCATCAGGCGTACCCTTGAAGCGGGGCGTGGCTCCAAGATCAGGTATGTTGCACACGGCAATATACTTGGCGCCCAGGTTTTCAATTCGTTTCAAGCTATTGTATATGCTATCCACGATGCCAGAGGCATATATCCCAGGGTTGTCCGCGGAGTCCATGCCCAGTAAATCGTTGGCGCCGATCCAAACCACCACCAGGGTCTTATCGGGAATGGTCATTCCATTATTTTCCCAGAATGCTATCTGCCATCCCAGGTTGGTTTCTGTGTCGCTGGAGTCCGCGTCTCCATAGGCGTTATTGAAAAAAAACGGGGTCTGGAACGCCTCCATGGGATCAGGATCGTCAGCGGAGGCCTTTCCTTCGGTTTTTCCAGCGGCCTGTTGTTTGGCCAAAAGGTACACATTTTCAATTCCCATCATGTCTGCCGTTATTTCCGGCCATGACGGTCCGTTGGAAAACCGTCCCTGCCAATATTCCTCCGGGTCGGGAGAGGTTCCCGATGTGACGGAAAATAGGTTGCCGGAATCTGAAAGGCTGTCGCCGAACACCACGAGGTTTTCCAGTTCGGGGGGGGTGTAGTTCCACATATTGGCGGCGCCGGGAGACGTAAAAATTAAAGTGAAAATCAACAGCAACCCTAAAACGAGTAACCTTTTCATTGAAGCTCCTTTTTGATAAGATTTTAATATCAATTATACCAATGATTACAAAAACGAATGTAGCATGATTGATTTCATTTATCAATATAATACATAAATTCATGGTAATATTGCAAATAATTTCGATGGGATAAGGTGGCCGGATGTTTCTTTTGTGAGTTATACTTGGGTCCGCAGACTCGGGTCGCTCCCCAGCGTTGCCCTGTCTTCCGGGCGGATGACACAGGATACTCCCTGGGGAGAAACACGGCAAAAGAAGCTTAAACGAACCCATCAAAAACAGACTGGCCATCATAATCTGAACACCTTAAACCAAGCCATTTTTTGTCTTGACGATGGGGGTAACCTTACCCGGCATCGTTCCGCACATGATGAAACCAAGATGTCAAGTCCTCCATAATTCCATATTACTGAAAACACCACAACTTGGTATCAAACATAGAGAATGGTTGATCAAACCATGAAAAAAAGTTACACCATCATCCCGTTCCGGACCTCATATCCGGTTTGGTGATAACCTGAAAAAAGGAGCACCTCCTTGCATTGGCTTGAAGCAATATTGTTGGGCGTGGTTCAGGGGCTTACGGAATTCCTTCCCGTAAGCAGTTCGGGGCATCTCGTGTTATTTCAAAGCCTCATGGGTCTGGAAGAGCCGGAACTCCTGTTTGATATTTGTCTGCATGTGGGCACTTTGGCGGCGGTTGTGTGGACGTTCTTCCCCCAGATTGTGGACGCAACCAAGGGGCTTTTACGTTTTGCGGCAGCCACACGCGGCGGGAAAGCAGCCATGGCCACGGTTTGGGCGACAGACCAGGACGCCAGAATGGCCCTGCTGATCATCATCGGGACCGTTCCAACGGGTTTTATCGGCATGGGTTTTCACAAAGTGGCGGACAAGCTGTTCGCCTCGCCCGCTTTGGCGGGCGCCATGCTCCTGATTACAGGTCTCATTTTGTGGGCCACCCGGTATGTGGGGGCTGAAGGTAAAAAACTATCCTCCGTAACAGGGTTAAACGCCTTGGTCGTAGGCACAGTCCAGGGGCTCGCCATCCTGCCCGGTATTTCCCGTTCCGGCTCCACCATATGCGCCGCCCTGTTTTTAGGGGTGGACAGGGAGGTGGCGGCCCGCTATTCCTTTTTACTTTCCATCCCGGCTATCGTGGCGGCCCTTATTCTGGAAGTGGCTGACGCAGGGGGCGGGAGTCATCCCCCCGTGGCCATGCTGGTGACAGGGGGAGTCATTTCCGCACTAACAGGCCTGGCTGCGCTCAAGTGGCTGTTGGCTATTGTCCGCAAGGGCAGTATGTGGTGGTTCGCCCCCTATTGCTGGGTGGTGGGGGCAACGGTTTTAGTTGCTAATTTTATTAAATAAATTACAATTGGAAAATTACATTTTGGGAGGACTTCATGAATCCGCAGATTTTCAGGGAGTATGACATTCGGGGAATTGCAGGCAAAGACCTTACGGAAGAAAATGTGTATGACCTGGGCAGGGCTATCGGAACCCTGCTGATCAGAAAAGGAAGCCAAAAAATTGTCCTGGGGCGGGACTGCCGCCTTTCCTCTCCGGCCTTGTCGGCTCGGGCCGCCCGGGGACTTATGGACGTTGGCTGCAATATATTGGACATTGGGGTTTGCCCCACGCCTTTGCTCAGTTTCGCCATACACCATTTAAAGGCCGAGGGCGGGGTCATGGTGACGGCCAGTCACAACCCCCCGGAGTACAACGGGTTTAAAATCAGCAACGGTACGGACTCCGTCCATGGAGAGGAAATCCGAAAGATCCTGGCCATTATTCAAAACAAGGATTTTGAAACAGGGCAGGGCGCCAGTGCGGACCACAAAGTCAACCAAGCCTATCAGGATTATGTGCTTAATAATATAACCATTAGCAAACCTCTTCGTGTCGGGATTGACGCGGGCAACGGAACCGCCGGCGTGGTTGCGGTTCCCTTGCTCAATGCCTTGGGCTGCGAGGTGCACGACATTTATTGCGACATGGACGGCAATTTCCCCAACCACGAACCCGACCCCACGGTCATGGACAACATGGTGGACCTTGCCGCTCTGGTACGGGAGAAAAAACTGGACCTGGGGATAGGCTTTGACGGGGACGGGGACCGCCTGGGCGTGGTGGATGAAACCGGCGCCATGATATACGGGGATCAACTATTAACCCTGTTCGCCCGGGAGATCCTCACCCGCAAGCCCGGCGCCGTGTTTATTTCGGAAGTCAAATGCTCCCAGACCATGTACGACGATATTGAAAAACGGGGCGGCAAACCCATCATGTGGAAGACGGGCCATTCCCTGATTCGGGCCAAGATGAAAGAGGAAAAAGCGGAACTCGCCGGTGAAATGAGCGGGCACATGTTTTTTGCGGACCGGTACCTGGGTTTTGACGACGCCGCCTATGCAGCATGCCGCTTGCTGGAGATACTGGCGGACTCGGGCGGAAAAATGTCGGACCTGCTTGCAGACCTTCCCAAGACTTACAACACCCCGGAAATCCGGGTGGAATGCCCCGAGGAAACCAAGTTTTCCATTGTCAAAGAGGTTACGGAGTATTTTCGCTCTCGCCACAAGATCATAGATATAGACGGCGTAAGGGTCCTGTTCGGAGACGGCTGGGGCTTGGTGCGGGCTTCCAATACGCAGCCGGTTCTCGTCTTGCGCTTTGAGGCTTTGTCCCGGGAGCGACTCACTGAAATCAAGGATTATGTGGAGTCCGTGGTGGCTGAAATCCGGGGGTAAATCCGGAAGGGGGAAACAAGGCGGCCTTGCCAGGATTGTTTCATGAACCGAAGAATTTTAATTACCCTGTTTTTCAGCATCTTCACCTCCGTAACCGGGGTGGGGATTGTCGTGCCCCTGCTGCCGGTTTACGCCAGCAACCTGGGCGCCTCCGGGTTCATGGTGGGCATGATTTTCGGCTCCTTTTCCTTTTCCAGGATACTTTTTCTCCCCTATTTCGGCAAACGCTCCGACATGAAGGGCCGCAAGCCGTTCATTGCCTTTGGCCTGTTCATGTATTCCCTGGTTTCCGTGGCCTTTATGTTTTCGGATGGGGTGACCGAGCTGATTGTCATCCGTTTTATCCAGGGCATTGCTTCGGCCATGATCCTCCCTGTCTGCCAGGCTTATGTGGGAGAACTCGCCCCCCAAGGCCGGGAGGGCTTTTTTATGGGAATATTCAATATTTCCATGTACAGCAGCCTGTCCCTGGGACCCATCCTGGGCGGCGTGGTCCACGACCATTTTGGATTAAAAACCGCCTTTGCCTGCATGGGTGGGCTGTCCCTCCTGGCTTGCGCCATGGCCGCAATATTCCTGCCGCCCGTGAAGGACGAACCCAGGCTTGCGCGGGGTCGGGAGCCGGTCAAGTACAGAATCCTTATGCACAACGGCAAGATAATGGGCGCCATCGCCCTGAGGACGGCCTATACTTTTTGCATTGGGGCCATTTGGGGATTTTTACCCGTATTCGCCGATACAGAATTCGGTCTTTCATCCAGTTCCATAGGGTTTCTCATCATGCTGGGGGTTCTGACTTCCGGGGTTTTGCAGACTCCCATGGGGTGGCTGGCGGACAGGATAGACAAGAAAATCCTGTGCGTGACAGGAAGCCTGATAATCGCCGTGGCTGTTTACTCATTCTCATATGCCCGGGGATTTTGGTCCTTGTTCGCGTGCAACATGGCTTTTGGCGTAGGCGGCGGAATAGTGGTTCCGGCTCTCACGGCCATTTGCGTAATCGAGGGGCATAAGGAAAAGGCCATGGGCTCGGTCATGGCTCTGCTCACCATCGGGCATAGCCTGGGCATGCTGACGGGCTCTCTGGTGGCGGGCATACTTATGGATGTGTTTTCCCTGTCGGCGGCCTTCACCACCAGCGGTGTTCTGGCGACTTTGGGCGCCCTGTTTTTTGTGTGGGCGGCTGGCAGGGAGAGCCGGAAAGAATTGGCTGTATGAAGGAGCAGAAACAAAAAAACAGCTTTTTCCTGGCCCGGTAAAGCCAGATTTTCAGTTAGACCTTGATCGAAACCGGTATTAATGGCATGGAAGATTGGGCTAACGAGAACGCGCGGGCTGTGGAAACCTGGTGCACAGGCATCCCGTCCAACCAAGCGCTCATATACCTTAGAATCAAAGCACAGATTAGGGGAAAGAACTATGGGAAGCGACATTTTACAGAATCACGACGCAGATGCAGTGCGGGACATGCTCCAATCTTCCGGCTATTCGGATACCGCCATCAAATACTATGTGGAACGCAAAGGCATGGGTATCCTGGATCAGGCAAGCCAGATTACCGAACTCACCGGGCCTTGCGGGGATAC
>JAEINP010000087.1 GCA_016342355.1 Desulfatibacillum sp.
CAGCCTATCCTATACCACCGAGGGGGTCTCCTTTAAAAGGCAAGTACTTATGCATTCAAACACGATCTTTATCTCAATCATTTAATATTATAAGTAATTATGGCTTCCGAAAGAGATAAGAGTCGTGTCCCCCTAATTCAATTTTGTATCAGCCCCCAGGCTTTGTCAGTATCAACTCCTGGGCCTTGCCAAAACATTTACGCCGCACCAAAAGGGTGATGAGTAAAGACCCTATGGCCGTGGAACCCACCAGCATGAGCATAACCACAATCTGGTAGCGGATGGCGATGAGGGGGTCCGCCCCGGCCAGAATCTGGCCCGTCATCATGCCTGGGATAAACACAATCCCCGCTCCCATCATGGAGTTGATGGAAGGAATCATGCCCGCTTTCAACGCCCCAGCCAGCATGGACTGGCTGGCTTCCTTGTAATCCGCTCCCAGGCACAACATCATTTCCACCTCGTCAGACCGCTGTCTGAGTTCCGAAAACAAACGCTCCAACGAAAGGGCTATGGCCGTCATGGAATTGCCGACCACCATACCTCCCAAGGTCAAAAAATATCTTGGGTTCCACCATGGCTCCACTCCCACCACCACCCCGGTGATGAGAATGGTCACCAGCATATAGCTCACCAGCATGGAAACAAAGGTAGGCACAAAAACCGGCACCTGCTTTTCCTGCATCCGGCCTTTTACGGTCAGGGCCGCAAACCCGATCATCACCCCGTAAATGGCCACCACCACCCATCCCATGTTAAGGGTGAAAATAAGGGTAAGGGCGTACCCCATCATAAAAAGCTGGGCAAAGGTGCGGATGGTTCCCCAAAACAGGTCCTTTTCCAGGCCCAGCTTGTAAACCAGGGAGGTCACCCCGGCTATGAGAATAAAAACTGTGCCCAGGCCAAGCTGCCACAGGCTGATGTGTATTACCTGGTTCATTGCACTTCCATCCTTCCCCGGGCCAGGGTGCAGTGAAGGGTCGTTTCCGCCTCCACGGCAAACTCTGTATGCGCCACCAAAAACATGGTGATCCGGTCTTCCTTGCATAACCGATTGACGATCTGTTCCACAGCGAGGCGGCTGTCCTTATCCAGGGCGCTGGTGGGCTCATCCAACAGCATGATGCGGGGCGAAAGCAAAATGGCCCTGAGCAGACACAACCTCTGGCGCTGGCCCACTGAAAGGTTGAAGGCCAAATCATCCAGATGCACGCCTTCCAACAAAAAACGCGACAGCCCCTGGCTTAAGGTTTGGTCCGAAGGAACGGCAAGCTCCTTGTTGGCGGCAAAACCAAATGGCAACAAAAGATTATGGCGCACACTCCCCTGAACCACGCTGGGGGTTTGCTGAAGATAGATTATCCGCGTCCTCAATGCGGGGGGCGAATATTCCTGCAAATCCCGGCCCTCGTGGAGGATGGTTCCCGATGAAGGGGCAGCCAGCCGGTTTAGCAGGCGCAGGAACGTGGATTTGCCCGTTCCCGAGGCTCCTTGAATTTGCACAAAGGCCCCGGCCGGCGCCCTCAGATTCACATCGGAAAAAATCTCCTTGCCGCCTTCGTAGGCAAAACCCACGTCCCGGCATTCCAATATATGATGGTTGTTCATATGTTTTTCTCTGTTAGATTGAAGTTTTGACGGAATCTTTCGGGCATGATACACACAATGCCTCGTCAAGAGCAACGCCTTGTTGCAAAGCCTTTTGCCTACTCGTCATTCAAAGGAGGAGAACCTTGATCATACGCCAGATACTCGGCGGCTCCATGGGGGTTTTCTGCTACATAATTCAGGACCCTGCGACCAGGGCTTGCGCCCTCATTGATCCCGCCTTTGATCCTTCCATCATCCTCGCCCACGTGGAAGGCATGGAAGGCACGGTCACCCATGTCATCAATACGCACGGCCATTTTGACCACACCTGCGGGAACGCGGCCATCATGGAAGCCACAGGCGCGCAACTTTACATCCATAAGGCGGACGCCAAAATGTTATCCTCCCTGTTTTCAGCCGGATCCACCCGGCTTCTGGGCGGCCGTCGATCCCCCAAAGCCCATGTCCTGCTCGCGGACGGGGATGAAATATCCATCGGAGAGACTTCCTTAAAAGTCATCCATACCCCCGGCCACAGCCCCGGCGGTATTTGTCTGTTGGGGGACGGAAACCTGTTCACCGGAGATACCTTGTTTGTTGGTTCCATCGGGGCCACCTGGTTTCCCGGGGCATCCCACAAAGTATTGGTTCGCTCCATTAAGGAGCGCCTATACACCTTGCCTGAAACAACAAAGATTTTTCCCGGCCACGATTATGGACCTGCTGGAGAATCCACCATAGGCCGGGAAAGGAAAAGCAACCCTTTCACCAAGTAACCATCCCCCGCAAGTCAGGCTTTCTTTTCGGCCATATATCCCGGTCCAATATGTTTCCAGGTTTAAAGGAAATTCTCTTGTTTTAACATTGCTGGCTTATTGATGTGAGGCCCTCCATGTGCTATGGATTAGAAGTACTTTGGAGTGGTGTTTAATCTTTTTTTTTGACGGGATCCATTCCCGGCATGCGGGAGGCTGCGGTGGAGAATTCACTGCCGGAAAAAGCCAGATTATTGGCCCTGCTTAGGCAAGGCGGTTTTAATGTGCCTGATTTCATATACATCCCGGCCCGGGATTTTGAAGAAAACAACTTTAAAAACCTGGAGGATTTTCTGGGTAAGTTTTCTGATGATTTCAAAGTTATCGCCCGTAGCGCCCACCCCATGGAGGAGTTCTACAAAGGCGGCACCTTTGATTCCCTGGAAACCTACGCGGACACAGGCGGCATTAAATATGCCCGCAACCGGATTATCAAGTCCGCCCGTCAGGCCAAAAAATTGGCCATCATGCGCCAGCAGATTTTTAACTCCGCTCCGGAGTTAAAGCTGGAAGAAATGGGGGTCATTGTCATGCCCTTCATCAGCGGCGCCAGCATCATGGCCAAGATGGTGGGGGACCATTGGGAATTCGGATACAGCATGGACCGCACCCACAAGGTACAGCGGGATCCCTATATCACCAACACACCCCACGACATCAAACTTCTGCATATGTCCCAGGAAATCCAGGCCTTCTTGGGCTTCCGGTGCGAAATCGAATTCATTGTCTCTCCTACCGGTGAGGTTTTCGTAGTGCAGGCCAAGGATATCTCGGCCATTGACACCCGGGCCTTCAAAGACAGCGAAACCCACATCAAGTTGGACGGTGTGCGCAGGATCCGCCGGAGACGCAATTATCGGGAACGGCCTCTTTTTGTCATGGACAATAACGCCTTTTATATGGACGTCATCGCCAAATGCGAAGACATTGTACTGGGCAGGGACGACGGCCACACAACCACTATTGAAGATATCCTTAGCCTCATCAGGGGCTATGAGAGGGATATGGAGGAGTTCGCCATCTGGCACGAGCGTTATGCTGTGCTTCGCCTGTCCACCCGGGACCCCAAGGAACTCTACCAAGTGGCCAACCATTATTTGGATGATTTTCCCGAAATCCATGCCCAACTGGCCAAGGCCCTCCATACCAATCTCTACCAGATGGATTATTTTCTGGCCGAGGCGGATACCCTTATCGCAAAAGATAAATTCCGCATCAACCTGTGCAGCCACGATGCTTATGGCATCGACACCTTGCGGAACCCGGTCTGGTCCGTTTTTTGGAACATGGACCGGCACGAAGAGGCCATTGCCAGTTTTGTTCGGTTGGGATTCAAGACCGGAGACACCATAGCTGTGGAAATCAATCCGGATGAAAAGCCTTCCATCCATAAGCTCTGATCCCATGATTGACCGCCAGGATGTGGACCGCTATGCCCAGTGGTTTCGCACCTATGCAAAAGGCTTTTATGGTGATGATGGCCGGGAGTGGGAGGCATGCGCCCTGAAACGGCGCCATACCTTCCGGGTCATGGGCGAAATCGGCGTTTTGGGAAAATCCCTGGAGCTAAGCCCCGAAGACATGAATCTGGCCAGGACCATGGCCTTGTTTCACGACGTGGGGCGTTTTGTCCAATACGCCCGGTTCAAAACCTTTGTGGATGCCATAAGCGCTGACCACGGCCGCCTGAGCGTGGAAGTCCTCCGGGAAGAATACGTCCTGGATGACTTGTCCGCACAAAACCGGGACCTGATCATGTACTGCGTGGAATGGCACAATAAAAAGGAACTGCCCCCGGACGCTTCGCCCAGAGAAAAGTATTTCCTGCGCCTGCTCCGGGACGCGGATAAACTGGATATCTGGCGTGTGGTTACGGCGCATTATAACGGTCGGAGCGAAGCTCCCAGAGAAACCGTGGAACTGGGCCTGCCCAGAACAGGGAAGATTTCGCCCCGGGTCCACGCAGAAATCCTGGCAGGGGGAGTCGTCAATTCCCTGGACCTGAAAACCGCGCCGGACTTTATGGCCCTGCAAATGGGATGGGTCTTTGACTTGAATCTTTACAAATCTTTTGAACTGCTTCACAAAAGGGCGTATCTTGAAAAAATAGCCCGGGCTCTGCCACCCTCCCGGGAGGCAAGACAAATATACCGGAAGGTGCGCTCCTACCTGGATGAGCGCCTGCAAGGCAAACAGGAACCCCAAGCATGTTCCTTAACAGGAGGCACAAACCATGAGTAAGCAAGGTCTTAAAAGAGGCTTTTTAAACCGTATACTTGGCATACCCGCCACCAAAACCCCCATAGACTCGGACTGCTGGGCATACAGCGATGGCGTCCTGACCGTGGATCTCGCCCGGGCGCCGGAATTGTCCAAACCCGGAGGGGCCATGCGCCTGGAAGGAAACGGCCTGCCCGAGAGGGTGCTGGTGTTCCAGGGGGATGACGGGGAGTTCCGTGCTTTTAAAAACCGTTGCTCTCACATAGGCCATCGCAGGCTGGACCCGGTTCCTGGCCAAAACTGCGTCCAGTGTTGTAGCGTTAACGGTTCCATGTTTGAATACGATGGGGATAACCTTAAAGGACCCGCCCCTCACCCGGCAAAAACTTATGAAGTGCATAAAGAAGGCGCTTCCCTGGAAATTAAATTAGCTTGAAAAAATTCCTTACAGGTGCGACATAAAGACTGGACAGGATTTTTGCAGAGTGAGGCCACAGCAACACATGTCCGGTTAAAGGTTTGGGGAGACAGACCATGCAACAGGACCTGGGGCCCAAGATGGGCTGGACTTTGGGAGGAATAGGTTCCTTTTTATGGGTGCTCATTCTTTCCGTGGTTCTTTTGGTAAAAGGCAATATCGCTGGCGCCTTGATTGGCATGGGGCTTTTTTCCTGCGCCATGGCGTACCTGAGTGTTTTCTCCCCCTGGAAATATCCTGACACTCCTTTTTGGAAACTCTATCTGGGCTTGATAAGCCTGCTGGCCCTATCGGCGGTTGTTCTGATAGGCCTATGGGAGCCAGGAGGGCGGGCCCTTAAAACCCATTTTTACTTGGTATTTCTTATTGTACCCGGGGCATCGCCTATATTCACCATAGGCAAAAAAACATGGAGAGAACTTAGGACTCCCCCCAGTTCCCGGAAAGCCCCTTAGTCACCAGGGAATCGGGAGTCCGCAATGCCAACAGATGGAAGATTTAATGAGTCCAAAAGTAGAAGAACTGCAAAACATCGGTAACACCATCGCAAAACGCCTCAACCATATAGGCGTTTACACAGAAGACGACCTCCGGGCCATCGGTCCGGTGGAAGCCCACAGCAAAATCCGGGATGCATTCCCGAGTGCCCGACTTCCCCTCTGCTATTACCTCTTTTCTTTTGAAGGCGCCCTCAGGGGCAAGCGTTGGGACAGCATCGGTGAAAAACGAAAAAAGGAACTAAAAGAACTATTGGGCTGACCTAACGCAATCATAACTTGGCATAGTCCGGGACAAGGCATCATACGGCATGCCCAAAGCCAAAGCGGCTGACGGCTTGCTGCGCACTTTTCGTTTGAATTGGAAAGCGGACGTAGGAGAGGCTCGTTCACCAACAGAAGGCTTCTGCTTGGAAACTGTCCGTAGAGCCGCGTTCCATCTTGGATGGTTCCCTATTTGATTGTTGCTTGCCGACATTTTAAAATTGTAGGATCCCCAGTCCTTGACCCCCAAATGGCAACCCCCCTTCCCCGAATCGGGGAAGGGGGGCCAGGGGATGAAGGGGAATACAGGGGAAAAGTACTGCGGAAATTTTGTCTTTAATCGGGTTTCTTAATCATCGGTCCTTAACTTCAACCTCCTCTTTCGTGAGAGGGGGCCCGGACCAGTCTCCGGTCAGGGGAGGGTTCTTCCCGAAAACCGGCCCGGGGGATTGAGGAGGTTAGAGGATGATGATTAAGTTCGGTCAGTGAACCGGGCCGTGATTAGCGCCAGCAATTTCCGCCGCCGCCACCACCGCGCCGTCCCTGACCCTGGCAGCCATTACCGTAGCCGTTGCCGGCAAGGGGTCCGGCGACTCCGGCTTTGTCTGCCTTGGCACGAAGTTGTTCCTTGATTTCAAAAATCTCCCGTGAAAGTTTTCCGGCCGTTTCCGCGTCCGGATTAGAGCCGGACATGACTGCGTCCAACTGGGTGCGCTTTGCCGCCAAATCCTTACGCAGGTCTGCGGTTTCACTCAGGAACTGATTACGGGCTTCCAGATTTTCAGTACTGGTGGTGTCGTATCCGTATCCGCGTCCGCCGCCCCAGCATTCCCAGGCCAGGGCCGATCCTGCCAAAAGTCCGACCATCACTACAGCCACAATTCCAATGGAAAATTTCTTCATGTTAATGTCTCCGTTTATCTGTTCAAAGGGGTTCTGCCTTATCCTTTTTAGGTTTTGGCAGTGCAATCACTCTTGCCATGAGTTAACAGCAATAGGCATGCCAAAGGAAATATTTATTTTATAATTATTTGATATTAAAGACTATTTTCAATAAATATCCCACTGTAAACCCCAAATTTTCCAAGGTCCGGCAATAATGAAGTGTATCATTTTTAGCCAGATGGGTGGATAGGAGGGATACAGGGTGTATACAAAATAACCACAGGGAGGCAACAAGGGAGAAATCCGAAAAAATAAAACACTATTGAGCGGATTAAACCAATTCGGACACAGATATAAACAGAAGTAACATCCTATGGTGCGCCCGGGGCCGGGACTATGACACAGGCCATTGATGGTATTTTGAACCGCCAAGTCCCCTACCCTGCAAAAGGCAACCCCCCTTTCCCAAATCGGGAAAGAGGGGCCAGGGGATGATGGGGGGGTGAAGGGGGAAATGTACTGCGGCTATTAAATTGTTATTCCGATTTTCAATGAATCAATTCAACTTTTCAGCCTCCTCCTTTTAAGAGGAGGCCCGAACCAGTTTCCGGTCAGGGGAGGGTTCTTCCCGAAAACCGGTCCGGGGGATTGAGGAAGTTTGAGGATGCTTCTGTTTAAGAGTTTCCACCGTGCCATATTTGGTTTTGGCAGGGTAATTGCTCTTGCCATGTTCTAAGAGCAACAGCCATGCCAAAGGAAAAAACAAATGATTAACATGCTGAATTCAAAGATGATTAATTATGCAAATCCAATTAAAAGAGCCCCTTTGGGCCAAGGAGCAGCCCCCGTGATATGTAACTTTTTTATCCACATAGGTGGATAGGATGGATACAGGGTGTTTAAAAAATATACAGATCAGGGCGCTTTGAGATACAATAGACCCTAAAATCGAAATAAGTGACAAAGGATCAACCATGATGTTTAGAAAAAAAGCAAGAGACATGGACCACTGGGCGCCCATGCCTCCCCTAATGGTGGCAACCGCATCCCTTATACTCCTGGCTGCGGTGCTCGCCATGACTGTCAGGGACATCAACCGCCAGACGCGCCATATGTCCTACATATTGAGCGAAAAGGGCGCGGCTATCATCCGGGCTGTGGAAGCCGGAGCCCGGACAGGGATGATGGGTATGCGGTGGGGAGGCAACCAGGTCCAACTGCTTATGGAGGAGGCTGCCGGGCATCCCGATATCCTGTACATCGGGGTGGTGGACAAGGACGGCAAGATCCTTGCCCATAGTGATCAGGACCAAATCGGCAAGGTGGTGGGCAATAAGTTTCCCCGAAAAAACCTGGACTCCAAGTCTGCGGAAAATTGGAGGATTGTGGGATTGGACAAAAAATCCAAGGCCTTTGAAGTCTACCGGATTTTCAATCCTCTCACCGGCCATGGTAAAATGCGTGGCAGGGGAATGACCCTGTTTGTAGACCCCGATACAGGCAAGGCCAGAGTGGACTGGTGCTTTTCCTCAGGGGCGGACGCCGGGGATCAGGTGATTTTTGTGGGCCTCAACATGGCCCCGTTTGAAAATGCGCGGAGCATAGATGTCAGGAACACCCTTCTTATTGCAGGCCTCATATGCCTCATGGGCCTGGGGGGATTCCTGGCCCTGTACTGGGCTCAAAGTTATCAGGTGGCACGAAGAATGCTCCAGGATACCAGCGCCTTTGCCAAGGAGGTGGTCACCAGTCTGCCCGTGGGCCTGGTCGCCATGGATGCTATTGGGCGCATCGCTTTTTTCAACCATTCCGCCGAGATAATCACCGGCCTCACCCGCCAGAAAACCTTGGGAAGGGATGCCAGGCAGATTTTTGAGGAACACATGGAAGGCCTGGCATATCTCCTGGGAGAGGGTATTTCCGTAACCGACCAGGAAATCGAATGCAATATCCAGGGAAAAGGCTCCATTCCCCTTAGCGTAAGTGCTTCGGAAATCATGGGGGAACACGGGCACTATGTGAGCCGTATCATCATCATGCGGGATTTGCGGGAAGTCAGGGACCTCCAGGAACAAGTGCGCCGCCAGGAAAAACTCTCAGCTATTGGAGAACTGGCAGCCGGGGTGGCTCATGAAATCCGGAACCCACTCAGTTCCATCAAGGGCCTGGCAACCTATTTTGGTCAAAAATTCGAAAAAGGCTCCGAAGACGAAGAAATCGCCCAGGGCATGGCCCGGGAAGTGGATCGGCTCAACCGGGTCGTGAGCCAGTTGCTGGATTTCGCCCGCCCTTCGGACCTGACCCTGAGCCCCGTGGATATCAACGAACTAATACCTCACTCCCTTAACCTGGTCAAACAGGATGCCATGGCAAAGGACATCACAATTATCAACCAGGCAAGCAGCAAACCAGCCATGGCTATGGCGGACGCCGACCGCCTTTCCCAATGCCTGCTAAACCTGTACCTCAACGCTCTGGCTGCCATGGACAAGGGTGGGGTGCTTACGGTGCGGACCGCTGCGGAGGATTCCGGAGGAGTGCGGGTGGAGGTGGAAGACACAGGGCGGGGTATTCCCCCCCAGGATATCAACAGGATCTTTGATCCTTATTATACCACCAAAGCCTCGGGCACTGGCCTGGGCCTGGCTATTGTCCACAAAATCCTGGAAGGCCATCATGCCAGGATCAAAGTGGAAAGCAGGCCCGGAAAAGGCACCCTGGTTTCCGTGGTAATTCCCGGAAGGGTCGGCGCAGAATCCCGGGCCTAAGCCCTGGAATGAAAAAGAGGTTATTGTATGAAGCCTGAAAAAAATGCCACCATCCTGGTTGTGGATGATGATGAAGGACACCGTAAAACCCTGCACACGGTAATTAAAAGCTGGGGCTATAATGTCAAGACGGCGGAAGACGGTTCCGTAGCCGTGGACATGGTGAGGGAAGGCCCTTACGACGTGATTGTCATGGATGTGCGCATGGCCGAAATGGACGGCATCCAGGCCCTTAAACTTATCAAGGAATACAACCCGGTCATACCCGTGCTTATCATGACCGCCTATTCCTCGGTGGAGTCGGCCATCGAAGCCATGAAAACCGGGGCTTATGACTACCTCACCAAGCCCCTGGATTTCGAGGCTTTGCGCCTTACCATCGAAAGGGCCAGGGAATACGCCGGGCTCAAGGAGGAAAACCAGGAACTCAGGCAGGCTCTGGGTTCCCGGTCAGGTCTCCGAAATATTGTGGGGAAAAGCCCCGCCATGAAGGAACTCACCGACATGGTGGCCATGATCGCCCCCACCGAGGCCACAGTGCTTATTAGCGGGGAAAGCGGCACTGGCAAAGAGCTTGTCGCCCGATCCATCCACGATGGAAGCCAACGTAAAAATGGCCCCATGGTGGTTCTCAACTGCGCAGCACTTACCGAAACCCTGTTGGAATCCGAACTTTTCGGCCATGAAAAAGGCGCCTACACAGGCGCTGACAAGCAAAGGGACGGACGATTTGTCCAGGCCCACACAGGCACCCTATTCCTGGATGAAATCGGAGAAATGCCCATGTCCATGCAGGCAAAACTTTTGAGGGTATTGCAGGAAAAGGAAGTCCAACGGGTAGGCAGCGATAAAACCGTGAAAGTGGACGTACGCATTATTGCCGCTACAAACCGGGACCTGGAACAGGAAGTGGCTGCCGGGAACTTCCGGGAAGACCTGTTCTACCGCCTTAACGTGGTAACCCTTCGCATCCCCCCCTTGCGGGAAAGGGAAGGGGATATACACCTCCTTGCCCAACATTTTCTCACCAAGTTTGCGGAACGAAACAGAAAACAGGTTCGGGGAATCACTCCCCAGGCCATGGATATGCTCCTCAAGCACCCCTGGCCCGGCAATGTGCGGGAAATGGAAAATGCCATGGAAAGGGCCGTAATTATCCTTGCCGGGGAATTTATCACGGAAAAGGAACTGCCCCTGAGTATTTGCGGACCCCATTGCGAAAACGCCCCCCAAGCACACCCCCCCGGGGAACCCATTCTCCAGTCCCTGGAGGAGGTGGAACGGCAGACCATCCTGGCCACCCTCAAGGCCGTGGACGGCAATAAAAGCGAAGCCGCCCGCCGACTGGGGATCACCCGCAAGACACTCCACAGCAAGCTGGCGAAATATGATTATACCGACTGATACCAAATTGCTATTAACTGAGTAAGTTCCAGAATCTACTTTTGTGAACGCAACTTGGTATGATTCCGCCATCGCCATCAGGCTATAAACAACACAGGGGAAAGCCAAAGGCCTTCCCCTGTGTGTGAACCATGGTTTGCAGTTTTAGTTTTTCAATGCCTCAATAAAGCAGGGCGAACTCGAATTGTCCGTGCGGTATTGTACTGGATCGGACGATTCTGCCACCGCAGCCAAAGGCCCGTCCGTAATACCCGGAGCGCCGGGGTCCACAATCTCGCCGTTGGCCAAACCGTCTGCGTCCTCGGGACCGCCGTCCGTCAGCCAGACCGTAATGGTTTCGGCTGCGGGGTCCACGACGATGGGCGTCACGCCCTTCCATTCTCCGTTCTGGATCTTGAACCAGTTCAGATAGGGCTTGGGATCGCCGTTTTCATCCACAAAGCTGTCCGCCACATCGTTGCGCACCGCGTCTCTGGGCAGCTTGATGGTCAACTTGGCCTGTCCTCCCACGGGCACATGGTGCAGGACAAACTCCACCGCGCCCACGGGCAGTTTGAGTGTGGTTTTGCCTTTCCACCGGAACAGTTCAGCAAGCCTGCGTTTGGCCCCTGTAATGGTTATCCCGCCTTCGGTTTTCAAGGTCAGCAGCCCCCGGATGGGGTAGTCTATGACCCCTTCCGCCTCCGGCACGTCGCTCACCCGTTTTTCCGGGCTTTCCACACTGATATCCGCAAAGGCCATGGACATCATGGCCCACGAGGTGGCGATGATGTTGCCCCCGTCCAGGGAACTGCCCCTGCCGGGCCAGTAGTACACCTGGGTTCCGTCTTTGCGGGCCACGGCCACGGCCTTGTTGGCCAGAACGCCGATCATGTCCTCCACCCAGTTGTGGGTTCCCACCATGTTTTCCGTGCCAATGGCCGCGGTCAGGGCTTTGGCCCAGGCGTATAGGTAATAATACTGGGGCGCCCCGGAGGGATTGTCCCACACATAATTGTTTTCAAACCATCCCACGTTTCCCGGCGTCTCGGATCCGGAAACCACGCCGCCAATGGCGATGGGGTCGGTTTCCCTGCCGATAAGCGACATGCACCACAACGACGCCCCGGTCATGGCCGGAATGTAGCTGGAGGAGCCGGGCCGGTACCCGCTGGCGCCGGTGGTGGAGTTGTAATCGTTCTGCAAATAGGTGTACAAGGCGTCCTTCCAGCTTTCCTCTTCGGCGTCCTGAATGGCCCCCAGGTACTGGTTGGCGTAATACAGGCCCATGGCCGCAAACTGGGTGTTTGATAAATCCGCACTGGAACTTGGAGAGTTGTAATAGTACCAGCCCCCGTGGCCGCTGTGCGCAGGATTGTCGTACTGATTGCCCAACAGGGTCTGGGTGGCCGACATGACAATGGTTCGGGTGACCGCGCTTTCCGGCGCAAACATGGATAAGGCCATAATGACGGCGCCGTTGGTGTAGGTATAGTGCGACGAGGAGCTGGAGGGAAAATAGCTTCCGTTAAACTGACTCACCAGGTAATTGACACCCTTTACAATGGCCTCATGATCCTTGGAAAGGCCCGTCTCCATAAGCGCGGTCAGGGCAATGGCCGTGGTGGCATTGGTCGCCCCCTGGTAGTCGTCCGTCCAGGACCCGTTGGCCGCCTGCTGGTCAATGAGATAGGCCTGTCCTCCGGCAATGAGATCCGTGGAACTGATCACCGTGCAGAAGCCGGTCTGGGCCGCCGTAAGAAAACCCAGTATCAAAAAGCATACCAGCGCCATAAGTCTACTTTTTTTCATGGTCAAACCTCCTTACCAAAACTTG
>JAEINP010000015.1 GCA_016342355.1 Desulfatibacillum sp.
CCCCCTTTGCCCGCCACCTTGCCATCCGTCATCGCCAGCACCTTGCGGATATGGGCGGCTATCACAGAGTCAAGATTCAGCAATTCAGGACCGTTGGGCTCCAAGGCGTTTGGATGCCTTTTGTAGCACCCCATGAGAGGAAAATCGGTCAGCTCTATGAAACCAAGGGGCTCGCCCTGGGAGGTGATTAGCGCCCTTTCCACCGCATTTTCCAAATCGCGGACATTTCCCGGCCAGTCGTATTCGGTCAGCCGTTCCATAGCCCCAGGGGCAAGGGCGGGGATTCGTGAAAGGTCCATTTCCCGTGCCTTTTTTCGCAAAACATAATTGACCAGAGCAGGAATGTCCTCTTTTCTGTTGCGGAGTGGAGGGATGGATATGGGGAAAACCATGAGCCGGAAATACAGGTCCTCGCGAAAAAGGCCCTGCCGGATCATATCTTCCAGGTTACGATGTGTGGCTGCGATAACCCGGATATCCAGGCCCACGGCCTTTGTCCCGCCTACGCGAGTGATTTCCTTGTCTTCTATCACTTTCAGAAGCCTCACCTGGGCCTCCGGGGGCAGTTCGCCGATTTCATCCAAGAAAATGGTTCCGTGTTGTGCGCGTTCAAAGCGCCCCCTTTTTCTTTCCAAAGCTCCGGTGAACGCCCCCTTTTCGTGCCCAAAAAGCTCGCTGTCTATGAGGGTTTCGGGAATGGCTCCGCAATTAATGCTAACAAACGGCCCATTCCTTCGTGCGGAAAAGGAGTGGAGGACGCCCGCGATCAAACCTTTCCCCACGCCAGTCTCTCCCAATAACATCACGGGGCTGTTCAAAGGCGAAACGCGCCTCGCTTGATCCATTACATTTTTCAGGCCAAAATCCGCTCCAATGATTTTCTCATCTCTTGAAGGATTCAGTTCCCTTTGCAGGTATCGGTTATCCTCCGCCAGGATGTCTTTCAGATTTTTTAGTTCCCTGTGCCGCATGCTGTTGGAAAAGGCTATGGCCATGGGCTGTTGCAAAAGCATTAGCAAATCCAGGTGGGTCTGGCTAAACCGATCGTGTCCTTTGGCCCACAGAGAAAGCCCGCCCAGTCTGCGTCCATCCATGTTGAGGCCAATCAGCAAGGCGGAATAACGGTCTCCATCCATGTAATCCACAGCTTGTCCAACCAGGGCATGGGTTTCGGCCTTGTTGGCCAAAATAGCCTCTGGCAATGTGTCCGGGACTGCCGCTGCGGCTTGGGATTGGGGCGAAAACGGTATTTGCAGATCCATTACCCGCCCCCCCTCTTCCCTCGCACCGGCAATGACCGTCACGATTGCTGTTTCCTGATTGTAAAAGGTCAGAAAGGCCGAATCAGCCGGGATTTCGCACCGGACAAAATCAAAACACCGGAACAGGGCTTTTTCAATTTCAAGAGTGCTGGTTATTCGCAGGGTGGCTTCTTTAAAAAAGTTCGCTTCATCGGCTTTCATAGGATCTCTCCAGACCTGTAAAAATCATATGCGATATCAAATCACTGCAAAAATAATATATGACATATTTTCTGCCGTATATCACGCGAATAAATATTCCCGTCTATTACCATCTGATTTAATTGGAATTTTTATTGGCATAGAAAGTGCTCATTAGGGAAGAACCAAGGCCTTGCGCACTCGCCATACCATTGCGCACAATCCAGACACGAAAACAGAGGAGATGCTTAATGAACACCAGACATCGCATGAGAAGTTGTTTTTTTTCCATTACATTAGCTTTATTCATAATGGTTGCCTGGATCCCGGTCCCGGAATGCAAAGCAGGAAGTCCGGACGTGGAAACGTTGGAGCAATCTGCGGTTAAAAAAATCGCCCCTGCGGTTAATCCGAAACTACAAGAGTTTCAGGAAATATTTAATCCTCCCCGCTTTGTGAAAATGGGGGACCGGGTGCAAATGGCCTTTGGATACGACTATGCCAATTTCTCTTTCGTCGAAGGGGATGATGGCGTGATTGTCATCGATACGGGCTTCTACAGCAATCCCGTGGCCCGGGCTTTGAAGGATTACAGGGCGCTTGTCAAAAAGCCCATAAAGGCTATCGTTTACACCCATGTGCATTACGACCACCGGGGAGGCTCTCCGGTTTTTGTAAAAGAATCCGGCGGCGACATCCCGATATACGCCCCTGCCGGTTGGCGGGAACATGCCCTGTACGACCGCTCCGGGCTCAGGCCCACCATTGTCAGGCGTGGCCTGTCTCAATTCGGCATTCTGCTGCCGGTTGGTGACGACGGCACCGTGGGTGCAGGGATTGGACCGGTCACCCGGGCCGATGGAGAGGCAGGTTTTGTTCCGCCCACAGTGACAGTTAAGGAGCGCATGGAACTGACTATCTGTGGAGTGCGCATGGAATTTATACCCACGCCCGCCGATATAGAAAGCAACATGATGGTTTGGCTTCCTGATGACAAGGTTCTTGTCACCGGCGATCTGCTGGGCGGCACTCTTCCCTATGTGGCCACGGCGCGATTTGAGAAAGACAGGTCCGCGCTGAAATTTGTCGCCGGTCTGGATAAGGCCCTGCAATTCGATCCGTCCTACGTTGTGCCCGGACATGGCAGGGCTTTGTTGGGTGAAAAAGATGTTATGGACGTCCTGTCCGTTAACCGGGACGCCTGCCAGTTTCTGGCCGATCAGGTAACCCGTTTTGTCAACAAAGGCTATTCGCCGGACCAGATCATTGATTGCCTGACCTTGCCTCCCCACATGGCGTCCCATCCGGATTTGCAGCCCTATTACCATCGCCTGGACTGGCTTGTTCGGGGACTATATCTGAAAAGGGCGGGCTGGGTTTCCGACGGCGTCTCCCTCACCAGACTGACCGACAAACAAGGCGCCATTCGGCTCACGGATCTCCTGGGAGGACCTGATAAAACCACCGAACACGCGCAGAAAGCCTATAATGACGGAGATTACCGGTGGGCCGCGCAACTGGCCAATTACGTTTTGGTGGTTGATCCCAGCCATAAGCTGGCAGGCGACGTGCAGCGGGAGTCTTTTAGGGGAATAGCCTATGCAACAGAAAGCGCTAACGAAAGAAATTATCTTTTGACGATACTTAAAGAGGATATCCCCTGGAAAAAGATCTACGCAGGCACGGGAATCCAGGTCCGCCAAAGGCAATCCAGTTCCGAATTACTCGAATTGATGAGGGTGCGTTTTAAGGCTGAAAAGGCTTTGACCGAAAAGATGGTTATTGGAATCTCCATTGAGGGAGAACCCGACACCCATACGTTGGAAGCGAAGCAGGGAATATTGGTTTATCGGCAAGGCCTTTCGGAAAATTCTGATGGAAAGCTCTCCCTGTCGCGGGACATGTTGGTGAAATTGAGCGTTGGCGCTCTTTCATGGTCTGACGCCCTGGCCATGGGCGCCATCAAGGCGGAGGAAGGCCAGGAGGCTGTCAAAAAGTTCGCGTCATGGATAGACACCATATAAATCCATTCGGCAAGGGGCCTGATTGATGTGGGCAACCTGTTTGCAGTGAAGGCCCCCTTGCCGCCTGGAATCTTGCAGCCGTGTCGGCTTGCGGTTATCCGCAAGCCGACACGGCTTTTTTGTTTTCAAGGTATCCTGTCCACAGATCTTCGCCGCGTTTCCACGTCGGCATGCTCTTCCTGTTGACATGGGGATTCCCGCATCCTCATAAAAAATTTTTCGTTAAATGCTTTTTTACCAAACCAGTCTCTTGTTGACATGTGGGAAGATAATCTACAAAATTAACAGCAAATATAAACCATTATTGTATGTTGCTTGCCTTTTTTATTGAACCGTACAGCATAGGGCACCATGGCGAACATCCCAATCAGGCAGGAATACGGAACCGGAAACAATAAAGTTTCGGGGAAATTCCTGGAAAAACTGGAGGGGAAGCAGTAAGAAATTATTGAAGGCCGATGCAACCGCCTCTGGCAACCTGAAAATCAAAGAACTTGCCGGACAATGCAGTGAGCTCAGGAGCCGGACCATGATGCAAGGAGATGTGACCGCCAATAATACCAAGCAGAACCTGCCAGGGCCACCCATCAGCCTGGAAGTCTTCCAACGTTTTATCCATAAAGCAGCCTCGGGCAGCATGCCCCTTTTTTCAGCGGCTGTCCTGGCCCTTGTCTGGGCCAATATATCCCCTCAATCTTACCATGATTTCTGGAGCACCAACACCACTCTGGAGATCGGCAACTGGCAGATTTCCAAATCAGCGGCCCACTGGACCAATGAAGCCCTCATGACCCTGTTTTTCCTCACGGTGGGTATGGAAATCAAACGCGAGATTCTGGTGGGTGAACTGGCCAGCTTTAAAATGGCGATGCTTCCAGTAGCCGCCGCTTTAGGGGGCATGCTGTTGCCTGCCTGTATCTATGCATTGTTCAACCACAACGAACCGTCCATTAAGGGATGGGGAATTCCCATGGCTACGGATATCGCTTTTTCCCTTGCTGTTTTGGCGATTCTGGGCAAGAGGGCGCCCGTGGGGTTACGGATTTTTCTTTCGGCCCTGGCTATTGCCGACGACCTGGGCGCGGTGCTGGTCATTGCCATTTTCTACACTGCGAGCCTCTCCATCTCCCATTTAATAGTCGGCCTGGGCTTTATAGTTTGCCTGTATGTTGCAAACCGGCTTTGGGTGCGAAATGCCTTGGTTTACATTGTCCTGGGCGTGGGGGTTTGGCTTGCGATCATGGGCTCAGGGGTGCATGCCACAGTGGCGGGAGCGATCGTGGCCATGTTTATCCCGGCCCAGGGCAGATACGATACCGATACTTTTATCCGCACGGCAAAGGAGAAACTGAACCGGTTCGAATGCATAAAAACCACTTGCAAGCGCACCATGTTGTTGGACCAGAACCACCTGGAATCGGTCTTGGATATTGAAATGGCCTGCCACAATGTGGAGACCCCACTTCAACGCATGGAATACTCTCTCCACTCGTGGGTAGCCTATTTGATTCTGCCCTTATTCGCCCTGGCCAATACAGGCCTTGTGTTTAAGGATATAGACCTTGCCGCGGCCCTGACCCAGCCCGTGACACTGGGCGTCACTCTGGGCCTTGTCCTGGGCAAACCTATCGGGATTTTCCTGTTCACATTACTTGCAGTAAAGGTATTGAAAGCACATCTTCCCTCCGGGGTGGAGTGGAAGCACATTGTGGGGGTAAGCATGCTGGGGGGCATCGGGTTTACCATGTCCCTGTTTATAACAGGGCTATCCTTTAGCAGGCCGGAGTTGACTTCTTACTCCAAACTGGGGATCGTGACGGGATCATTGGTCTCCGCTGCAGGCGGCCTTGCGGTGCTTATGCTTACCTCCAAAAAGACCGAAGCCTGATTGGGGGTAAGCATTCGGTAGAAAACAGCGGGAGGCTTGGTCCTATTGCCCCCGGCGCTCGGGAACATAATCGTCTTTGATCTTTCCTTCGTTCCACTCCCGGGAAACATAGAGGTTGCAGTAGCAACTCCCGAATTCTTTCACGTCCGGTTCCCTGTATACGCAGGGACAAAAAATATCCTTGTCCGCATCCCTGTCATTGGCGCTTAGCCTGCATGGGCAGCACATGTACCCATAGCGCTCTTTGTTGGCTAAAAGCCCGTCCAACAGTTCCAGGACCAACTCTTTATCCTTATTAAAGAAATAGCCCTTGGGTTCCTGGAGTTTTTTCAGCTTTTCGTACAATTCTTCTGCGGTCATTTTTCCAGGGCCTTTCTGATCTCGTCTTCCTTAAATCCAACAATCACGGTATCGCCAATGATGATGGTGGGGAAAGAGAGTTTGGGATTGCATTTCTTGACCTCTGCGACAGCGTCTTCCCGCTCTTTTCCTTCCAGAAGGTCCACATCCGTGCAAGCGTATTCCACATTGCATTCCTGCAGAAATTGTTTGGCTCTTTTACAGTGGCCGCATGTACTCAATGTAAATAGTCTGACTTCTGCCATAATGGCCTCCTCAGCAAGGGTTCTCTACAATATAGGGATTTCAGACGCTCCTGTCAAAAATCAGTTTGTTTTCCATGGGAATGGACATTATTCAACCTGAGAAAGCATATTTTTTGCCAAGGCAATGGCCTGGTCCTTGGTTTTGACCTGGCCTGTATCCTGGGCGCTGGTCACAATCTTTAAGATCCTGCCCACTTCCGGACCCTTTGCTACTCCAAGGCCCAGAAGATCGTTCCCGTTTACCAAAAGGGGACGGGCCAGGATTTCAACTGCAGTGTCGAAATACTCCCTGACCAACTCCTTGAGGTATTGCTCCCGCGTGGCGCGTTCGTCTTCACTACACATCCGCCCCTGCTTGGAAAGGTTATCAGCCATGGCCAGGATGGAGCAAGGAACGGACAAATCCCGCAATTTACGGTACCAAGCCATGCGCGCCCTTTTTTTCACATCAGGCTTGGCAAGCTGCTCCACATGGCGATGCTCCGAGACCAACAGGCACACAAAATCCTGGTCCTTTAAACGCAGGCGAAGCCGGTTTACCACTTCCCCGGCAAGGAGAGCTCCCTTTTTTGCGTGGCCAAAAAAAGTGGTGCGGCCTTTGGCTTCATCATATCTCCCGGTTTGCGGTTTTCCGATGTCGTGGAAAAGGGCTGAAAGTTTGAGCAAGGGTATGGCGCGATCCTGGTTCAAACATTCCCGCACCTGGCTTGCATGCTTCCCGAAAATCTCATCAAGGCGCCCCAGAAGGCCCTCCATGGCCTCGTAAACATCCAGGCTATGTTCCCACACATTGGTATGATGAAAACCGTCCTGCTCACATGCCTCCATGGTGAAGATTTCAGGGAATATGCAGGACAGCACCCCGGATTTCCACATAAGCCGGATAATGCTCCCGCTTTGGGAGGTGTCCAGGATCGCCATCAACTCGCTGGAAATCCTCTCCGCTGCAACCCGATTAAGGCCCGAAGCCAGGGACGTGCAATCCTGCAGCGTGGCTTCTTCAATTTTAAAGCCCAATTGGGCGGAAAATCGGAAGGCCCGGAGAATACGAAGGGGGTCGTCATCCAGGTTTTTGTAACCCAGAGAGCGAATATTCCTGTTTTTTATGTCCCTAAGGCCATTAAAGGGGTCTAAAAGGGCTTGCATGGGTTGGGATGGGAAACCCTGATTCAGGGAAAGGGCCATGGCGTTGATGGTGAAATCCCTGTCCGCCAGGTCTGTCTGAATGTCGCTTCCCCGAAACTGGGTGATATCCAGGAAGTCCGATGGATCGCGGCGGTTCACAAGACGGTAGCAGGGGGCGTGGGGATCCTTTTCCATGGCCACCAGGGCGGCATGATGTGTTTTCGCCAGGTCCCGGGCCAATTCTTTGGCGTTTGGGCACACCAAATCTATATCTTTCACGGGACGCTTCAGAACATAGTCCCTGACCGAGCCCCCCACTAGATAAAGGGGGGCATGACTCCCCCCTTCACCCAGCCATTTTGTCAGCATTTTTTCAAGCATGCCTTTATAGGTCGATACAAACTTCCAGGATGTTTTTTTCGTTTTCCCTTCTGTATTGCATGGCGTTCATCATGTTTCGCACAAAATGAATACCCAGACCTTCCTCGATAAGCTCATCGGCATCCGCCGAATGGCTGGCCCATGGCAGGGAAAGAGGGTTGAAAGGAGCCCCATCGTCCTCAAGGACAACACTGATTTCATCTTCGTCCAGGCTGATGACTATGTCAATTTCGTGGTTGCCGTGGTCTTTGTACCCGTAGGTGATAACGTTGGTCAGCATCTCCTCCAGAATAAGGTCCACCGCATACACAATCTTGGGGTCCAGGTTGAGTGGTTCCAAGAAAACGTTGGC
This sequence comes from Desulfatibacillum sp., assembly GCA_016342355.1. GTDB lineage: Bacteria > Desulfobacterota > Desulfobacteria > Desulfobacterales > Desulfatibacillaceae > Desulfatibacillum. The sequence continues at coordinate 7,818 of JAEINP010000015.1, forward strand.
GGCCTGGGAGACCTTTGTCAACTCATTCAGATCATTTTTAATTCTATAGGTGAACTTATCGGTCACTTGAACCTCCTCGTGGTCCTGGGAATTCATGAACAGGAGTAAATATATACACTTTTTCCTGGTTGATTTCTACCCCAAAGTAACTTCCATTGAACCAGGAAGCCTGTTTTAACGCTGGTCGAGGATTGCCACAACACGGCATATCCTGTTTGGCCAATCAGGCCTTTTGAAGCCGGGCCATGGCGGGCGATTCCTCACACATTGCAGCAAGTTGATCCAGGAGATCCAGGCGCTTGGCGTCATCCGCATCAAAAAATCTGGCCACACTCAAAAATTTCCAGACCGTTCTCCCAAAAGAAAGGACCTTTTTGACATGGGGGGGGATATTGTTATCCCTATAGGGATTCGGCCCCATGGATTCCAGGATTCGGGCAACCCTTTCAAGTTCTGTCGGAATTTTCTCCATACTGGTTACCGTTGAGAATGTGTATGAAAGGCCTGTGATCATGGAATTATCGCTGCCATTAAACTTGGTCCGATAGTCCTTTTTATAAATCACCAGGGGCTTTTGGGCGGCAAAGGCTATGCCTGTTTCCACCACGCCCCCTTCATCGGGCACACGGCCGTTCATATTGAAGACCAAATAGTCGCAACCCTCCAGGATCTGGTAAACATCCACGGAAAAAATGGCCCGGTTTACGAATTTATTGATTCGCCGGAACATCCTGTTGGTGACCTTGGGATCGTTCGCAAGTCCCATGACGTATTTTTCCAGGCCGTCCCGTTGGGGCAGAAATGTGTCGTACCCCGCTTTTTCCAAGGTGGCGGCAATCGCTTCCATGCCCCATTGTTCCTCGGGGTTGAACAAGGGGCCTGAACAATAGACCCTCCTTTTAGTTTGTACCATGCTTGCCTTTCCTGATTCCTGAATCAAGGGTTCATAATTTATCATAAGAACGCCGGACAGTTTCCTTGCCATGGATTCGTTCCAGGCGTCTTACCGTAAAATGCCCTTTGGCCATGTTTTGAAAATGGTTTATGAAGATGGTGTTTACGGTCGCGCCTCCTGCCGCCCCCACGATGGGTATGGCCGAGGCCGCAGCCTTTTCGGACACCACAATTCCGAACCGCGCAGCAATGGTGGAAATCAGGCGTACCAGTGCCGGAGCGCCTTTGTCCAAGACGTTCTTTCTTGCAAGATATTCCGCAGCCTCGGAAACGGAGCGGGACAAAGCGGCCCGGACCGCATAATAACCGGTTTCCGAAGCATCGTCGTCCCCGCTGCTGCCTCCCAGGGCGAAAACCTCCAGGCTCGCCACAAGGGTACCCGGGTCCTGAATGGTCTCTCCCTGCTCCCTTGCAATATCCAGGATGGACCGGAACATGATAACCGTGGAAACAGGCAACTCCACGGCAAGGGCAGGCAGGCCAAAAGCCCCGCCAGCAGCGCCGGAAGCGGCAGCAGCCACCTTGTGAAAAATATTGGAAGCCTTTTGTTGTTTTTTAGTGTTCATGGTCAAGACAGCGGCAGCGACTGCTTTTTCCAGGGCCACCCTGGTGGCTATCTTAACAGTTCCAGCTACTTTTTCAGGGAGAAAACCAAAACCTTTTTCAATGGGCGCCCCCAAAGCATTGGAGAGCCTGACTGCCATGCCCGGGCTTTCCAATAGTTTTTTGGCCTCTTTTAATTCGGCCAGTTCCTTTTCCGTAAGCCCCATGGCGCCCTGTTCCTTTATGGCGTGTTGCTGGCAGGCTTTTCAATCTGCCTGGCAAACCGCTCCACTTGTTGTTGATAATGGGCATTGCCCAGGTCATAATAACGGGCTTTTTGGGCGAATTTCAACGCGCCTGCCGTGTCTCCCGCAGCATAAAGGCATTCAGCCACCGTGTCCAGGATATTAGGATTCTCGGGCGCCAGGGCGTAAGCCACCTCCACATATTTGATGGCCATGGCCGGGCTGACAAATTTGGGGTCTTTGGAGGTGGCCAATATCCGGGCGAAAAGATTCAGGGCGTTAACATACTGGGGCATTTCAGCCAATACGCCCTGGAGGGTTTTGACAGCCTCCACATATTTTTCCTGCTCATGGTATTTTTGGGCGTCCGCCATTTGGGCTTGGAGCTTGCGGTACAGGGCTGTTTTTTCCACATAGGACTTTGGGGGGTTGCTGTATTTGCCATAGGCGCTTTCCTGGCACTCCATAGCCTTGTCCAGGTCTCCGTTCACATAGTAGGCTGCGCTGGCTGCATCCCATACATAAGCGTAGCAGGGCTTGAATTGAAGGGCCTTGGCGGCCAGGCTAAGGGCTTCCTTGGGGTTTTTGATGGCAGGATCCTCGGCATTGGCATATACCCAGGCCAGGGCCGCCAAAGCCTTGGGATAGTCAGGCAGCTTTTCCAGGGCTATCTTGAATTCCTCTTCCGCCTTGGCGAACGCGTTATTTCGGAAGGCCTCCCAGCCCGCCTCCACATGGTCTTCATATTCCACATCATAGGCAAACATAGGGCTATACGAAACCGCCACCTTGGACCCGCTTTTCATGCCCATGAGCCGCACTTCGGTTCCTGCCTCGGTTTTTTCATACAATAGGGAAAATCCCCTGTTTTCCACCCGGTGGGCTTTCATGTTCAGATCCCTGACCCGCACATAGTCCCTGGCAAAGGTGAATCCCTTGGGCCAATAGGCTTTTTCTCCCCACTCGTCAGCGGCGGTTACAATACGGAAATCATCCTGGGAGCCAAAAAAGACCTTGCAACTTTTATCAATAAAAATCCCGGTATGAAGCACTTCGTCAGGCACAAGTTCAAAAACCTTGCGGGTGACCAGATATAGTTTGCTGCGTGCGTCATTAGCGCGCCGGATAGCGTCCTGGCGGGCTTGGAAATCGGGAGTTTGCATGATGTGGGGAAAGTTAGCCAAATACCCGCTTTGAGGCAATTGTTCCTGGATTTGCCGCCCTTGGGAGGTTTCTGGAAACGTGTAATCCTGGGCGGTGAATATATACATGGAAACAGGCAGGGTTTCATCCGGGGTGATTTGAGCCACTATGAGATCCGGCTCCTTATACAGGATTTCCTCATCCTTGATGTTTTTGCCCTCAAAATGGTAATTATCCGCTGTCGATTCCCCAAGCAAGGAGGACACCTCCTCCGGGGCGCCCATGGTAATGAATCCTGCATACCATCCCTCGGGCCTGCGGTTGATCCGGTAGGATGCCTTGCCTCTGAAGCTGTACTCGGAAAAATAAAAAACAGAGGCGTAGAACCAACGATGGTCGGCGGCTCCGGGAAAGTAAATGGCCAGCAAGTCGTCCTTGCCCATTTGGGCTGCAATATTAGGTTCTTTATCCAATTCCGATAAGTGGCAGACCGCCATGTGGGAGTTGGTATAGGTGATGGGATACCAAGTCCGGGAGTACTGGATTCGGGTTTGGTCCAGGGGAAGATATACCCCGTCACGCAGTATGTAAATACCGAAGTTTTCAGGCTTTTTTTCAATCTCCAGGGACAGGGCTTCCCTGGCAGGGACCAATAGCGCCAGTAGTAATGCCACCCATACAGGAAATCCTGTTTTGGCTATCTTTGAAAAAAAACCATGGTACATACCGTTACCCCCCCTTAGGCCGGTAAGCAAGGGCAGCGTCCTGTGGGACTCCGCTCCTTTAGGCGCATGTGTGCGTGTGTAATGGAACCTGGATTGGTGCATGGTGCTCTTTCATGCGCCCACTATGCCCACCGCCCTCACTGGTGAGCCGTCTCCGTGTTCCAGGTAAAGAGGCAAACAACAAAAAGTACAACCTTCGCCGGGCAACCTGTCCAGGTTCGTCAGGTTTTCAATAATCAGGATTTCATTTTCCAGCAGGGCGTGATGGGCCGCCAGGTCCAAGGAATCCACCGGGTCAATGGATGGGGTATCCACCCCCACCCCTTTCAGTGGAAACCCGGCCAGCCAGTTCGCCGCCTCAAAAGTCAATATGGGAAATCCAGAATAATAGCCTTTTTGACCCCAAAACCCGTCCCAACCCGTGTACATTAATACAAAATCCACAGGATTGGCAAGGCAATCTAAATCTTCAAGGAATTCCAGCGTTATACATCCGTCCCGGGCCTGTCTGCAATCCAGGACGCAGGCGCTGCCGCAAAAAGCCTCGCAGGGCAGGACATCAATGCTCTTCCCTTGGGGCAAAACATGGGCCGGGGCATCCACATGGGTCCCCGTGTGGGTGGAAAGGGACAGGCAGTGTTCCAAAAAGCCATCCTTGTTTAGGCTGGCGATGGGGATAACAATCGGATTGGGGGTTCCGGGAAACACGGGCATTCCCGAAGCGATTGGATGAGACAGATCGTATATTTGCATGAGTTATTGCTATTTGGCGCCGACTACCTGGACCCGGTTCATGGTGAAAATCAGTTTTTGATCCATGGAAGCCCTTTTGATGGTCAAGGTCACCGTCTCCCCCACGGGACCGCGCAATTTTTCCCGGATGAGCTTGTCAAAATCCACGCCTTCCGTTGCTTCGTTATTGATGTGGGTAATGATGTCGCCCTTTTCAACTCCCACGCGTTGGGCAGGCATATTGTTCAGCACATCCAGCACAACCAGGGGGCCCTTATTGTTGTAAACGTTGGGGTCGTATAACTGCCCGACATTAAGCCCCATTCCTCCAAACTTGTTGCTGTCGGAGCACCCTGTGATTGTGGGAAAACCCAACAATAAAGCCAGTACAAGCGCCGCAAAACAATATACCGGGGAAGCCTTTGCTTTCATGCGCCTTCCTTTCCACAGGCTTAGGAGGTTCCTTCCTCTTGCCAGGCCCATTGCTTGGAAATAAACAGTATGTAACGGTATTCTTCCATGGTTCCCTTTTCCCGTTCCCGATCCATCAATGCTTTGACATCATCGTTAATGCGGTCCCGTTCCGGCTCAATATCCAGGACATCTTCCACCTGGACCTGAGCCGAGTATATGTTAGCCGAGGTGCCGAATCCGGGAAACCGCAGTCTTTTCTGATGCCCTTCCTCTTTGGAGGAGAATTTTTCAAAGCCAATCCCCCTCAGGGCCTTTTCCAGCTTTGCCAGAGCCCAGGGCCTTGCGCCAGTCAGATCTACTGTGAGGATCAGAAAAAAAGAAGGTTGGTTTTCTTCCTCACCACTGGAAACCTGGCCTCGCCTAAATTCCTTTTCAGTTTTGGCATGATTGTTCTGTTGAGCCTTGAGCCACTTTGTGAAATAATCCTGTTTTCTGGCTTCATAGGCATGAATGCGCTTTAAAGTCTCATGATTTTCAATGGAATATTCGATATCTGCAACGCTTTGTTTCTGAAAGGTCTCTGCGATAATGCCGCTTTGACGCGGAGGGACCTTGCTGAGTTCCTGTTTGATCCTTTCAAAATCTTCCAGGGCCAGTCTGCTTTGCTCTTTTTCCATGGAATCCATAGCAAATATTCCTGTTGCATGAAACAGTCGATGGAAGCAAAAGAGGGCATTGGGCAGGCCTCTGTTCCATCGTGGCCGCAGAGAAAACAGCATCCGCAATCGGGCAAGTCTTCATTTTGCCTCACGGTGTCCCATAAACCTGCCTAAACCTGTTATTTGTCAGACTGTAATCATACCGCCACTTCACTGGGAGGGCAAGAAAAACAAGCCTTGCCTACTGGCCAGCCATTTTTTCCGCCCGTATTTTTAGTGCCTTATTCATCATTTCAAATCCCAAGGCCGTACTCCTTTTGGTTTTTTGGGGAATAAAGGGGATCAAAAGCCCTTTAAATTCCTGGCGGTGCACATGAAGGATCCCGTCTCCTTCCAATGGATGAATCTCAAAAATATGCTCGCCATCCGCCAAACCCGGAAACAGAACATGGCCTTTCCAGGCAAATTCCCTACATGGCATCACCCTGGTTACTGTGGGATGAAAATTTAAAATCCGCTTGCTGCCAGGCAACCGGGGCCGACAGGTCAGCTTATCACCTACAACGGGTTGCCCCACAGATTCCAGGATAAAGGGATTCCAGTCCTTGTAACTCGACAGGTCTGTTAGTATGGACCACACGATTTCCGGCGTGGCGTTGATTATGATTTCCGTGTAAATTTCATGCATGGATTTACGTCCCTAAAGCAAGGGGAGAAAACACCGTATTACAGACGTACTACTAATAGGCATAGCGTGCAGCCAGTCACACTGCAATGACTACACGCTCCAAAGCATTTGTCCATGGCTGGAAAGGCTGCCGGAAGTGCGTATTTTTAAACTTTGGTATGCAAGGCCTGAAGGGGAGATTCTACTCTACAACTGGAGGTCGCTTCTGGCAGTCAGATACACGCATACCTTGTCCAAAAGTTTGCGAACGTCAAACGGTTTGGGCAAAATCCCGTCAAATCCGGCTTCAATCATTCGTTGTTCGTCCTCATTGGAAACATAACCGGTTAAGGCAATGATGGGAATGGCGCCTGTCCTGACATCCGCCTTGAGCACCCTGGTTGCCTCCAGGCCGTTCATGACGGGAAGGCCGACATCCATAAGAATCAAATCCGGCAGCCCCGCCTGAGCCATTTCAAGCCCTTGCTTGCCATTGGCTGCGACCGACACGCAGCAGTGGCACACTTTCTCCAACAGGTCATGAAGAAGCACTCGATTGGTTTCCGAGTCTTCCACAACCAACACTTGCTTTTGCATAAATCAAAATCCCCCGAGCATCGTAAAGGCGACTGATCACCTGTAGGGCGGCTCTATCCAGCGGCAAACTGCGTCAATTCCGAGCTTTTTTCCCAAGGACAAATACCTATGGGCAAGGTAAACACGAAACAACTTCCCTGGTGCCTGCCTTCGCTCTCCACCCAAATCCTTCCCCCATGCAGTTCCACAAGCCTTTTGGCCAGGGGAAGTCCCAGGCCTGTGCCCGGTGTCTTGCCGGACAAGCCTGCACTGACTTGATAAAAATCGTCAAACACCCGTTTTTTATCCTCCCCTTCAATGCCGATTCCCGTGTCCCGCACAAAAACTTCTATCCATCCTGGACTTTCGTCCCGGGCCCGGGAGTCGTCCCTAATCACAGGGTCGGCAATAATCCGGGCTCCCACGCAGATGGCGCCATTATCCGGGGTGAATTTAGCGGCATTGGACAAAAGGTTGAAAAGGACCTGCTTGAGTTTGGTATGGTCGGCCATGATAGCCAGTTTCCGAATTTCTTCAGAGACATCCACTTCAATTTCTATGGAATGCTTGAAAGCCTTTTCCTTGATAAGGTGCAGGCTGCTTTCCAGGATAAAGGAAATCAGAAGCGGCTCGACCTCCAATTTCATTTCTCCGGACTCCACCCTGGAAAGGTCCAGAATATCGTTAATAAGATCCAGGAGATGCTTTCCCGATTCCAGTATATCGTTCACATACTGCTTTTGTTTGGTGTTAAGCCCGCCAAAATACTCTTCCTGAAGCACCTGGGAAAAACCGATTATGGCATTGAGAGGGGTGCGTAACTCGTGGCTTACGCTGGACAGAAAATCGCTCTTGGCCCGTTTGGCGTGTTCCAAGGCAAGGCGAAGGCGGTGTACCCGTTGGCTCTGATCCTCCTCCCTTTCCTGTAATTTTTTATACTGGGTTACCAGAGTGTCCACTGCTTGGGCCCTGAACAGGGCGTCGGCCAATTTTTCGCAGTCTTTACCCAGAATATCCAAAGTCTTTCGGGAGGGGGAAACGCCCGTATCTGTCCTTAGATGCAAAACTCCCAATATGCCAAATTCCTTGGCATAGAGGGGGATGCAAATGTCCCCATGGGGAGTGGCTTGTCCAATCGGGCGCTCGTGGTCTGATTCATCCAAACCTGAAGGATATAATCCCATCCGACCGGTCTGGGCAGTCAGGCCGCACAAACATTTTCCCATTTTCACCTGATTGCCGCATGGCGGTTCCTCAGTGTCCGGGCCTTTTTGGATGACCAGCTTCAATATCTGTTCCTTGGCATCCAATATAAAAACACCACCCCCGCGGGTAGCTATTTCCTTATATTTTTCAAGAATTTCATATAGGGCCTCTCGCAATAGGCTCTCCGTATCGGTAATACGCAGAACTTCACAGGTATACTGAAGGCCCAAGCTTCGGGCCAATTGGCCGGCAGTCCTCCCTTTACTTGCCCTGTCAAGCTCTCCGGAAGGATTTTTGTGGGACGATTTTTTTTCAGAATCTTGTATCATTGCCACCGCTATGCAGGATGGTTGACAAGCGCTTTCCTTCAAACAGGATAGGCGCAAGCGGAATAGTGCCTCATGCAAAGCCCGAAAAGACAGGGCTTTTCCTTATGCAAATTTTCACAAAATAATTTGTCACATAGTATCAGAGTAAAAAAAAATTATCTGTGATGCAAATCACACATTACATGTGAACCATTTCATATCATCATTAATCAAAAAATTTAGCAATTGGGAAGCCCTACCATCTCCACAAACAGACTAGGGCTGGAATCGGGAAATTTTTCCTTGATCGACAAAATCTCTGTTTTAGCTGCAAAAAAAGCATCCACCACATAAGGATCAAAACGCAAGCCCCTGCCTTCCGCAATGATGGCGAAGGAGTCCTGCACTGAAATGGGTTCCTTATATGGTCTCCGGGAGGTAAGGGCGTCAAATACGTCCGCCACGGCGCTGATGCGTCCCACCAGAGGTATTTGCTTTTCACATAAGCCGGTGGGATATCCATTGCCGTCCCATCTTTCATGGTGCGTCATGGCAATGACTTCGGCCAACTTAATATAGCCAACATCCGAACCCTGGAGAATTTGCGCACCGATGACTGTATGGCGCTTCATGATCTCCCATTCTTCAGGTTCCAGTCGACGGGGCTTTAAAAGTATCCGGTCCGGAATACCAATTTTACCGATATCGTGCATGGGCGCTGCGTAAAGGATGGAATCCAGAATTTTCTGACCCAGGCCGATCTCCCGGGCAATGGCTACGCTGTATCGGCTCATACGCTGGATGTGATCGCCTGTATGCTCGTCCTTATACTCTGCTGCCCGGCTAAGGCGATGAATGGTATCCAGGGAGGCATCCTTTACCCTCTCGTAGGCTTTTTTCAACTCCTTGGTCCGGCAGGCAATTTCCTCTTCCAGATCCTTTTGATGGGCTTCCAGATTACGCTGATTGACTTCCAGGTCTCTCTGATGGGAGCGCATGTGGTCATTGTAAGCCTTGATTTTCAGGGAAGACGCAACCCGGGCCTTGAGTTCCACCTTTTCCACCGGTTTGGTGAGAAAATCGTCCGCCCCTGCATCCAGGGCCTTAACTCTGTCGTCCAACTCTTTGAGAGCCGTGACCATGATGATTGGTATAATCCGGGTTTCTTCATTGGCCTTAAGGCGGCGCGCCACCTCAAATCCGTTGACGCCAGGCATCATAATATCCAGCAAAACCACGTCTGGCGGAGTTTCCCGGACAATGTCCAGGGCCTCTTCCCCGCTTTGCGCACGAAAAAATTCATAGCCCAGAGGCAACAGCATGGCTTCCATAAGACGCAGATTGCGTTCCTCATCGTCAACGGCCAATACTCTGGGTTTGATCGGCATGCAACAGTCTCCCTTGGTTTCCAACTTTCATCGGGTATTTTTCGGGCCGCAAAACATGAGTTCCCAGGGGCTGCAAAACCCTCCTGCTGTATGCTTTCCTAAAAAGTATCCTGATGAGTGAAATCCTTGATTTCCTTACGCTTGGGCGCCGAGGAATCCTTGGCGATATAGCCCATGGGCACCATGGCAACCAGTTCCATGCCCTCGGGCATGTTCACCACTTGAGCCGCCTGTTCATGATCAAAAAGACCTACCACCACCGTTCCCAACCCCAAGCTCCGGGCCGTGAGGCACAGGCTCTGGGTGGCTATACCCAGGTCAAAAAGCAGCCAGTCGCCATGCTTGGTGGAAACCACATTTTTATAAAAGCCTGAAGAATTGGTCTTGCCGCACATCACCAGGACGATTGGAGCTTCAATCATGGCCTTGGATGCAGGATTGCCTTTGGCCAATGTAGCTGCAAGTTTTTCCTTGGCCTCAGGATTTTTGACCACCACCACTTCCCACACCTGGGTATTGGCCCAAGACGGGGACCATTGCACGGATTCCAAAACCTGATTCAGCAGAGCGTCTTCCACGGCCTTATCCTGATACCGGCGGACACTTCTTCTTTCCTTAATGAGATTCAGCATTTCAGACATAATATACCCCTTTTCCATAAGTCCCGAATGGATCGTTTCCTGATTGCATGGCGCGGTTAGCAGGACAGACCCGACAGAATGCCCGATTCCTGCACCTGTTGTCCATAAACAATGCAGCAGCCGTTTTGTCAAGGCATACGGGCTGCTATGCCCACCCAGCCGCCTCTCTCTTGTACCTTGTCAAGAGAAAAACGGCAAGTGTCCAATGCCTCTAAAACCATATCTTTTTTTTCCGCCATGATGCCGGAGGCCACAAAAATCCCTCCGGATGCCATGATCCCCGACAAGCCGGGAATGAGCATTACATTGGCTTCGGCCGTTATGTTGGCCGCCACCATGTCAAATGCGCCCTGCCTTATCCCTTTTAAAAGATCCCCTAACCACAGGCCATACGCTTTTTCAGGCACTTGGTTGTGGTCCAGGTTCTTTTGTGCAGCCGCCAGGGCGTCCATATCGTTGTCACATCCGCACACGGTCAAGGCGCCCAACATATAAGCCCCGATCATAAGGATGCCCGATCCTGTACCCACGTCCAGAAAACGCTCCGGAATCTGGTTGCCACAGGCTTCTTCGATCATTTCGAGACAAATGGCCGTGGTGGGATGGGTCCCTGTACCAAAGGCCATGCCCGGGTCCAATTCGATCACCATACGGCTGTCCGGATTCTCATACCCTTCCCAACTGGGTTTGATGACCAGGCTTCGACCAATCTCCACCGGATGAAAATGGGCTTTCCAGGCTGTTTCCCAAGGCTGGTCATCCTGTTCCGAATGGCTTAGGGAAAAATGCTCCAGGACCGAGCCCTGCATTTCAGCCAGGCTTTGTTCCAGGGCCTGCCTGCGTCCTTCGAACAAATCGTCCAAGGGTAAAAAGGCCGTAACGCAGTGATCCTGACTGTCAGGCACCGTGGACCCTGACCCGTCACGGACCATACCGGTTTCTCCCGGGGTGGCCACCTCAACCCCTTCCGCCCCGTGGTCCATGACCAGGTAAGAAATCAGTTCCTGGGCCAATTGGGGTTCGTGAGCCTCAAAAATAATTTGTATTTCCATCCATTTCATATAGTTACCTATGGTCACATTTTTTGGTTTCTGATACAAGAATAGCAGGCTCCACTGCCCCGGAGCCAAATCGGTCCCATATGCCGTCCAAGGCCTGATTCAATTTTTTTCGTCTTATGGCAGTATCCGGGTTCTCAAAAAGGCCGGGTTGCCATGCCTGTCCCGGCAAAACCAATTGGGACAAGGTTACACCAATAAGGCGCACGGGCTTGCTTCCCACCAGGGTCTTTTTAAGCAATTCTCTGGCTTGGCTGTAGATCAAACCAGGGTCATCCGTTGGGGTTTCCAAAGTTGCGGACCGGGTAACCTGAACAAAATCTGCATATTTTACTTTAATATTCACGGTCCGGCCCGTAAGGCCCTCCTGGCGCATGCGCCGCGCCACCCTTTCGGAAAGATACAAAAGCCTCTTGTAGGCTTCTTCCAATTGTACCACGTTGTGTTCAAAAGTGATTTCCCTTCCAATGGACTTTGCAGCTCCCGGAGGGTCCACAGTGCGTTTGTCTATGCCCCGGGAAAAAGCGTGGATTACGTCCCCGTTTTTTCCGAAATTGGCGGACAGGAGTTCCCTGGACAACTTTCTGGCATCCCGGATCGTCTTGACCCCCAGAGCGCGGAGCTTGTCCCTGGCCGCAGGCCCCACTCCCCAGAGCCGGGAAATGGGCAGGGGATCCAGAAAAGCCTGGGTTTCCTCCGGGTGAACCACCTGGAGTCCGTCGGGCTTGCAAATGTCTGATGCTATCTTGGCGACCAGCTTGTTTTTGGCCACTCCGGCAGAGGCGGTTATGCCCAGAGCTTCCTCGATCCTACGGCGAATAGCGGCGGCCATTTCCTCTCCCGAACCAAAAAGCCGGGTGGAATTCGTCACATCCAAAAAAGCCTCATCCAGGGAAATGGGTTCCACCAGGGGGGTGAAGCGCTTGAAAATCCCGAAAACCGTTTGCGATACTTCCAGGTAACGGGGCCTGCGCACGTCCAGGAATATCCCGTGGGGGCACAGCTTTCTGGCAGTGACTATGGGTTGGGCCGACCGGACTCCCAGTTTTCTGGCTTCATAGGAAGCCGAGCAGACCACCCCCCGATTACCCGCTCCCCCCACGACCACACACTGGCCTTTCAGTTTCGGGTTATCCATCACTTCCACGGAAGCGTAAAAGGCGTCCATGTCCACATGGATGATCAGGTTTTCCGTCATGTTCGCCACTCCGACTACACTGCTCCCAGACAATATTGACCTTTTGGAGCGGCAGGTCAATTGCTTTGACAAAAACAAGGAATTAAAATAATTTCTTGATTAGACAATTCTCACAAGCAGACACAGGGAGGTATATATCATGTATTTTGATTCACCAGGAAAAGAAAATACCCGGGCGACCCTTCAAGCCGCATATTCCCGGGCAGAAGAATTGGGCATAAATGAACTTGTTCTGGCCTCCAGCAAAGGGGATACGGCCTATGCCGCCCTGGAAATCTTCAAAGATTTTTCCATTACGGCCGTGACTTATCATTGCGGGTTCACCACCCCTTTTGTCTCCGTGATGAAGCCCGAAATAAAAAGGGACCTGGAAGACAAGGGCGTGCGTGTCATATCTGCAACCCATGCACTCTCCGGTGTGGAACGTTCCCTCATGAACAAATACTCCGGCTTCTGCCCGGTGTTGGTGATGGCCGACACCCTTAAATTATTTGGACAGGGCGCCAAGGTGGCGGTGGAAGTGGCTATCATGGCCGCGGACGGCGGGGCGCTTACCGGAAAGGATATTATTGCCGTGGGGGGATCCGGAAGAGGCGCGGACTCCGCGCTGGTCATCAAGCCCGCAGGTCAGTCCCATGTATTTGACATGAAAATTCGTGAGATCATTTGCAAACCCAGAGAGTTTTAAAACAAAAGCGTGTAATGCGGGCCAAGGGGGGCAGGCGCCAAAGACCTTCCCCATGGCAGCCCTTGGCAAAAGGCATGCCGTCACAGAATGCCCTTGGCTACAATTCCTTGCCAACCATAGCGCTTTGAACTGTGAACGGTGTCTGAGTCCGTTTTTCATCCGGCCTGGATTCCAACTCCAGGATCTTCTGCTGGATGATTCCCTGGTCATAGAGGGAGAAAAACGCCTTCACAACCTGGGGGTCAAAGTGGGTTCCAGAGCCCTCCCGGATGATGTTAAGACACACTTCCTCGGGGAGCCTTTTTCTATAGGCGCGATTTGTGGTAACTGCGTCAAAGACGTCTGCAACAGCCAAAATCCGGGCAAGAAAGGGGATCTCCTGCCCTGCAAGGCCTTTGGGATAGCCGCTCCCGTCAAATTTTTCGTGATGATACCGGATTATCTCCTTTTCCGTATCCCACAACCCCATGTACCCCACAATATTGGCGCCGATGTCAGGGTGTTTTTTGATGGCCTCAAATTCATCCTTGCCCAGTTTGCCTGGTTTTAGAAGAATACTGTCGGAAATACCGATCTTTCCGATGTCATGGAGGTTTCCTGCCACATGGAGGACCTCCCGTTCCTCGCCGGAAACATCCAACTCCAGGGCCAGCAGCTCGGCAATGGCTGTCACTCGTAAAGAGTGCATGCGAGTATAGGAGTCCCTGGCTTCGAGGGTTTCCACAAAGGCAAAAAGAGTTGAAAACAGATTCTCGTATATGTTTTCGTATAGCCCGAAATTTTCCACAGCCAGCCCGGCCTTTTCCGCCGCAAAAGCCAAGTGGTTGAGAGATTGGCCCGAGACCCCCATGCTTTCCAGCAGTTTTGCGGTAACCAGGACTCCAAACGGACGGTTACTCATGGATATGGGAACGGCCGCCAGGGTCCTGACGGTTTTGGGAAAAGTCTCGTCCATTTCCTCCCGGGAAAGGGCCAGGGGAAGGCTGCCAAAAGGCAAGGCGTCCAACCAGGATTTCAAAAAATCCTGAGTGGTTCCTACCTTATCGAGTCCGTCCTCCAGAGTCCTGATTGAAGGATGCATCCTTTTCAATGCGCAGGTCGGCTTTTGTACATTGCTTACCACAAGGAACAGGAACGCCACATCGGCGTTGGTGATATCCAGCGCCAAAGAGGTGGTTTTTTCAAAAATTTCTTTTACTGAACCGGCGGACTCCAGTGTTTCTATGATATTATTTAACACTTTAAGATCGTTTGCTTTTTCCTTTAACTCCCCATGGATTCTCTCCAGTTTGGCCTTACCCTGGAGTTCCTTTTTCAGCATAATGTTTTCCTGGACTAAGGCGCTACGGGTGACCACCGTCTGCATGACGATTTCCATCTGCCGCAACTGGATGGGTTTGATTAAAAAGTCCACCACGCCGCTTTTCAAAGTGCTTATGGCGGCGTCCAGGCTGGGGTACCCCGTCATGACAATCACTGGAATGGTATTGTCTAACTGCTGGACTTCCCTGGCCAGCTCCATGCCCCCCATTCCTGGCATGTTCAGGTCGGTAAAACAGCAGTCAACTTTCTGTGTTTTAAAAATATCCATGGCCTCTTTGCCATTGTGGGCAAGAAAAACTTTATGGTCCTTGCTGGAAAAATATTCCCGAACCATATCAAGAATGGGCTGCTCGTCATCGACAAAAAGAATATTCATAACTTCCCCGAGGTTAGAAATGTCTGGCCTTGTATTTCTACAGATAAAACTATTATGCAAAAAGGGTTCCATGTTCACAGGCCGCTATTACGGGCCACGTTGGCGTTGTGGATTGCTGCTTGACATTCCAGGAATTTCCAACCTATATATACGCTTGTGAAAAGAATCCCAAGCAGCAAAATGGTGTTCTTCTACGCCCCTTAATGAAAATAAAATAATGTTATTTCAATGATTTAGGTCAAGAACGACCGGTACAAACCTGAATTAGGCAGGAGCGCAGTTTCATGATCACGAATTTCCTACCCTTCTTGAGTTGGTTCAAGGACTATAACAAGTCCAAATTCCGGGCAGACGCATTATCCGGCATAACTGTGGCGCTGGTGTTGATCCCCCAGTCCATGGCTTATGCCCAGCTGGCCGGGCTCCCCCCTTATTACGGATTGTATGCGGCCTTCCTGCCTCCCATGGTGGCTGCTCTGTTTGGGTCCAGTTTACAATTGGCCACCGGTCCGGTGGCCGTGGTTTCACTCATGACGGCGGCCACCTTGGAGACCTTTGCCACTGCGGGCAGCCAGCAGTTTATTGAATATGCCATTGTGCTGGCCCTGATCGTGGGTATATTCCAGTTTCTGCTGGGAGTCCTTCGCCTGGGTCTGGTAGTCAATTTTCTGTCACACCCAGTGGTCAATGGCTTCACCAATGCCGCGGCCATTATCATCGCCACATCCCAGCTTTCCAAGCTGTTCGGCGTATATGTTGACAAGGCGGAACACCACTACGAGACCATCATCCGGGTTTTTGTGGCCGCCGGATCCTACATCCACTGGTACACGCTATTTATGGGAGCGCTGGCCTTTGGCATCATGTACGGTCTCAGAAAGTGGAACCCGAAAATCCCCAATGTTCTGGTGGCTGTTGCCCTGACCACGGTGCTTTCATATGCCACGGGATTCTCCCACAATCACAGTGCGGCCCTGAATGCCCTGCCTCCTGCTATGCAGGAAAGTATTGAGGCATTTAACAAGGGTCTGGAAGACAATATGGCTCTGGGAGAGCAACGGACAACCCTGGGCGACAAGATTGCCGCGGTAAAGGAGGAGAATGGCCCGCATTCGAGGGAAGTCCTGCATCTCCAGCACGAAAATGCGCTCCTTGCCATGGAAATTGAAGAGAGTAAACTAAGCATTACCGAGGCCCGCAAAGCCATCCGGGACATGCATTTGAGCTATATCACCAAGGAAGATGGTTCCGTTGCCTTCCTGCCTAAAACCGGGGAACAAAGCGGCGGCGACGGCAGGATCTGGAGGGTGAAGGTGGGCAACAAGGCCCTCGACCTCCAATCCATTACCGTGGCAGGCGGAGGGGACATTGTGGGAACCATCCCCAAGGGGCTTCCCAGGATTGGTGTTCCTAATCTGACCCTGTCCACATTCCTGAAGTTCCTGCCTTATGCCATAATCATATCCTTGTTGGGTTTTATGGAAGCCATTTCCATCGCCAAGGCCATGGCAGCTAAAACTGGTCAGCGGCTGGACCCCAACCAGGAACTCATCGGCCAGGGGCTGAGCAACATCCTGGGTTCTTTTGGAAGCAGTTACCCGGTTTCAGGCTCGTTTTCCCGATCGGCGGTCAACTTGCAGGCAGGGGCCTGCACGGGCCTTTCATCGGTCATCACCTCCCTGGCCGTGGTCATAACATTACTCTTTTTCACCCCATTGTTGTATTTTTTACCCCAGGCAGTGCTGGCAGCCGTCATTATGATGGCGGTTATCGGACTGGTCAATGTATCGGGCTTTGTCCATGCCTGGAAGGCCCAGCCCTATGACGGGGTCATTTCCGTGATTTCCTTTCTGGCGACCCTGGCCTTTGCCCCCCATTTGGATAAGGGCATCATGGTGGGGGTGGTGCTTTCCGTGGGAGTCTTTCTGTATAAGAGCATGCGGCCCAAAGTGGCGACCCTGGCTCTTCATCCGGACAAGAGCCTTCAGGATGCAGCCCATTTTGGGCTCAAGGAATGCAAACATATTGCGGTCATCCGTTTTGACGGTCCCCTGTTCTTTGCCAATGCAAGCTATCTGGAAGACCAGGTGACAGAGCGCAGGAACAGCATGCCCGAGTTAAGGGAAATCCTCATTGTCGCCAATGGTATCAACGAAATTGACGCCTCGGGGGAAGAAGCCCTGTCTCTCCTGGTAGGGCGCATGCGCAGCAGCGGCGTCGAGATGTCGTTTTCCGGCATGAAGGAAAACGTGAGGGCGTCCCTGATCAGGACCCATCTTTACGAGCATATTGGGAAAAATAATTTCTACCCTCTTCAGGTCCAGGCTTTGGAAGCCATTCATGCCCGCGCTCACCGGGGATCCGACGAAAAGGACTGCCCCCTGACAACCGTGGTCAAACTGGGCAGAGGGGGTTCCCTGAATGAAGAAGAACTGAAAAGCCTTTCCAGGGTCCTGCTGGTGGACGACGAACGGGAGTTTGTGGAAAACCTGCGGGATCGCCTTAAAATGCGTGACTTCGGGGCTAATGTGGCCTATGACGGACGACAGGCCTTGGACCAAATGAGCAGGGAAATCCCGGATGTCATGGTGCTGGATCTCAATATGCCGGAAGTGGACGGATACCAGGTGCTAAAGGAAGTCAAGGAAAGCCATCCCAACGTGGAAGTGATTATCCTCACGGGACAAGGCTCTGCCGAAGACCAGGATCATTGCATGAAACTGGGCGCCTATGCGTATCTGGAAAAACCCATTGATATTGACGAGCTCACCAAAGCCATGAATTCGGCCTATGAAAAGGTGAACCGGAATAAAACCGCCTAACACGCATGATGGAGAAATAACCATGTCCACCATCAGTATCTTTGCCGGCAACTATTGTCTGGCTGAGGACGTGGCCCGAAAGACGGCCCAGGACCTGAAATACACCTTTGTAAGCGACCAGGAAATTTTTGAGAAAGCCGCTTCTCAGTTTAATACTCCGGCTTCCCGCTTTGCCCGGACAGTTCAAGGCAAGATTTCCGTGTTCAACGCTTTCACCCACGAGCAGGAAAGGACCCTGGCCTACTTAAAGGTTGTGGTCGCGGATTTTATCCGGGAGCAAGGGGTGGTTATTTTCGGAAAAACGCCAAAGCTCATTCCCTCCCACATTTCCCATGTCCTGACTGTGGGCCTCATGGGAGAATTGCCTTTCCGGACGCAAATTGCGACCAAATTGGAAAATGTCTCCCCGGCCCAAGCTGAAAAGCTGGTCCTGAAAGAGGAAGAAAGCCTGGTTAAATGGACAGAAAAGGTTGTGGGCGCAGCCCCCTGGATTCCAGACCAGTATGATATCTTTTTGCCCATGGATAAGAACTCTGTGGCTGCTGCTGCGGATCTCATTGTGAAAAACGCCAAAAAGCCTGTTTTGCTTCCGACCAGGGAGTCTTTGGCAGCCCTCAATGATTTTATCCTGGCGGCCCATGTGGAAATTGCGCTGGTCAAGGAAGGGCATAATGCTGCCGTGGAGGTCCATGACAGCCACGCTGTTTTGACCATCAACAAGCACTCCCTCATGCTTTCCAAGTTGGAAGAGGAACTCAAAGCCATTGCTTCCAGCCTTTCAGGAGTCAATTCTGTGGAAACCAAGGTCGGACCGGATTTTTACAAGGCGGACATTTACAGAAAATACGATTTCGAAACCCCCTCCAAAGTCCTTTTGGTTGACGATGAACAGGAGTTTGTTCAAACCCTTTCTGACCGCCTGCTTATGCGGGACGTAGGATCGGCCGTGGTGTATGATGGACAACAGGCCCTGGATTTCATCAATGAGGATGAGCCCGAAGTTATGGTGCTGGACCTGAATATGCCCGGCATGGATGGCATGGAAGTCCTGCGCAAGGTCAAACTAAGCCATCCCGAGATCGAAGTCATCATTCTCACGGGCCATGGCAGCGAAAAGGACAAAACCCTGTGCATGGACCTGGGGGCGTTCGCTTATCTGGAAAAACCTGTGGACATCGAAGTTCTTTCCGAGAAAATGCGCGAGGCTTACCAGAAAGCCCGCACCGGGAAATAATGCCGGTCTATCTGTCGGCTCAGACCTGAACCGGCGGATAGTCAACCTTGTGCGACTGGGATTTATTTCATGCCTTTCAATCTGAGGATAACGCCCAAATTCTGGAGGCAGTTTGAAGTAGACTCCCCCCACCGCGGTTTTATCAATTACCGGCGTATGTGGTGGCAGTGCGTTATAGTCATGGCCAGCGTATGCCTCCTCCCCCTTATGATCACCACAGTCATCAATGCCTATCAATATCAAGAGGTTCTAAAGAGCGAAAATATTGCTCCTGCGGACAGACTGGTTTCCAATACAGCCCGGTCCATTTCCTTTTTCCTGGAGGAACGGCGCAGCGCCCTGGATTTTGTGGTGCAGGAACGATCTTTGGAGGATCTGGCGGACGGCAAGAACCTGGCGCGGCTTTTGTATCGCCTTAAACAGGTATTTGGCGGTTTTATAGATATCGGGGTCATTGATTCCTTGGGGGTCCAATTGTCTTACGCTGGCCCTCTGGATCTGCAAGGAAAAAACTATTCCAGGCAATCCTGGTTTCATGAGGTCATGATCCGGGGCGTCTACATTTCTGACGTGTTTATGGGCTTCCGGGGATATCCCCATTTTGTCATAGCCCTGAAGCACGACCTGGAAGACGGAGACTATTATATCGTTAGAGCCACCATTGATACACAGGTATTCAACGACCTTGCAAGGCCCTTAAACATCGGCCCCGCTTCGGATACTTTTGTGGTCAATGTCGAGGGGGTGCTTCAAACTCCGTCCAAGTTCTATGGCCCTGTGCTTCAAAAGGCCCAGTGGACCACAGATTCCGAATCCTTCCATACAACCGTGAAGGAACTGGTGGACCCGGCAGGTCGCAGCCTGATTATGGGCAGCCGCAAAATTGACAACTCGCCCTTTATGTTTGTTTACGTTCATGAAACCAGGGGGATCCTGGCTGGCTGGTTTGCTTTGCGCAGCAAGCTCATAGGCTTTTTTGTCATCAGTACGATCATAGTCATGCTGGTGATCCTGGGCGTCTGTACGTACCTGGTTTCTGCTGTGTTTGAAGCGGACAAAATCCGGGAGGCCGTACTCCATAAGGTGGAGTACACCAATAAGCTGGCTTCCCTGGGGCGCCTGGCTGCCGGAGTGGCCCATGAAATTAACAACCCCCTGGCCATCATCAATGAAAAGGCCGGGCTGCTGGAGGATTTGATACACCTGACCGAGGATTTCCCCCAAAAGACCAAGGCCCATGAAATCACCCAGTCCATATTGGGTTCCGTGGACCGTTGCAGCACTATCACGCATCGTCTTTTGGGTTTTGCCCGGCATATAGACGTTAATTTCGAAACCATTTACCTGGACGCTTTGGTCAAAAATGTCTTGGGTTTCCTGGATAAGGAATCCCATTACCGTGAAATCAAGGTGCATGTGGAGGTGGAAGAAAACCTTCCCGCCATTGAAAGCGACCGTGGCCAGCTCCAACAGGTTTTTCTCAATATCCTGAACAATGCCTTTGCTGCTGTTGAAGACGGAGGGGAAATCAAGATAGGCATATACTCCATTAACGGGAATAAGGTAGCTGTCCGGATAGATGATAACGGATGCGGCATGCCTCCAGAACACATGAAACTAATTTTCGAACCCTTTTTCTCCACAAAGGGCAGAAAGGGAACCGGACTTGGATTGTCCATTACCTATGGCATCATTAAAAAACTGAATGGATCCATAGAGGTAAACAGTCAGGAAGGAATTGGCACTACGTTCATCGTGACCCTGCCTGTAAAAAGACCTGCCTGATCTGCTAAAAAAACGGACGCGCCAGTCTGACAGGAGAAAATCATGCGTATATTGCTGGTGGATGACGAATTTGAATTGGTTTCCGCCATGGCGGAACGGTTAAACATGCGTGGGCTGGAAGCGGACTATGCTACCTCCGGAAAGGCTGCCGTGGAAAAAGCCCGGCAATGCCAATATGATGTGCTTGTGGTGGACTTGAAAATGCCCGGCATGGACGGTATGGAAGTCATGAGACAGGTAAAGGAAAAATGCCCTGACACCGGCTTTGTCTTTTTGACTGGTTACGGTTCTGAAGATCAAAAATCCGCCAGTGAAGCGGCTGGAGCCACTTGCTACCTCATGAAACCGGTTAAAATCAGTGTGCTAATGGAAAAGATTGATGCAGCGGCCCAATCCGCCTGTACTATTCCAGGAAAGGATAACTCGGATGCCTGATTACTCTGACCGAGAAAGCGCCGTCCTGTTTGGTAAAGTCACGGCTAATGTCTCCCACGAAATCAAGAATTCCCTTGCGATCATCAAGGAAATCGCCGGACTCCAGTCCGATCTCCTGGCCGCAGCCGAACGAGGCAGGCCCCTGGACCCCGCCCGGCTTGGAAGCCTGGCGGATCGTATAGGCAAACAGGTGGAAAAGGCCGATATCGTGGTCAAACGCATGAACCGCTTTGCCCATACTGTGGACTGCCTGAAAAAAACAGTGGACATGGGCGAAGAGATCGGCTTTATAATTGAACTGGTGGACCGCTTGTTCCAGATGCGGGGCATCCTTATCCATGCCCAGTTCCCATCGGAACCTGTTCTGGCGGAAACAGACCCCTTTCGACTGGTTGCGGCTGTGATCGCCTCTATGCAAGTGTTCCTGGACTGCCTGACCAAGGGAGACGAACTGAATATCCAGGTTTTATCAAGCAATAAAGGGGCCATGGTGGGATTCAAGACCCATGAGGACAACCTGGTTCTTCCCCCGGATTGCCAGGGCGACATTCGTTGCGCCCTGCAAGGATTGGGGGCCACTGTCCTCATTCCCGGGAAAGACCACTCCCTGGAATTGATCTTCCCGGGCCGGATGGCTATATAGATACAGATTTCATGATAAGGAGCGATTTCAATGAATACAGGAAAAGTGCTGTTGGTGGATGACAATGAGGATTTTTTGGAAATTCTCTCCGAAAGAATCACTTCCAAAGGCTTGGCCGTGGAAACCGCCGAAAGCGGAACCGCCGCCCTGGCCAATCCTGAACTGGGTAAATACGATGCTGTTATTCTGGATCTTGTCATGCCTGAAATGGACGGCATAGAGACCCTCAAAAAGATGCTGGCAGCCAACCCGGAGCTTCAGATCATTCTCATGACTGGCCACGCATCCCTGGAAAAGGGCATTGAGGCCGTTAAATTGGGCGCCATGGATTTCCTGGAAAAACCAGCTGAAATTCAGTCGCTTATGAAAAAGATCCAGGAAGCCCAGGCAAAAAAAATGCTGCTTGTGGAAAAGAAAAACGAGTCGAAAATCCGCGAGATAGTATTCACAAAAGGCTGGTAATCCTATTGCCATTTTAGGCATCCTGCCCTGCCATTCCGCAGGCAGGGCAGGATGCCTGCTTGATTACCCTCTCTGCTTTTTTGGGTTCCGGTTGAGTGCAGCTTTGCCTGCCCTCCAGACTTTTCGTCTCAGACTCCCCACAATATGCCCGCTTCCCTCCCAACCGAATAACCTTGACACATTAAATGGCCTTACCCTATAAAGACTCCATATAGGGCGACAGGCGCCTGTTTGGGTGTAAAAGGGAAGCCGGTGCAAATCCGGTACGGTCCCGCCGCTGTGATCGGGGACGAAAGCCGCAAAATCCACTGTTCCTCCGGGAATGGGAAGGGGCGGTCAGTAGGAAGATCCGAAAGTCAGAAAACCTGCCTGTAGCCCGGGGAGTCTTTTGCTCGACGCGAGATCGACGGCAGCGCATCAAACGCCATGACAGCCCCAGGGAGATGAAGAAGACGGGTGCAATCCCCCAGCCATTTGATATGGTTGGGGTTTTTTTATTTTAGGAGCCTATTTTTTATGACAAACACAAAACAATCGCCTTTCCGACAAGGAGTATTTCAATCCTTTTCTCCTTGCCTCTTGACGATCATATTCCTTTTGATGTTAGCCTCCTTAGCTCTCGCTCAGACTGCGGTTTCTGAAGAAAGCCAAGCCCCTGAGCCTCCCCTGGATTCCCAGTACGTTCTGGACGACATGGTGGTTACTGCTCAACAATTGCCGGACGCCTATCGCACAGGAGACGTGGACCATGCCACCACCCCGGCTTTTTTCACGGTCATTCCCAGGGATGCCTTTGTCGGAAAAATGGAAAACCTGGCTCAGGTTTTACAAAATGAGGCCGGGGTTCAGGTGCGCCAATCCGGGGGACTTGGCAGTTTTTCCACGGTGTCCCTCCGAGGCTCTTCCAGCGACCAGGTCATGATTTATATGGATGGCATCCTGCTGAATGACGCCTCAGGCGGCGGCGTGGATCTTTCCAACATCAGCCTGGCCGACGTCTCCTCTGTCAACATATACAGAGGCGTCACTCCGGCCAGTTTTGGCAAAGCGGGTATAGGCGGGGTGGTAAACATCAAAACCCTCCGTGCTCAAAAAGGAACCAAATACAGTGTGGGCGCTGGCTACGGCTCTTTTGACACTAAAAAGGCTTTTGGGTTTGTCAACCATAAACCCGGGAAAACCGACTTCCTGCTGTCCGCCGACTATTTAGGCAGCAAAAATGATTTCGAATTTAAAAACGATCAGGGCACAAGCTGGAACAAGCAGGACGACCAAGTGGAAAAACGGCGCAATGCGGATTTTTACCAAAGCAACGTGCTGGCCAAGGCGGGTTGGGATGCCAACCCCGACCTCCGGTTTGACTTGGTCAATCAGTATTTTTTCAAAGATCAAAACCTGCCCAACTGGATCAACCTGGACACCGCCTCTACCAACCTGACCACATCCCGCAATATTACCACCCTGCGCATGGGCCTGGACAACCTCACATCCCTGGGCCTGAATACAGTGGCCAGCATCAGCCACAGCCTCAAGGAAGAAAAATACAATGACATGGAAGGTTCCGTGGGCCTGGGCAAACAACTGAACAAATACACAACCCGGCGGTGGACCGGCGATATCTACACCGAATGGGTTACAGATTACAACATTCTTGCCGCCAAGGTGGAGTATCAACAGGAAAACTACGAACCCAAGGATCTTCTCCAGTCTGATAATCCCCATGACAGCAATCGCCACTACGTGGTGTCCACACTCCAGGACAATGTGGTCCTCTTGTCGCAACGTTTGGTCATTTCTCCGGCAGTCCGGTATGTCTGGCTTTCCGACGAGTTGGAATCAGGCGCCTCGGTTTGGGGGGCGGACCTGGAAAAAAGCGAACGCAAGGATGAATACTGGATGCCCCAATGCGGCGTCAAAATCAAGCCATGGTCCTGGTTTACACTCAAGAGCAATATCGCCCAATATGTGCGTGAACCTTCCTTTTTCGAACTTTTCGGGGACCGGGGCTTTTTTGTAGGCAACGAAGAACTTAAAGCGGAAAACGGCACGAATTTTGACGTGGGTTTTGAAATCAATCACTACACCCAGTGGCTGTTGATCAACCGGATATCCTTTTCCGGAGCCTATTTTAAAAATGATGTGGAAGATTTGATTACCAGAGTTTATGACTCCCGGGGGGTGGGAAAATCGGTCAATATTTCCGAATCCGAAATCACGGGGATGGAAAGCCAGGCCGCCGTGGATCTCCTCCGCCTGTTCACCCTGTCGGGCAATATCACATGGCAGGACCCGGTTAATAAAAGCGAAATTTCCGCCTTTAATGGCAAGCGCCTGCCCGGGCGTTACGAATGGGCCACAACCGGCAAGTGCGAATTCCATTACCGAGGCTTTAAGATCTATGGGGAATACCTCTACGAAGCAGGCACTTTTTACGACACAGCCAACCTGGTTGAGGCCAGGGAGAAAAGAGAGTTGAACGCCGGTGCAGCTTACATGTTCAAAGGCTTTTCTGTGGAGTTGGAGGGCAAAAACCTCCGGGACAAGAAATATGAAGATTTCAATGGCTACCCATTGCCAGGCACGGCCTACTATTTGACCGTTAAATTTGAAAGCTGATTTTGAATAGATACCAAGGAGCGGCGTCCCAGTCGAAACTCCTCAAAAGAGTTTTATATAGAGGGACGGGAGGAAACAATGACCCAAAGACCTTTTAGAATCCTTAACTCGCTATTCCTGGCCTGCCTCCTATTGCTATGGACCGGCCAAGCATATGCCGCCGGTCAAAAGGCGGCCGTCCAGACCACGGCTTCGGATTGGTCCAGCGCAGCCCACGCCGTGATTGACGTCAATCCCACCCTGGGAGGCCGGCAAGCGGAACTGGATCTTTTTCCCTCCAATACATCCGACTGGATTGTCCGTTCCTACGGGCAATATTTTTATCTCATAGGCAGGTATTACGCTGACAGCCTGACCAAATTCTCCGTAGATGCCCCGGAAACGCCTATCTACCAGGTTTCCATACTGCCTGATGGTTTGGCCAGCGGCAACCCCCATGACATGATTTTCGCCAACGCGGGTAAAGCATACATTCCCATGTATGAAACCGATAAATGCTGGATCGTCAACCCTCAGAACGGGCAAAAAATCGGGGAGATTGACCTCTCGGTCTATAATGACGGGGATGGTATTCCCGAAATGCATACAGGTGTCATCGCGGACGGCAAGCTGTTCCTGCTCCTTCAGCGCCTGGACAGGGATAACGGCTGGAACCCCGTTGGCACATCCTATGTGGCAGTCATTGACACAACCACGGACCTGGAAGTGGACACCAACGGTGATCCCGGCACTCCCGACGGTATTGTTCTTAATGTCACCAACCCAAATTGTATCCAGTATCTGCCCGAAAACCATACCCTTTACATTACCGCCACAGGCAAGTATCCCGGCTCTGATGCAGCCAATCCCTATCTTTATACAGGTGGCATCTTAACCTTGGACCCGGATACTTACATAGTGACCAAGCTCATTGATGACGGGCCGGATGGACCAAGCGGGAATCACCCTTATGGAGCTTTTTCAGGCATGACGGTGATAAGCCCTGATAAGGGCTACTTAATCGGGTACATGGGGTGGGAAAATAATAAAGTCTTTCCTTTCCACCCCACCACAGGTGCAGTGGGAGACGTGATTTCCAGCCTGGAAGGCAAGTCTCTGGTGAGCAACGAATCGGGCGCCAGTGTAGATGAAAACGGCTTGGTGTGGCTGGCTGTCGGTGGCTCGGATCATGCGGTGTTTATCATTGATCCTGCCACCGATTCGGTTCAGGATAAAGTAGACACAAACCTGAACCCCGGCAGTATTGCCTTATGCCCTCCAACCATCTGGGCAGGCAGTAACCAGGTCAATGCAGCCACAGGCACAGGCGCCTTGGCGGTTTCCAACGATATAGGGACAATTGCGGCCATTAACTCCTTTAAAAGCAGCGCCTACCCCAACGCTGGCAACAAACCCGATTTGCCTTTTGTGGATGGCCTGATTGGCGTGAAGGTGGACGGCATTGTTGCGGGTTCCGATGTGGAGTTGACCATTACCTTTCCCACTCCCCGGCAGTCTGACGCCGTGTATTACAAAATGGATGCAGCGGGCGATTATTACGTTTTTCCCTTGTCCAGGATTACTGAGGTAGACAACAACACCATTGTCCTGACGCTAACCGATGGAGGCGCAGGTGATAGGGACGGCGTTGCGAACGGTTCTATTGACGATCCGGGAGGATATGCCATGACTGCCCCGGAGGATCCCGGATCCACTTCAGGCGATGACGGGGATAGCGGTTGTTTCATCAAGTCTTTGTTATAGTTCATTATTAAGTGGGCTGGCTTGCATGGCCAGCCCCCTTTGAGATTATTTGGACGGCCTTGATTCAAGCAATGCGGGAAAGACGGGTATTGGCAGCGTCAATATCAAATAGTCCCGGATCAAAGTCCTGGCCTACCCACTGGACCATGACCGCATGAGCCG
The DNA here is from genome assembly GCA_016342355.1 of Desulfatibacillum sp. GTDB lineage: Bacteria > Desulfobacterota > Desulfobacteria > Desulfobacterales > Desulfatibacillaceae > Desulfatibacillum. Next base: position 34,564 of record JAEINP010000015.1, read on the forward strand.
GATGCCTTTCATCCCTCAGTGCTTCCAAAAAATCAATATAGCGAAAAATTCCGCCAATGTTTTCGGGGGGGCAGGCCCTTTCTCCGTCAACACAAACAGGATTGCGTAAATTTTTTTCCAAGGGAGAGATTTCCTCCACCAGAATTTCATGGCGCCAATTGTCTCCCGGATCATACTCGTAAATAAAGCGCTTTCCCAAGTTTGGCGCCACATGGGAAAGGCGGACTTCTTGTTCGCTGAGCAATCCAAAATCGTGGTCGGGGGTTGGAATGCCGTAACTCCTGCCTCCTATGGAAAAGCGGTGCTGGTGGGTTCCTGACCACCCCATGACGGCCAGGATGATCTGGTGCATCTTGCCGAGGGTTGTGTCGCTGGTCACCACAATGCGCCGCCATATGGCAGGGTCCGACCCCATGAGGGTAATGCGCAAACAATAAAGGCGACGAAGGTCGGTAACTTTTTTTCCAGAGAACATCGTAAAATATCCCCATTACGTTCAAAAATTTACAGTCCGGCATCCCCTTCCGCTCCTGTCCGGGGCAGGGGATTTTGTACTCATCGTATTATCTTGCAAGAATTCGGCCAGATAGGAATTGGGAAAAGATTCATTTGACTACATAACGCAAGTGGAGTACTTTTTTATCTATGTGTAAAACCTTACCCTGCTTCTGGCAGGGAAAACCCCTTGCAAGATAAAATTATGACGGTCCCCCCGGAAATCGATATAATATTAGAGACCGGCTATATTGGCCGCATTCTAAAGGAAACCCATTCCCTGGCCCTGCAGGAACGTATAGTCCGGTGCATTCGCGTGTTTCAGTCCTTGGAAGCAATAGGCGCTATGGCCATCCCATATGTGGCGGCATGGAAGGAATCCGACGGTAAAATCTGGTACGAATATGCTTCCCAACGTTTTTGTGAACTTATGGGATGCAGCCCGGGGGAATTGGCCGGAGTGTTTTCCGATAGCATTATTGATCGAAGGCTTTATGGGGCCAATTTTCAAAGCCAGACAATAAGCCGCCTGGAGCTTGTGGGCTCCAGAAACCGCATACGGGAAGAAGGAAAACAAACCGGGGCCACGGAATCGGTCTTTAAAGTCTCCCCTCCGAACAGGGATATTATTTGGCTTAAAGATCAGGCCGTTATAGAGTTTTTTTCGGAAGACTCCGTCTGTATCTCCATTGGATCCCTGGTGGAAGTAACCAAGGAAATGGAGGCGGAAGAAAAACGCAAGCAAGCCGAGGCCGCCCTGGCGGACAGCGAAAAAAAGTATCGCCAAACTTTTGAAAACACCCCTATTCTGATTGTTTTAACAGACCCGTCAGGCGTTATTATCGACTGCAACCCCAAAATTGCGCCTTACTTCGGGTACACCCCCGAAGATGTGCGCGGGCGCCTCCTTGGGGATATGATTCATGAGAGCTGCAAGGCCAGAATCCAAAATGCCATCAGACAAACCCAAGAGCAGGGACAAATGTCCGGGGTTGAACTCCTTTTTCTAAAGCGGGATGGCAGATTCCTTGACGCTAATGTCAATTTCTCGGCCCTTACCGATGAATTCGGGCAAACATCCGGACTGGTCTGCGGCATTGAAGATGTAACCCATAAAAAGCAGATGGAAGAAGAACTTGTTAGAACTCGCAAACTGGACGCCACAGGCATACTTGCAGGGGGAATAGCCCATGATTTTAACAATCTGCTAACGGTGATCATCGGAAACATGGAGCTGGCCCAGCTTAGCGGCGTCATAGACGGAGCCTCCAGACAGGCCCTGATCGCAGCCAAAGAGGCTGCAGTCAGAGCATTTCGTCTAACCAACAAATTCATCACCTTTTCCCAGGGTGGGTCCCCGGTAAGAAGGGAAGCCTCCCTTAAAAGCCTTCTTGAGGACGCCATTATGGAATCCACCCAGGATGCCATGAGTTTCGCCTTGCTGGGTTCCCGTCTGGAATGCCAGCGCAATTACCCTCAAGACCTTTGGTGTGCCAGAGTGGATGAAGCACAGGTGAGGCAGGTCTTTGTCAATATTCTTACCAACGCAAAGGAATCCATGCCTAATGGTGGTGTGATTTCGGTAAAGGCGGAAAATGTGCATATTACCGGGCAGGGCGCAGAATATGAGATTTCCCTGCCCCAAGGGCGGTATGTAAAAATTGAAATTTCAGACCAGGGCTCCGGTATTCATCCCGAGGATTTTGAAAAAATCTTCGACCCGTATTTTTCCACCAAAGACCGGGGAGCCCAAAAAGGCATGGGGTTAGGGCTATCCATTGCCTATTCCGTAATCAAAAAACACGGCGGCTTTATCGCAGCCAAACCTCGATCTGTTGGCGGCGCCAGCGTGATTGTTTACCTGCCAGCCTCTGATTAAGTGGTTGCGGCAGCTATCCGCCTTTTCTGTTTCCGGGTATGAGTATACGATGACGATTCACCGAGCCTCCCTTAATTGGCAGGGTTATGGTAAATACCGCCCCACCGTCCGGATCATTTTCCGCCGTAATGGAACCCTTATGCTCCTCCACAATACCCAGGCAAATGGATAGGCCCACTCCCATACCCATTTTCTTTTTTCTGGTGTAAAAGGGATCAAACACGTTGTTAAGATCTTCGTTTGAAATCCCCGGCCCCGTGTCCCGTACCTGCATGGCCAAATGCTCCCCGGCTTTATAGGTCTTTACTATGATGCTTCCTTTGGGGCCGGTTTCTTCCTCTCCATGGACTGAGGAGATGGCTTCCACCGCGTTGTTTACAAGATTCAGCACCACTTGGCTCATTTGTTGGGGGGAAGCCATGATTTCAGGCAGTTCCCGGTCCAGGTTCAGGGTTACAATGACCCGGTTCTTCTTGAAAAAACTGTTTCCCAAGCCAACGGTCATTTCAATAATATGATTGATATTTGTTTTCTGGCGTACTTCCTTTCCTGGCCTGTTAAGGTCCAAAAGGTTTTTGACCGTATCCCTGATATTCAGAAAAGCTCCCCTTAGCAGGTCAATTTGGCTGCAAAGGTCGGGGTCTTCCCCGTAAGTGCGTTTTAGCGTACCCAGCATCATTGTGATGGCCTGCAAAGGCGAGTTTATCTCGTGAGCCACGGAGGCCGCAAGCTGGCCTGTTGCCGCAAGCCTTTCCGAACGGATCAACTGGCTTTCCAGTTCCTTGGTGGCCGTAATATCCCTGAAACTCCAAACCCGGCTTATGTTGCTTTCATCCTTTGAAAGAGGACTGGAATACTCTTCAATAAGACGGCCATCCTTCAATTCCAAGGTGGCGAAATTGACTTGCAAGATCTGGCGTGTATTGAATGTAGCGTCATTAAAGGCTATGGGATCTTCCATCTGAACCGCCATGTAACCTAAAATTCTTTCATAGTCCCGGGTGGCCATGAGGGATAAGGGAACGCCAAAAAGATCCCTGAAAAGCCCATTATAGTGTGTCACCCTGCCATTTTCATCCACAACCAAAATCCCGTCGGCGGTGGCCTCCACAGTAGCGCGGAGCAGTTTTTCGTGCTCCACCAGGGCTTCTTCCCCCCGTTTGCGTTCCTCAATTTCATCTCGCAGGTGGATGTTGGCGGCCAGTAACTCACTAGTGCGGTTGGCCACTTCTCGTTCCAAAGCGTCATGGGCTTGCCTTAAAGCCTCTTCAGCGCTTTTTCGTTCGGTGATATCACTCAGAAAGAATAGATGGGCAGGACCGGATTCCCAATTGATTTTCACACCACTTTGCTCAACCCACTTTTCATTTCCATCGCGTGTGAAAAGCCGGAAAGACTGCACCGAGGATTTTTTGCCTCCCTCCAGCAGCAGTTGTTGTTTTTCCATGACTGCTTTTCGATCATCAGGATGGATATGCGAATCAAACGCCCAGGTTCCAAATTCCTCCCTGGAATACCCAAACAACTCCGAGACCTTGTTGTTCCAAAACAAAGGATAACCGCCTTGCACCACGACCATGGCCTCGTTGGCGTTTTCCACCACCTCGCGATATCGCAATTCGCTTTCACGCAGGGCCTGCTCCGTAAGTTTTAACGAGGTAATGTCTTCCACAGTTCCCACATAGCCAATGAACTGTCCATCATGGTCCAGCATGCGGGCCGCACTGATGCTGATCCAACGCAAAGCACGCCGGTGTGTCCAGATTTGGGTTTCGTGGGAGAATTCCTCTCCACCCAAAATAGCCTGAAGCCATCCCTCCAGCGTGGAAGTGGCTTCGTCTGGGGGGGGCAGTGACTTATCCCCGGGCTTCCAGTCCCATTCGCTTTTTAATTCAAAAATATTCTTTAGTGCAGGATTCATGTAAGTGGTCCGGCCATGTTCGTTGACCAGGAAGATGCCAATAGGTGCGGACTGGGACAGGCGCCGGAACCGCTCTTCGCTAACCCGCAGTTCCCGGGCTACACTTTTATGATGGGAAATTTCTTTTCTGAGCAGCCGGAGGGTCTTTTCCAGTTGTGCTGTTTTTCCTAACAACTCCGTGGACCTGAGTTGCATTTTGGATTCCAGTTCCGCAAGGTGCCTGGCTTCCAAATCCCTGGCAACTATCAGGGCATCCAAGAGTTGATTAAAGGAGCCCGCTATCACCTGCCACGATTTGGGGCCATCGCCCGGTATCAAGCGGAGGGTTAGATCCCCTTTGACCAGGTGTTGGAGCCCTTTGTTTAACTTTCCCGAGAGTAATTGGTGTTTATAACGCAGGTATAGAGAGGAAAGAACAATAATGGAGATAAGGACTAAACTTAAGACAAGGGAAGACCCCTCCAGGGTCATGACGGTAATGATAGCCAGACAAATGGACTGGATCACCAGGACAGTTGTAAGAAGCCTGACATCCACAAATCACCTGTATTGTGTTCCACCCATCCGGCCCAAGCCGGGTAATTTCATATGGCGCCCTATATTCGTAAAACCCGTAACTTGAGATATGCCGCTACATCCAACAGACTGGCAATATCGTGCACGTCATGGAGCAAATAGGGTACGCGAACACTTCCAACCCCTCTTTGAAGACCGGACAAAAACAGATCAATGGCACGTTTGTCAGCCTCTGCCAGCAATATGAATAAACGCAGGTTATCTACCAAGGCTGTGATGGCAGGCGAATAATCCTTCAACGATTCCAATGCCTTTTCGCCAATGGCTTCCACCTCTTTGGAGGCCAAATCCGTGGGCGACACATGCACCCGGTTAAATACAACCCCTCCCAAGGCCATGCCGTCCTTTTCCAGCCTTTCCACAAAGAATCCGGCTTCACTCAGGGAGCCGGATTGGGGCGATGTGACCAGTAAAAACGCCGTGCCCTCTTCCTCCATGAGTTCCCGCACCCTGCCGGCCCTGGCCTTGAAGCCTTCATACAGACCTTCGAAAACCAGGAAAAAATCCGCGATATCCGCGATGGTTTCACGACCTGTGGCCTTCTCCAAAATGGAAAACATAGCCTTGGCTGTCCGGTTGACAAACTTGAACCCCACCCTGCCAGCCGTAAGATAGGGCTTGAGGACCCATTGGATAACCTTGGCGTCCAAAAACGCCGTCATTTTACTGGGCGCATCCAAAAAATCCAGGGCATGGCGGGAAGGAGGCGTATCCAGGACGATCAGATCGTACTTCCCGCTGGAAGCCAGTTCGTACAGCTTTTCCATGGCCGAAAACTCCTGGCTACCGGCCAGGGCTGTGGTGATATTCTGGTAAAAGCCGTTTTCCAGGATTTTTCTACTGGTCTCCGGGTTGGGGGAAATGCGCTCAATCAGATCGTCAAAGGTGCGCTTGGAATCCAGCATCATTCCCCATAACTCGCCCTTGGGTTTGACCCCGGCCTTGTGAAAGGCCTCGTCAGGAATTTTTGCTTCTTCATTGCCCAATTCCTTTAGCCCCAGAGAGTCGGCCAGCCTTTTGGCAGGGTCAATAGTGCAAACCAGGACCTTGCGCCCTGCCATGGCGGCGGAAAGGGCCAGGGAGGCGCTGATGGTGGTTTTGCCCACTCCACCGGAGCCGCAGCATACGAGTATATGTTTTTCGGCAACCAGGTCAGAAAGCTGCATCAGGCATCCTTGTTAAGATTTTGGCTGATGATCTCGGCCACTTTTTTCACACCATCCTTGTCCACCCGCCCGGGGTACAAATGGGGAATGCGCACAATGGGCGGACCGATTTTTTCTCGTACCAGATTTTCGTAATATTGGCTTTGAGCCACCCGGGCCTGCCTGTTTTCCAGGGCCGAAAAAAGGCCTCTGGCGTTATCCGGGAACACTTCCTTCAGGCGCTCCATGGCTTCCGGGTCTTCCTTGAGTTTCTCAAAGGATTCCCTGGACGCTTCATCAAATAGGGGCGAATACGCACTGTTCACAAAGGTGAATCCAGTCGGCATGTGCAATTCGTCCCTGGCGGTATTCAATAGGGAAATAGATTCATTGACCGGCATCTCTTCCGGCAGGGTGACTACATTAAGCAGGGAGATGGCAGGATCGGTAAGCATGGCCTGCACATCTGCGGTCTGGCCCTGCATGCGGCCCATCTTGATGATATTCATGAACACCGACGGCACTTTTAAAAAACTCAGGCCGTGGCCTGTGGCCGGAGAATCCACCACAATAAGGTCAAATCGTGGTTTTTTGGACCACTTGGCCTTCATGTCTTGAAGATGCCAGATTTTGCCAACTGTAATGAGTTCTCGCCAGCCAGGCGCAGTATTGAGAAAGTAGTTCAACAGGCGGTTGTTCATGATGAGGCGGGCCGCCCCTCCGATCTTGAGTTGGAGGCCCACATATTCATGAAGCGCCCGGAAAGGCTCAATGGTGAGGACCGTAATGTTGCGGTCCACCTCGGTTTCCTTATACAGTGGGATATCCTGTTCAAAAATCATACGCATATTGGGCGAGGGAGTAACTTCCACCAGACAGACATTCAGCCCCCGGTCCCGGGCCGCATAAGCCATGGCTGCGGCAACAGTGGTTTTGCCTACTCCCCCCTTGCCTGTGATAAACAATATGCGTTTTTCAAACGGGTCAATTCCCAAATGCTTCTCTCCGGCCCCGGAATAGATCAGAGGTCTTCGACGATTTTGTAGGCCTTTTCCATGGCCTGGGAAAGAAGCTCGGGCTTGCTGCCTCCGGCCTGGGCCATGTCTGCCCGGCCTCCGCCGCCGCCTCCCACTTCCTGGGCTACCTGCTTGATGATTGCCCCTGCCTGGAATTGTTTGGTTAAATCCGGGGTGACCATGACAATGAGCAAGGCCTTGCCATTCACCTCACTGCCAAGCACCACAATGCCTGACCCCAGTTTGTCCTTGAATTTGTCAGCCAGGTCGCGCATGGCTGCCGGGGAGTCCACTTCCACCTTTTTGGCGATCATCTTAACGCCCCGGACTTCCCGGATTTCATCGTCCACGCTTTCCGAGGCTTTGGCCGCAATTTTAGCCTTGAGGGCGTTGATTTCCTTTTCCTGCTGGCGCGTCTGAGCCAGGAGTTTTTCTATTTTGTCAGACAAGGTGTCTGGTTTTTCCTTCAGCAAGGCAGAAATGCGGCCTATATTGCCGGTCAAACCATGGACATGGGCCACAGCGCCCGCGCCCGTCAGGGCTTCAATACGCCGGACGCCGGCAGCCACGCTGGATTCTCCCACGATGATGAAAAATCCCACGTCCCCGGAACGCTCTGTATGGGTTCCCCCGCAAAGCTCCTTGCTGAAACCTTCCATGGACACCACACGGACCGTATCCCCGTACTTTTCCTCGAACAGGGCCATGGCGCCCGATTCCCGGGCTTTGTCCGCGTCCATTTCCACCGTGCTGACTGCCATGTTATCCCGAATGCGTTCGTTGACCAGTTCTTCTATCCTGATGGTTTCCTCGGGCGTAAGCGGCGAAAAATGGGTGAAGTCAAAACGCAGGCGATCCGGCCCCACCAAAGACCCTGCCTGCTTGACATGATCCCCCACAACCTCCCTAAGAGCCGCATGGAGCAAATGGGTGGCCGTGTGATTCCTGGCAATGGCCTGGCGCGTTTTTATGTCCACCTGCAAGTCCACTGCTTGGCCCTTGGCGATTTTTCCCTTGAGCACCTTGCCTTCGTGGATAATCAGGCCCGTGGGGTCCTTGAGAGTCCGGGTGACTTCCATTTCCATGGCAGGTCCCAGAATACGGCCTACATCGCCCATCTGTCCGCCGGATTCGCCATAAAAAGGCGTGGCTTCCGTCACCACGGAAACTGCTTCCCCGGCCTGGGCCTCGACAACTTCCTTGCCGCCCTTAACCACGATAAGTACATTGGACGCGCCGACGGTGCCGTGGTAGCCTTGGAATTCGGATTTGATCCCCTGGCCGGAAAGGCTGGCAAAGGCCTCGCCAGCTCCTTCAAAGGCCACCGTAGAACGAGATTGGGCCTTCTGCTTTTTCATGCATTCCTGGAATCCGTCCCGGTCCAGGGTGAGGCCCTTGTCCCTGACCACGTCTTCCACAATATCCACGGGAAACCCGAAGGTGTCGTACAATTTGAATATAACGTCCCCGCTGATTTCCTTTTGTCCTTTGGCTTCCAGTTCTCCCAGGGCTTCGTTAAGAACCCGCAGGCCGTTATCCAGGGTTTCGGAAAAACGGTTTTCTTCGTTCACAATCACATTGGTGATAAAATTCTGCCCTTCCACCAGAGCCGGGTAAGCCCCGCCCATGGACTGACAAACCGCTGAAACTGTCTCGTGGAGAAAGGTCTTGTTCAAGCCAAGCTGACGGCCGTAGCGGATGGCCCGGCGCATGATGCGCCTAAGCACATATCCCCGTCCTTCGTTGGAGGGCATAATTCCGTCACCCACTAAAAAGGCGGCGGCCCGGCTATGGTCGGCGATGACCTTCATGCACACGTCGTCCGAGGGGGAATCCCCCATTTTTTTATCGGAAAGATCGCTAATTCGATTGAAAATAGGGGCGAACAGGTCGGTCCCGTAGTTGGTTTCGGTATTCTGCATGACCGAGCAAATACGCTCCAGGCCCATGCCCGTGTCAATGCTGGGCCGGGGCAGGGGAGTCATTTTGCCGGATTCATCCCGGTTAAACTGCATGAAAACCAGGTTCCAGATTTCCAGGTACCGGTCGCAATCGCAACCCACTTGGCAGTCCGGGCTGTCGCAACCATGGGCTTCGCCCCGGTCAATGTGGATTTCGCTGCAAGGGCCGCAAGGGCCGGTATCGCCCATGGACCAGAAATTATCCTTTTCACCCAAGCGAACGATGCGGTCTTCGGGCACTCCGATTTTATCGCGCCAAAGAAGCCCTGCCTCGTCGTCTTCATGGAATATGGACACCCACAGCTTATCCGAAGGCAGGCCGAACTTGTTTACCAGCAGATCCCAGGAAAGCTCTATGGCCAGTTCCTTAAAATAATCCCCAAAGGAAAAATTGCCCAGCATTTCAAAAAAGGTATGATGCCGCGCCGTGTATCCTACGTTTTCCAGGTCGTTATGTTTTCCGCCCGCCCGGACGCATTTTTGGGAGGTTGCAGCCCGGGTGTAATCGCGCTTTTCTTCTCCCAGGAAGGTGCGTTTGAACTGCACCATGCCTGCATTGGTAAAAAGAAGAGTGGGATCATCCTGGGGAACCAGGGACGAACTCTTGACCACCCTGTGATCATTTTTCTTAAAATACTCCAAAAACGCGGAGCGGATTTCATTACCGGTCATGATTTCTCCTGCCTCCGGCAGGCCCATTGGCCCTGTCCCTTTTGAAAAAGGCTTTTGCCGAAGCTGTTGATACACTGGCGAACAGTTAGTGGTGAATTATTTTTTACCCTTGCCCGAACCCTCTTTGGGGGCCGGGGCCATTGCCTGAGTTTCATCCGAGGAATCCTCCCCGATGCCCAGTTTCTCCCGGGTCATTTTCAAGGCCTTTTGGTACACTTCGGGGTTTTCCTTGAAAAACCGTTTAACGTTTTCCCTGCCCTGGCCAATTCTTTCACCGTCAAAAGAATACCAGGCCCCGCTTTTTTCAATGATTTCCAGGTTTACCCCGGCGTCCAGAAGATCTCCGGTTTTGGAAATCCCCTCGCCGTACATGAGATCAAACTCAGCCTCCTTAAAAGGAGGAGCCATTTTATTTTTAACCACGCGGACCTTGGCCCGGTTGCCCACCGAATCGGTCCCTTCCTTGATGGCGCCTATCCTACGGATATCCAGGCGCACGGAGGCGTAGAATTTAAGGGCGTTGCCTCCTGTGGTGGTCTCGGGGTTGCCGAACATGACCCCGATTTTCATACGGATCTGGTTGATGAAAATCAGACAGGTATGGGTCTTATTAATGGTGGCAGTGAGCTTGCGCAGGGCCTGGCTCATGAGGCGGGCCTGGAGTCCCATATGGGAATCGCCCATGTCTCCCTCGATTTCCGCCTTGGGCACGAGCGCAGCCACCGAGTCAATGACCAAAATGTCCACCGCCCCGCTACGAACCAGCATGTCCGCGATTTCCAGGGCCTGCTCTCCGGTATCGGGTTGGGAAACCAGCAATTCGTCGCAATTGACCCCCAATTTTTTGGCGTAGCCAACGTCCAGGGCATGCTCGGCGTCCACAAAGGCGGCTATGCCGCCCCGGGCCTGGGCTTCCGCCACAGCATGGAGGGCCAGGGTGGTCTTGCCGGAAGATTCCGGACCGTAGATCTCAACTATCCGGCCTCTGGGCAGGCCGCCGATTCCAAGGGCCAGGTCCAGGCCAATGGAGCCGCTTGGTATGACAGGCACTTTCATGGCGACCCGGTCGCCCAATTTCATGACCGAGCCTTTGCCGAACTGACGCTCAATCTGGCTTATGGCTGTATCCAGGGCTTTAGTCTTGTCCTCAGTGATTGTCATGCGTATCCTCCATCCCCTTAAACGATGTGATTGCTGTTTCCCAAAAAAAATGGCCCATCCCTGTCCGCTTACGCTAATTCTCCGGCTGCTTAGCCGGTGTGTCCAAAAGAAGCCCGGGCAAGGGCGGTATAGACCGCACCTGCGGGCCTTAAATCACTCTTGAACAGGGTGATGCAATCCACTGTAAATGTTTGTGTTTCAAATATTCCAACCTGATCCACGGCCTGCAACAATGCCTGGGGATTGATTGTCCCTTTGGCTCTGCCCAGAGTGATGTGGGCGCTAAACCGTTTTTTCTCATCCTCAAAGCCTAAAGGCTCCAAACCGGAAGCCAGGCAGGATGCCATTTTCCCCAGGTTGGCCGTATCTCCGGCCAATCCGGTCCAAAAAACCCGGGCTTTGGAAAAGCTAGGAAAAGCTCCAAATCCCTTGGCGGAAAAGGTCATGGGCGTAAATCCAGCCGCGCATTGTTCCATGACCCGCACAATCCCGTCAATATCGGATTGTAACACATCTCCCAAAAACCGGAGGGTCAAATGCATTGCTTTGGGATTGACCCATCGGAAAGGAAAGCCTGTTCCCTTAAATCGCGCCTGGACCTCGCACACAGCCTGCTTTACTTCTCCAGGAATTTCCAGGGCAATGAATGTGCGGAACTTTTGGGGCATGAACGCGTCATCCCTATCAATCCACTAAAAATAATGGAGAAATATCCTGAGGACCACCTGGGCGTAAATCCCGGCGGCCAAGTCATCGGCTACGATGCCCAATCCGCCTGAAAGCCCTTTATCCAGAGTGCTTACAGGAGGCGGCTTTAGAATGTCGAATAACCGGAACAGAACAAACCCGGCAATGGCCGCTTTGATTGAAAACGGCACTGCCAGCATGGTAACCAAATATCCCGCTACCTCGTCAATAACGATGGAACCAGGGTCTTTGGCGTTCATGGCCTTGGCAGCCTTGTCCGCAATGGGCACGGAAACTACGGCAAAACCGGCGACAAGGATTAACGCCAATGGCCAGGAAAATACCCAGGCCTGCCAGACAACCCAGGCCAGGGGAATCCCCCACAGGGTTCCAAAGGTTCCTGGAGCAACGGGAATCCTGCCCACATAGAAGCCCGTAGCCAGAAACACCGGCCATTTTTTTCCTGTATCCATCCGGGTTTATCTATATTTTACCCCCTGATTTGTCAAGGGCTTTGGCGACAGGCAAGCTCTGTTCGAAATGGGGCCAATCCCCTGCTTTCATGAAGGATGGATCTCCCTTGATGGATAAACAAGGCCCGCAAACGCCCAGTGCGGCATCCTTTTGCCGGAGCCTCTGTAGCATGGCCGACAATATTTCTTGACTGTCATCTGAAATTGTTCTTAATATTGCCCATTCATCATATCCATTTTGCCACAAAGCAACCACAGGAGGTTCACTTGAAGAAATCATTTTTCGCCATTTTAATAGTCATTTGCCTTTTGACATTACCGCAGGGAGCATTCGCCCAGGACTCCACCAGTAAGTTCGGGATTGGAGCTGAAATTTCCTTTAACAAAATCTTCGACTACAATGTGGACAATGAAATTGATCAGGAACGCTCTTTTGACGGGACTGCCATGCCCGGTGTGAACCTGACCTATTTTTTCAACCAGTATTTTTCAACCGAACTCACTGTGGCTTACGCAAAAACAGACATGGAACTGGAATCCAAGGGCGTTTCCATGAAAGAGGGGGAACTTGAGCAGACGCCATTGATGCTCACCTTCCGGGCCCATATGCCCACGGAGACCATCCTCAGCCCTTACATCGGAGCTGGCTTAACCTATTATTTCAACGAATTTGACATGTCAGACACCCTTATCCGGAAAAGTCCGGCAAGAACCTCCATCACCCCGGATGACGGGCTGGGTTATCACGTTAACCTGGGAATGGAAATTTTCGCCACCGACAACCTGGCCTTTGACCTGGACGCAAAATACACTTGGTACGAAGAGGAGTTCGAAGTTTCCTCCCCGGGCAGGGTAGGTTACGATGAAAAAATTGAATTGGATTCCTTCTCCGTGGGTGTTGGGATGAAGTATTATTTCTAAAAGGCGATCTTTCTCTGGAAAAGATGGCCGGTTCCGGAGCTGTTTTGACGGAACCGGCCTTATTTTTTTTCTGCATATTACCGGGAGCAGGGTTTATTTCTATCGCTGTTAGCAAATTCGGCCTTAGTCCCTTGATATTTGTGCTTTGAAAATCACCACACGTGAAAAAATGGAATTAAATATCGCTCCCCGTAATAGAAGGGCAAAAGCCTTTTGCCCTCCGATTCATGCCTGCTGGTCTAATGGCTACTGCTTTGATGGCTAAAGCCATGACCATAAACTATATCATCCCGCACAACCTTTGCAGCCGAAAATTCTTCCAGAAGCCTTTCCACACATTCCTGGCTTGCAGCGTTTTCCTCGATAATGCCTTTCACGCAGTTTCCCCATGGCAAAAGCCATACCTGGCAATCCTGGTCATGGAGAACTCGTCCATTAATGGCCGTGGTCCCTGAAAACAGGTTTTGTCCAATAAAACAATCAGGGATTTGCAGATCAAGCATCCACAGCAATGTCGGGGCGACATCCGAAAGATCCCCTTGTGTCTGGGCGGGAATATCTATTGGAAAGGGAGTGTAAATAACCAACGGAACCTGATAGCCAAATATGTCCTTATTCGGATCCTCCGCAATCTTGAAGCCTAAAAACGGCAGGTTGGCGGAGTCCATTCTCACGGAGTGATCTCCAAAGAAAATAATAATTGATCTGTTCCGCAATTCCCCCAACTGATTCCAAAAATCTTCCAGGGCGGAGTCGCAATCCTGCATGCAGCTAAGATAACGGGCGGCGTCGGAATCGATCCCGGGGAAGCGCTGTTTCATACACTCAATGCCTTCTTTAGTGGCAGGGAAGGGAGCGTGGCCGGAAAGAGTGACAATAAAACTGAAAAATGGCTCTTGGATTTGTTTGATTTTTTTAACGGTCTGGGCCAGGAAACTCCTGTCTGAAATTCCCAAGCCGATAATTGAAGTCGAGTCGAAGGATTCTTTGGCGCAGTAGCGGTCAAATCCTAGCTGCCTATAGGCTTCTTCACGATTCCAAAACCCCGCGCTGTTGCCATGAAAAGCCAGGGTTTCATAATCCGCCTGACCCAACACACTGGCAAGGCTCTGGTAGCTCCTATCCATATGTCCGCTGTATATCTTTTGCATTCCATTTGTCGCAGGGAGACTTGAGCACAAGGTCATAAACTCACTGGAACAGGTGTTGCCTCCGCGGGTTGGAGAAAGAATCCTGGTGCTGTAGAAACTCCCTTGTTTTAATGAGGAAATAAAAGGGGCCACAGTCCTGCCATCTCCAGCCTCAATAGCTAATCGGCCCATTGATTCCATAAGCACAAGGATGATGTTGGGGCGCATTTTTTCAGAAGGGGCAGAGATTTTTTTACGGCGTGACTTAAGAATGTCCACCGCTTCGCGGAGTTGGCGGGAATCCGGCGTATTGTGCCTTTTCTCCAGATCGTTGAGGAAAGAGAACGCAAAGGAATAAATCGGGCCATGCCTGGTTATTTCAGTTTTCGGGTCCGCATATTCCGGAGTCCAGGGCCTGGAAGCGCCTTGTATGTGCAACTCCAACGAGAAAAACAGTATCGCCGCCAATGCCCCAAGACAAATCAGACGGAACCGTATTTTTTCAGTAGGGACGGGCAAGAAAAATGGCGCCGCCAAATCGGCGAGCAGCAATAGTCTTAGGGGCGAGGCTCCTTTTATCAGCCATGCCCCCACCTGCAAGGATTCATTCCAATTCACCAAATCAGACGGAACCAGTGGAGAACCAGTCAATTCCGATTTGTTGAGGGCAGCAAACCAAAAAACATTAAACACCAATAGGACTGTAAAAAATGCCCAACGAAAAGGAAGAACCAAACACCCGAGACAAAAAATGGAAGTAATACAAAAAAAATTGAGGAACAGGCCTTTATAGTCAAAAACCTCCATAGCGCCAAAACCTGAAGCCATTGGGACAATCTGCATTTTGAAGGCAAGGAATGCCATGCACAGGGTTGCCATGATCAGGGGATAACCCCGGGCTTTCCAGGCATGGATAAGACCTATTGCATCCTTATGCTGCTTTATTTCGGGGACTGTCATGGTTGGCTTGCCGGAGCTACATGGTCTGTATAAAAGCCAAACACCCCCTTTTTTTCAAGCGACCGCATTTTCTCGGCGCTATTGACAGTATGGACAAAAACCCGTTGGCCTTGATGGGAAAGGACTTGCGCGAAATCCTGCTTCAGAGCCCTTGGGACGGGCATTGTCAGTCCATAAAGAGGTGCTTTTTCGGCAAACGCCAGGATATCTCTATTGGGCAATGAGCATCTGTACAAGGTAAAAATAATATGCTCAAATCCCAAGGTACGCACTGCTTCATATTCCTCCGGGGAATAAATCTGAGGCAAAAAGCGATTAGTTAAGCCGGGAAGCCTTTCACTAATCATGGTCAACCCCTTGATGTTGTCGTCCTTGATATCTGTGACTATCAAAGCATCCGGATATTGCTCCATCCAATGTTCCAGGCCATCCAGATCTAACTGCCGCCAACCTGAGCGGGTTCTGGCGGCCATGAACTCAGCCCTGGTCATTCGGCCTGTCAATACACTGGAATCAAAATACAATTTCAAAGACTTGCCCCAATCATGAAGCAGAACCAAATCATTGTCGGAAGTCATGGACATATCTAATTCAAACAGCCTATACCCCTTTGAGTAATTGAGGTTCAAGGCCTCCAGGGAATTGGTGTACTTCTGTCCATTGTAGGCTCCACCCGCATGAGCCACAAGGCATTCCACAGGCAAGTCTATGGATTTGGAACAGCTCAGGACCAATAAGAGAGCTGACATTCCAAAAATAAATTGTAATTTATTAAAAGCCATACAAGCCCTTCCAGAGCGGGAGCGCTTGTTTTTCAGACCAAGGCCTTTCTTGGGGGAGGTGGGAAGGAAAATTCAATGGTTCCGAAAAAGGAATCCTGCGGACCTGGAGAATGCCTGGACATTTATGCGCCCAACTATGCATGTCTACCCCCCTCCCCTGAAAAACGTCTTTGCACAGGCCAGTGTCACTCCGGCCACCACCCACTATTCAATAGTTTCTCTATAAAGAGCCAATTGCAAAACCCTTTTGGAAAAAGATATTTCGGCCGGGACAAAATGACTATTTTTGATTTAATAATCTGAAATAATTTGATAAATTTGAAAAAGCATACTATTTTGTCAATTAAATTAACAGTCTAAGAAACGAGGTGAACATGCATACTCTCTCCAAGATGTGGCATAGCATACAAGGCAGCCTTTTTCCATGGCTGGAAGAAGAATTGGATCCGTTGACGGAAAAACAGCAGGACCACGCCAGTTACTGGGTAGGCTATAAACTCCACGCAGATGTCATAGATGGGGATATTCCGGAAGGTATAATGATCGGGTCATGGACAAGCTCTGGGTATTCTGGCATACCTATTGGAGCCGGAAACATGGGCAGTGGACCAGCGGACCCTATATCTGGATAGAAAAAAGTTCATGGCTGGTTTGTGCGCTAAGGCAGGCGTCAGGTACTTTCGGTTTCATGCTATCCGGCATGTCGGGTCGTCTCTGATGGATGCCAGCAATCTGCCCATAGGTTCCATCCAAAGGATTTTGGGGCATGAAAACCGGTCAACTACCGAGATATATTTACATAGCGTTGGAGACTCAGAAAGGGTCGCTATGGCTATTTATGAGGATGCTCGTGTGAGAAGTTCACACAAAAAAAAGGGATTAACCGGCGATCCGGCTAACCCCTTGGTATTTTTGGTACGCCCGGCACGATTCGAACGTGCGACCTACGGATTCGTAGTCCGGCACTCTATCCAGCTGAGCTACGGGCGCGAAAGATGGCCCTGGATTATTCTTTTTCAGGGCATTTGTCAAGACCCTATTGAGCACTTAAGGCCCTTTGCCCTAAAAAAAACGATCCGAAGGCCGGAGATTTTATGGAAGAACATTCAAAATTCATGCAAATGGCTCTTGACGAGGCCAAAGCGGCATGGGATGAAGACGAGGTTCCCGTGGGCGCGGTCCTTGTCCTGCCCGACCAGGACATGGTAATCAGGGCGCGTAACCAGACCATCACGTTGAATGACGCCACGGCCCACGCGGAAATTCTGGCCCTGCGCAAAGCCGGCAAGGCCATTGGTAATTACAGGATTTTAAACAGTGTGTTATACTGCACTGTGGAACCCTGCATTATGTGTATGGGAGCCGTGATTCACGCCCGAGTGGCCAAGGTGGTGTACGGGGCGCCGGACCTCAAATGGGGGGCCTGCGGGTCCTTGTACGACTTTTCCTCGGATGCGGGCCTGAACCACCATCCGGAAATTGTGTCCGGAATTTGCGAGGATGCCTGCCGGACCATGATGCAGGACTTTTTTCGTCATAAAAGACAAGGAGCTAAAAGTGGCTAACATCGTAGTGGTGGGAACCCAATGGGGAGATGAGGGTAAAGGCAAGGTTGTGGACATGCTGGCTGAAAAGGCGGACATGGTCACCCGTTTCCAGGGTGGAAATAATGCCGGACACACCGTGGTGGTTGACGGAACCCAGACCATCACCCATCTGATTCCTTCCGGCATTCTGCAAAACAAGATTTGCCTCATTGGCAACGGGGTGGTGGTGGATCCCAAGGTCTTGCTGGAAGAGGTGGACAAGCTCCGGGGCATGGGCGTGGAGATCAACACGAAAAACCTGTTCATTAGCGAACGCGCCCAGATTATTATGCCATACCACCAGGCCATGGACCATGCCAGAGAGGCCAAAAAAGGCGCCCAGAAAATCGGCACCACTGGCCGCGGCATAGGTCCCTGCTACGAAGATAAAGCCTCCCGCAAGGGAGTCCGTTTTGTAGATCTTTTGGATCAGGAAGTCTTTGAATCCATGGTGCGCGAAGCCTGCGAGGAAAAGAATTTCATCCTGACCCAATTCTTCGGCGTGGAGCCCGTGGACCCGGACGCCATCATCGGCGAGTATACGGAATACGCCAAGCGCCTTGCCCCCCACGTTACGGATGTTTCGGTTCTGTTGAGCCAGGGCATCCAGGAAGGCAAGCAGGTGTTGTTTGAGGGCGCCCAGGGAACCCATCTAGACATTGACCATGGCACCTATCCTTTTGTAACCTCCTCCAACACGGTTGCGGGCAATGTGTGCGCAGGCTCCGGCGTGGGACCCGGCCAGGTCCACGAAGTCCTGGGCATTGTCAAGGCTTATACCACCCGCGTGGGCATGGGACCTTTTCCCACGGAGTTGATGGACGAAATTGGCGACAAAATCCAAGCTAAGGGCGCCGAATTCGGCGCCACCACAGGCCGCCGCCGCCGCTGCGGCTGGTTGGACATGGTGTTGCTGGAAGCCACGGCCCGCTTGAACGGGCTTACCGGAGTGGCCATCACCAAGCTGGATGTCCTGGGCGGTCTGGAGTCCCTGAGTATTTGTACGGCTTATGAGTGCGATGGCCGGACCATCAACCATTTTCCCGCGGACCTGAAAGTCCTGGCCAAGTGCAAGCCTGTTTACGAAACCTTGCCCGGGTGGTCCGAGGATATTTCCGGCGTGCGAAAATTCGAGGATCTTCCTGAAACAGCCAGGAATTATCTCAAGCGAGTGGAAGAGCTTTTGGGCGCGCCCATCAAGATCGTTTCTGTGGGGCCCGGCCGGGATGAGACCATGGTCCTTCAGGATCCTTTTGCCGGGTGATTTCAGGGATGTAAGGTGCAGTTGGTTCAGGCTTGTTTTTCGGTTCGGGGTTACCAATCCCGAAACCAAAGAGAGGCGCCATGACAGATTTCAGGCATGCTGATATATTGATTGTGGACGACGACCTTAACGTGGGCGGCACCCTCCTGAAACTGGTCCTGGCTGCGGGTTATAAGGGAATCAGTGCGGAAAATGGCAAGCAGGCCCTGGAAATCCTCAAGGACAGGCAGGTGGACCTTGTGGTGACCGATATTGAATTGCCGGATATCCAGGGCCTGGAGCTTACCAATCTCATCAAAAAGGAACACGGAGCCGACGTCATTGTCATGACCGGTTTCGGGGAGCAGTATACCTACGAGGACGCCATTGAACAAGGCGCCAGCGATTTCATTGTCAAACCCATCCGCTTTTCCGAGTTGAGCCTCCGCATCAAACGGGTTTTGCGGGAGCGGGCCTCGGACAAGGATCGCGCAAAGCTCCTGGACAAACTCCAGGAGTTGGCGGTTACCGACGGCCTGACCAAGCTGTTCAATTCGCGCTATTTTTATGAAATGCTGGAAGTGGAAGTCCGCCGCTCCCGCCGCTATGGTAGGCCCTTGTCCCTTCTTTTGTTTGACATCGATAAATTCAAGAATTTCAACGACACATACGGCCACATTGAAGGGGACCGGGCTCTCGCCCGCATTGGCCGTTCTGTCAGGGAGTCCATTCGCGGGACGGATACGGCGTTTCGTTACGGCGGTGAGGAGTTCACCGTGCTCATGCCCGAAACCGGGGAGGACGAAGCCATTGGCGTAGGACAGAGGGTCTGTGACGAGGTGCGGGATCTTGTCCACATGGCGAATGGTGAGGAAGTGCATCTGACCATCAGTGTGGGTGTGACCCAGGCCCTGCCGGGCGAAGACCTGTCTGATCTGGTTAAAAGGGTGGATCAGGCCATGTACACGGCCAAAAGGGCCGGGGGCGACAAGGTGGCCACCATCTCCGGTGCTGGAAAACCGCCCGGGCAGGATTCCTGAAACCCGCAGTTCCTCCCCAAAAAAATACCCGGGCCATGGAAACCTGTCAGGAATCCATGGCCCGGGACTAAAATTCCCTTTGGCCGCACCCCGTGGCCGTTTTTGAAAAGGTTACCGTCAGGGGCGCTATTTTAGGTTTTCCATTGCGGCCGGATTCATCCGCATAGGATTTCCGAGATATCCCTTACCTTTATTTTTTCCTCCAGGCCTTCCACTTTCACAGCGTCTTCCAGCATGGTCAGGCAATTGGGGCAGGCCACAGCCAGGATAGTGGCTTTGGCGGCGTCCGCCTCCCGCGCTCTTATGCGGGCCGGGCTATCTTCGCTTCCGCCCAAAAAGTCTGTATAGAAATTGCCGGAACCGCCTCCGCAGCACAGGGCGCCTTTTTTGTTTCTCTCCATTTCAACCAGGGTGGCCCCGGGTACGGCTTTCAATACTTTTCGGGGGGCGTTGTACTCCTGGTTCCAACGGCCAAGAAAGCACGGATCATGAAAGGTGATGCGTGTGTCCGGGGTTTCCGGTATGGTCAATTTGCCTTGTTTGACAAGGTCCGCCAGAATTTGGCTGTGATGAAACACCTTGAAATGGCCGCCAAAGTCCGGATATCTGTTTTTAAACACATTGTACGAGTGGGGAGACAGGGTGATGATGTTTTGAACACCCAAGTCGAAAAACATTTGGATGTTCCGTTGGGCCAGATCTTCCAATAAGGCGTCCTCGCCCATCATCTCCACTTCATTGCCGTCGGAAATCTCCTTGTCGCCCAAGACCCCGAAGGATATACCTGCTTGCTGGAGGAGCCTGGCGGTCGCTCTGGCCGCACTTTGGGCCCGGCTGTCAAAGGATCCTTCGCATCCCACATAAAAAAGGTAATCCTGACCTTGGTAGGGTTCCAGGTCCAGGCCTTCCATCCAGTCCCCCCTTTTTTTTGCGGATATACCGTAGGGGTTTCCGTGCAACTGCACATTGGTCAAAAACTCCGTGACGGATTTGGGCAGCAGGCCCTGATTGACCATGGCCGTTTTTGCGGCGATAATCATGTTCACCACGTCATCCGCAAAGCTGTGGGGGCATTTTTCCACGCAGTTTTTGCAGGAGACGCACGAATAGACGATTTCCGCCAAATGCCCGGACCATTCAATCTCCCCGTTCAGCCACGCCCGGATCAGCCACAGCCTGCCTCCGGCGGAATAGCTTTCCAAACGGAATCTGGCGTAGGGGGGGCAATTGGTGACATCGCTCCAATCCGTGGGGAACTTGCAGTATCCGCATCGAAAGCAACGGTGAATCATATCTTTATATTTGTATTCCATGAGATGCATCAGATTACCTCCCAGTTGCCGGGGTTCATGATCCCATTGGGGTCGAGGAGCTTTTTGACTTCTTTCATCAAGCGCAGGGCGCCCGGATCCATGCGGTCCATCATGAGCTTTTGCCCGAAGATGGCAGGCTTCCAGATGGTTCCGTTGATCTCCATAACCAGCTCGTCGGTTTCGTGGAGAGCGTCCCGGGCGTGTTTGACGGTCAGATCATCAGCCCGGTTGAATGCGTAGGACCAGGAGAACATCATGCTATGGCAACTGCCAATGACCCTTCCCAAGACAGTATAGGGAATGTCGTGCCGGCCTGAGATTTCAGCCCCTCTGCGGTAGCATTCGGGATAGGATGTGACCGGCACGATAGCGCCCACATACTCAAAACCGCCGCCCTTTTTCCAGTCGGACGACTTACTGACCTGGGGCCGGGACCTTTCCTGGGAGACCGATGCGATGCCCCCAACCCCGCTGCGGATATACTTGGACAGTTGGACGTCAAAGGTCAGGTGTCGTTTGAATTCCATTTCCTCCTCGGAATCCCCGGAAATCATGATGCTGACATAATGCAGCCTGTTCATCATGGGCGGAATTTCCGAACTGGTGGCGATGAGGTCCTCGGCCATGCCCAGGTGGCTGATTTCGAAAAGGACATCCGGGACAAACTCCTCCTTTTCCACCACAAACAGGTTGTTTTCCCGGATTTTTTTGTTGGGATAGAGCTTCATGGAAACCTTGGTGATGATTCCCGTGGTGCCGTTCCAACCCAAAAACAGACCTATATCCGGCAAAGGGTGCATGGTGAACCAACCGGAACCCACGGCGCAGGATCCGAACCGGGCGATTTCGCCCGTGGGCAACACCACTTCCAGGCCGTTCACCATGTCGGAATTGAACCCGTAGGGATGAGCCAAATCTCCCTGGCCGTGGATGGCCAGGTTCCCGCCCACGGTGGCTGCGGGCGGGGCGCCCGGTTCCGAGTGCATGAGGTTGGGATGGTGCTTGTGCAGGTAAGAGGTGATTTTTCCGTGGGAAATTCCCGCCTCCACAACCATGTATCTGGATTGCTCGTTGACCTCGATAATCCGGTCCATCCTTTTCAGGTCAATAGTAATGCCGCCCTGTTGAGGTAAGGCCAGCCCTGCCAAAGTCATTCCCCCGCCCAGGGGGACAATGGCGACCTTTTTCTCGTTGGCCAGCCGGACGATTTCCTGCAATTCTTCGGTGGTTTTGGGGGCTACCACATATTCGGGCCATAAGGGCTCGGAGGTTCCCAGATCTTTGGAGTAGGTAAACAGCTCCTCCTTCCGATCAGAGGCATAATCCGCCCCCACAATTTTGACTAATGCTTGATAGATGGAACTCATGGTTTTCTCCCCTCCTATGCGGCGTTTTCTCCAATGGCCAGCCTGCAAAGATCGCTTAAAAACAGGGGCATGATGCCCTGTTTGCTTACTGGCATTCCAAGGGTCTGCATGCAGGCAGGGCAATTGAAAACACAGATTTGCGCCCCGGCTTTTTTCATATCGTCGATGTTTTTCTTTTGGATTTCAGCGCAATATTTTCGGCTTCCTTCCTTTTTTTGCCCCAAAATAGTGGCCCCGCAACACATGGCGTTTTCGTCCACGTACTCGCGGTCCGCAGCCTCAACCCCGATCAGGTCGAAGATTTTCGCCACAAAAGGATGCTTGTCAGGAGAGAGACGAGAGGAGCAAGGACGTTGATAAGCCACCTTGTATCCAAGAGGTTTTATATCATCCCGTAATTCCAAGAGCTTGTTATATAGGTATTCGAAAAGATGAATGGATTTGAAAGGCACCTCAATCCCGAAAGCGGGGGCGTAGGATGTATAGGTTCCAAAACATTCGTCATGAAAGTGGACCACTTCCTTTACCTTGTGGGCGGCGATGGTCTGGATGATTTTGTCCAGCCGTTCGTTAATGACCGAGGTTTTACCATAATGGAGATACATCAACTGGCAGAAATAATGGAACATCTTGCGGGAGTCGCCGGACATGATGGTAAGGTTTTCAAACAGCCTGCCTTCCACCCGGCTTGCCAGTTGGCTGAAAACCCCCATGTTGAGGGCGGTTCCTGTAATTTCCTGTATCTCGGGTTCCCCGCGAAAAGGAATGCCCACCTGGATGCCGCTCTTAACCAGTGGGTCCGGCAAAGGAAGCAGATTGAATTCCTCCTGCTTTTGAACAATCAGATAAAACGGATGGTTGCCGTTGGGGCAATATTCCTCGCAGGCGTAGCAGGTCACGCAATCCTGCAAGACAAAGGAGCTTTCGCCGTCGCACAATTTTAAAATCTCCGTGCGGGCGGTTTCCTGGTCAATGTCCATGTGCTGGCATTTTACGAGGCAGGCGTTTGAATCACAGGCCAGGCACAAGTCCGGGTCAAATTTCAATTCATACATGGGTACCCCCTATTAAAGGTTTGCGGGTTTTTTCTGTCCAAAAACGTGATTGGCGCTTATTGGGATGCTGGATGCTGGTTTTTCAGGCTCATTGTCGATTGTGCAATAGGGGCGCCAGGATAATTTTTGATGATAAGGTAGTATTTACAGTCAGTTGAAAATATGAGAAGATGGATGAAAACCATATTTAACGCGTATGGGCCAAATATGGTTTTGTATTTGACGCGGGCCACCCCTTGAAGTAGTCTTTCAATCGGTACAGAGAAAGGCGCTCTGAAATCCGCCGCCGTTCAAAATTCATGCAAGGAAAAATTATGCAAGCGTCAGATAGCCGGAAAAAATCCGCCAGTGAACTTGTGCGGGAAACCATCTGCCTCTTCGAGGATGATTTCTCCATTGATTGGGTCATTGAACTCTCGGAACAAAAACCCTCCCTGGTTTTGGGTGAGCTTGAAAAGGCTATGCGCGAAGGTTGGATAGATCAAAGAGGCGCCGGGCGTTATGCTTTTTCCGATCTCAAACGCAAGGAGCAGGTGCAAGCCAGCATGGGTGTGGAGGAAAGGGAGAAACTATGCCGGAAGATCGCCATGCTTTTTCTGAGAGAGTGCCGTGCAGGCATTCTGGACGCCACCAGCCTTGCGCCCTTTCTTTTGCAGATTTCCAATGATGAGGCAGGCTGTTCCGGGCTGTTGATGGCCGGAGACGCCTTTGTGAGGAAATACCAGCCTGACAAGGCTCTGGAGTGCTATAAAAAACTCAAAGCTGATCTGCTGCGCCTGGAAGGCGAGGCGGTGGACAACCTGTTTATTCAAATGGCGATCAAATGCTCCAAGGTATCCACGGCCAGGCAAAGCACCACCGAGGTGGTGGAAACCCTGCGGGACGCCCTGGACAGGGCTCGAATAGGGCAAGACAAGGCTTCCCGGGCCCTCATCCAGATGCATATCGCCAAAAACGAATGGCTTTTAAACCGCTACGACAGCGCTTACGAAATATTCAAGGATGGGTGGGCCCTCGCCAACAAATGCAATGATCCTAAATTGATGCGTTCCGCCCTGGCTTTTCGAATATTCTTTTCATTTTGGCAGGGCCGGTTTATGGAAGTCATCTCCCAATATGAAAACGCCCTGTCTGATGTGGAAAAACGCACCGAGGGAGGGTTTCCGTTATTAGTCACCATTACCGTGGGGCAATGCTACACCTATGTAGGTCAGACCACTCAGGGTTTAGGCATGCTGGACGCCATTCAAAAATCCTGCCTGGAGGCGGGGGACACCCATACGGCCGCCTTCGCCATCGGGTCTATCTATAACGCCCTTATATCCATACGGTCCATTGATGAAACCCTGGACTATACCGTGAAGAACTATGCGATCCTCCAGCAAAGCGGAAACCATTATATTGAAATGCTTGGCGACGGTTTTTTGGCCTATTTGTATTATCTAAAAGACGACATTCGCCGTTCGGTCTCGTGTTTAAAGCGGTTTGTTCAAAAATGCCGGGATGTAAACGTGGATACCCTGCATCATCGGCCCCACCTGCTGGAGCTTTGCTGGGCCATGGAACAGGGGCGGTATCCCCGCATGCTCAATCTTTCCCTGGAAAGGGAGATAAACGGCATTATCGCCGGAAGAAATGTTTTTTTAAAGGGCCTGGCCTATCGATACCAAGCCTTGCTCGATGCGCAAACCGGGCAGCCTGAAGAGGTGGTCGCCAGGTCTTTGGATATGTCGCTCAAGTGGTTGGAAGAGTCGGGCAATGAACTGGAAATCGTTCGAACCCGCATGGAGATATTGCGCAGGCGGCTGACAAGGGGGGAACAGGAGGGCGTCCAGGAATTGGCCGGGCGGATTGCCAGCACCTTATCCCAATACCACGAGGACATTATTCCTGCGGACCTGAAATCCTTGATCAAGGGTGCGCCGCCCACCCAAAACCTGTTGACTGGTGTTTTTAAATTGGGCAGGGAGATCACCACCGTCTCGAACAGCAAGGATCTTGTCCATCGGATCATATCTTCCGTCAACCAGCTGACCGGAGCCGAACGCGGCGCTGTTTTTGTTTTGGACAGGGATTCCTACGCACCCGGGTTAAAACTGCGGGCGTCCAAAAATCTCACCCATGAACAGGTTGGTTCATCGGCGTTTCAATCCGCCATGCAATGGATCGAACAGGCTGCGACTATGGGTGTGGACAAGAAATCATTCATCAAGAACGAACCCGGGCCGGGCGGCCCTGCACAGGGGATCTCTGAAGACGTCATCCGCTCAAGCATTTGCGCACCCATGATATTCAAGGGGAAAATATTGGGAGTGCTTTATCACGACAATCGTTTGCTAAAGTCGGCTTTTAAGGAGTCTGACTTTGAGTTGCTTTCATTTTTTGCGGCCCAGGCGGCTATCGCCCTGGACAATGCAAACGCCCACGAGGAAATACAGCGTCTGAAAAACAAGATTACGGAGGACAGGCAGGTTGATATGGAAGAGCATTTTCCCCGAGACAATTTTAACAACATCATCGGCAAAAGCGACGCCATCCGCAAAATGCTGTTTTTGGTTGAGCAGGTGGCCAAAACAGACAGCAATGTTCTGATTCTGGGAGAAACCGGCGTAGGCAAGGAACTGGTGGCCAACGCCATTCACTTCCACAGCCTGAGGCGGAGCAAGCCTTTCATCAAGGCCAATTGCAGCGCCCTCACCGAAACCCTCATCAATAGCGAGTTATTCGGGCACGAGCGAGGCGCCTTTACCGGGGCGAACAGTCGGCGCATCGGTCGTTTTGAACTGGCGGACGAAGGCACAATTTTCCTGGATGAAATAGGCGATTTGCCCCTGGAGGTGCAGGTCAACCTGCTCCGGGTTTTGCAAAGCAATGAGTTTGAGCGCGTGGGCGGCAACGAAACCCTTTGCTCCAACTTTCGTCTCCTCGCCGCCACCAACCGGGACTTGGACACTCTTGTGGGAGAAAACAGGTTTCGCGCCGACCTCTATTACAGGCTGAACGTGTTCCCTATCCACGTGCCGCCTCTCAGGGATCGCAAGGAAGACATCCCTTTGCTGGCGCATCATTTCATTCGCCTGTTTTCACATAAAATGAAAAAAGCCGCTAAAAAGGTTCCAACCAATGAAATGAACCAATTGATTCGGTATTCGTGGCCCGGAAATGTTCGGGAGCTTGCCAATGTCATCGAGAGAGGGATGATTTTAAGTTCAGGTCCTGTTTTCAAAACACCCGAACTGGATAATGATGCAGACGCTCCGAGGAACAAGCCCCACCACAGCCTGGAAGAAAATGAACGCAGCCATATTTTATGGGCGCTGGAACAAAAAGGCTGGAAGGTCCGGGGGCCGGGTGGCGCGGCGGAATTTTTGGATATACATCCTTCCACCCTGGCGGCCCGTATGAAAAAGTTGGGCATCAAGCGCCCGGTGAGAATCGGGGCTTAATCAAAATGGCATGCTTGCGCCTGGAGAATTTTCCTTTACGGAGTTTGTATTAAAACGACTTTCCCGCGAAACTTCAGGACGAATTACGCATTGCGTCCCTGGAATTTCTTTCAATTTGATATTGTAATGAATTCTTGATAATTTTACGTTATATCAAAAGGCAAGGTTTTTCAATTGCTATTAGCTATTATTTCAAATATTTATGAGTATTTTTTCCAACGACTTTTCCGGGAAGTTGAGGAATTATGTATTGTGTTTGAATGCATAAGTACTTGTCATTTAAAGGAGACCCCCTCGGTGGTATAGGATAGGCTGCTAAGGCCTGCCGGGCCGGAAAAAAATTTCCGCCCGGAATCGTACACACCACGCAAAGGAGGTCTCCGGATGAAAGCATATTACATCGGGCTGGACATTCACAGGAAAACAATTGCCTATTGCATGAAAATCCAGAACGGCAAAATCATGGACCAGGGAACCATACAGGCCACGCGCCAGGGTCTTTCCGGGTGGCTCAAGACCTTGCCGGAACCACGCATCATCGCCATGGAGGCGACCATTTTCACGAGCTGGATCTACGATTTTCTCAAGCCTCACGCCCTGGAAATGCAGGTGGCTCATCCCCAGATGCTGAAAGCCATCACAGAGTCGAAAAAGAAAAACGACCAAAAGGACGCCCAAACCATCGCCGATCTGTTGCGCTGCAACCTTTTGCCCCAATGCCATATGATCGAAAGGGAGACCCGCGACCTCAGGCGAGTTCTCAGGTACCGCAATATGCTGGTCCGGGAGTGCGTCCGCATGAACAACAAAATGGCCGGAATTCTGATGGAGACGGGGACTCCGTATAATAAAACGAAATTGCGCACTAAAAAATATGTGCATGAAGTCCTTGGTTCCGTGGATTACATTCCGGAGTCGGCCCGGGAGTTGCTATTGCTGTCCAAGGCAGGCTACGACTGGTTTCAGAAGGCGCAAAAGCGGCTTGTTTCGGCTCTGCGCAGCAACAGCCGGATCTCCCAAAGAGTGGAAAGGCTCATGACGATCCCGGGAGTCGGAGAGATCACGGCCTTGACCTGGGTGCTTGAAATGGACGATCCCCATCGGTTTTCGTCCGTCAAAAAAGCGGTCAGCTATTGCGGGTTGTGCAGCGCCCAGATTGAATCCGCCGGGAAGCAGCGCCGGAACCCGATTTCCAAAAAGAGGAACAAACATCTCCAGACCATTCTCATCGAGGCGGCGAAAATCGCCCCCTTATGGAACCCTGAATTGGCGGAGGTGTATGCGAGGGAAGCTGCAAAGGGAAACCGGAACCAGGCGACCATCGCCGTGGCCAGAAAAATCGTGGCTTTTATGTTAGCCGTGGACAAACGCGAGGGAAACTTTGAAATTCCCGGTGAAAAACAGGCCGCTTAAAAAAGAATTCCTGTAAAAGGAATGGGATAATACAACATATTGGCGAGAACAGGCTTTCCCGCCGGGCCTCCCAGTCTGGGGACTGCGCAAGAAAAGACAGGATCTTTTTGAGGCGCCATTACTTGTGTTTGGAGGCTGGCGGGTTTGGACCCAAACTCAATCTTCTGTAAGGGGCGCGCCGATTTTTCCGGCAAGACCCGAGACAGCAAATGGATGTCTGGTCATGGGAGACCATGGACCCTGGGCAAGGATTAAAAAAAGCCGCCGTCCAATATGCACAGGTGAACAGGCAGCCGCCAGGGGGCGTTCCTCCAGGAAGGACGGGAAATCTCCATTTTTCCCTTGACATTACTTATCATGGATGTCCCCCGAATACCCCGAATATAGTCCCGAATACAATATGCAATTACCCATGCCTGTTAGTTGTTAAGGTGACTTATGATGACAAAAAGACCGCTACCAATTACCATCATCGTGTTTGTATTTTTTGCAGAAGGTCTATTGCGTTTTGGGGGGGCGATAGCGTTACTCCTGATCAGCTTCGGAGACATTGTTTTAGCACAATTTCAGATGTTTAGCTTTGTTATGGTCAGCTTTGCCAATCTTGTAGCTTGTTTTGGATTGTGGAAATTGCGACAATGGGGAGTTCTCCTGTTTATAGGGGTATGGCTATTCAATTTTTTTTATGCCTTGATTTTGGAAGGTGGACCTATTGGCCTTACCAAATCACCTTGGGATTGTTTTATGTTCCTTATCTCTCCGGTGTTATTTGCAATAGTGATCTTGCCTTACTGGAAACGATTTAATAACTGACTTTGGGGGTCATTTTATAGACTTTGCGAGACATCCCTGATTAAGTAACCATCTTTACTTTTAAGATATTTTTGGGTCACATTCTGCGGGTTGGCGGTTAAAACCAAAGCGATTGTTTTGCGAAGTGGCCCTGGAGGATGAATTACACCGGGCCGCGGGTGGCGCTGACAACCCGAAAGAGTAGCAGTAGGGTTGGCAGTGGCAGCGTAGTGTGATGCCAGGGTCTGAAAAGACAGTTTTTCCAGGCAGGGTTTTCCTTGGAAGCCGAGACACTGAATGTCCGGCAAAAGAGGGATAATACACAGGATTGATTCGGGTTCGATGCGGATCACCGGTTTGCACTGAGGGTCATGGTCGAACCTATTGTACTTCGGCCCCAGGCGACCAGTTGTCCGGGCTACCCTTTTTTATGTGGCCGCGTTGCGGCGGTGATTTTAAATGGGCGCAGCAAGCAGCGCCCCTACGGCAAAATGCAAGGACCCCGGATTCCCGACTGAAACACTCGGGCATTTCCCGCTCTCACACAGCCCGGGCTACAATGATGGTCATGTCGTCTTCCATCTTATGCCCCTGGCTAAAGGCCTGGGCCGCATCCAGGATTTTTTCCGTAATGATTGCCGCTTTTTGGCGGGCATGGCTTCGGATAATTTCTTCCAGGGCTCTTTTGCCGAACATTTGGCCTTCCGGATTGACGGCCTCCCAAATGCCGTCCGTGGCCACAACCAGAACCTTGCCTGGGGTAAACCCCTCCATGTGATATTCCTGGAAGACCCAATCAGGAGATAAGCCCAAAGCCACTCCCCTGCCTTCCAGATACTGGAAGGAGTCGGAATCGGGATCGTACAGAAAGGCCGGATCGTGCCCGGCTCTGACCCAGGTGAGGCTTTGTTTCTCTCTGTCAACGACCGTGTAAGAAAAGGTCATGAAGCGCCCTGTTTCCCAAGTATCCCGGGTCAATTGGCTGTTCAGGGTTGTGACGATTTCGGCCGGGCTTTTGTCTTCCATAGCCAGGGTTCGAAATATGGAACGGGCTGTCGCCATGTGCAGGGCCGCTCCCACGCCGTGCCCCGAGGCGTCAGCCATCAAGAGCCCTACCTTGTTGTCCGGGAGTTCAATGAAATCGTAATAATCCCCCCCGGTCAGGCTGCAATACCGGCTTGCGCCGGCGATATCCAATCCCGCCATTTGGGGTGGGCTGCGGGGCAACAGGTTTTGTTGCACCTCCTCCGCCAATCGCAATTCTCCCAACAACTCTTTGCGGTGATTAAGCCCCTGAATCATTCTGTTGGTGTGGCCTGCAATCACGCCGAATTCATCGTTGGTGGCCACGGGCACCAGCCTGGACAGGTCTCCCTCGCTCACGCTCTCCAGGACATTGGTTTCATTTTGGAAAAGGAGTTTCAGGTTTCGGGAGTATGACCAGATCATATTGATGGCAAGGGCCAGGAATATACCCATGATAAACAGGATGTCCCGGCCAACGGATTTTTGGGCTCTGGAAATATCCTGCATATTGTTTCCTGCGGAAGTAAGCCACGCAATATCCTTGAGAACCACCAGATAGATCACCAGGGTGGTGAGCAGGGTGGAGGAAACCGCCACCAGGGAGAACTTTCGGGTGACTGAATAGAACCTTTTGGGAGGCAGGAAATTATTGGTGTCCAGAGCCTGGAGGATGACTTGCCGCTCCCGATGCAGGGCCATGTCTACGGCTATGAAAAAGCCCGCCAGGGCAAAGCCAATGAACAGCAAGCCTGCGCTCACCAGGGGGAAACCCAAAAACAGACGGGCGTAGAGGGAGCCCAGGAATCCAAAAAACAAAACCAGAGCCAGGTCCAGGGTCATTTGCCTGCCGGACTGGGATGCGGGGTTGGCCAAAACCCACCGTTTTTCCAGATACCAGCGGGGCGCCAAGGCCGCTCCAAAGGAAAAAAATATCGCCGCCCCCAAGATCACGGGGGGCAGGTTTTCCATGAACGGTCAGACCTTTCCCCCATAAAGGGTCAGGACGGCGGTGAATATTAAATATAATAAGGCAATACGCATAAAGCCCCCTTTGTTGCGTTGTTTTATAAAACCGGAAATTATGTTTTCATTATGCCATGGTCTTGAACTTTATGTCACTCTGACAGAAGTTTAAAAAACTCATTAGGGTCTGTGACCGGCTGCTGGCACGAAAAGCCCTGGCAAACATAGGCTGTAGCTCTGCCTCCCAGGCTGGTTTGTCCCTTGGCGTAAGGGGCGATTTCCACAATTTCCGGATTATCCTCCACGTTGGAGCGCAGCACCACGACCTTGTTGGGCAAAAAGCGCTGATGAATCCCTTTAAGCATGGCGCGGGTGTCTTTTGCTCCGGGATCGCCTGCAATCACAATTTCACTGGACGGCCCAACCATGAAATCCAAAGCGCCCATGAGATGGGTATACCCATAAGGCTGGTTGGCGATCTGGCCTGAAAATGCCTCGAAAATGGCCTGCGCCTTGTCCCGGTAATCTTCATCGGCGGTAATGCCCGCCAAGCGCATTAGATTGAGAGCGGCTACGGAGTTGCCCGAGGGCATGGCTCCGTCATAAAGATCCTTGCCGCGCATGAACAGTTTTTCCCCGTGCTCCGGGCTCATAAACAGTCCGCCATCCTTGGAATCCCAAAAAAGCTCCAGCATGGTTTGGTTCAGGGCGATTGCCTGCTTTAGCCATTTAATGTCAAAGGTGGACTCGTACAATTCCAAGAGTCCCCACACCATGAAGGCATAATCGTCCACAAGGCCTGGCAGGGCGGATTCTCCGTCCCTGAACCGCTTGAGCAAATGGCCCTGGCTGTCACGGAGTGTGTCCAGAATGAAATCCGCAGCTCGGGCCGCGGCGACGGTATAGTCTTCATTCTCCAGAATGCGCCCTCCCTTTGCAAGAGCCGCGATCATGAGGCCGTTCCAGTCCGTTAGGATTTTGTCGTCCTTATAAGGGTGAATACGTTTTTTTCGTTCTGCAAACAACCTGGACCGGGCGCTTTCCAGACGGAGGGCCAGATCCTGGCGATCCAAGCCCATGTCGCGGGCGATTTCCGGAATTGATTTTTGAAGATGGGGAATGCTATCCCCGGTTTTAAGCCCGGTGGCTTGGTCAATAAAGTTCCCGCCCCTTACCAGATTGTAGGCGGGGACAAACAGGGCGGCGTCCTCCTTGCCCAGGATTGCAGTGACCTCCTGGGGAGTCCATACGTAAAATTTGCCTTCCTCGCCTTCACTGTCCGCATCCTCGGCGCTGTAAAAACCACCCTCCGGGGAGGTCATATCCCTAAGCACATAGGTGAAGATTTCCCGGGAATTGACGGCGTATTCCTCTTTGCCCGTGACCTGAAAGGCTTCCAGCAGAGCGTTGGCGGTCAGGGCCTGGTCATAGAGCATTTTTTCAAAGTGGGGGAGGAGCCAGCCCGGATCTGTGGCATAGCGATGAATTCCAAAGCCCACATGGTCGTAAATCCCGCCCATGCGCATGGACTGGAGGGTCTTTTCCACCATGTCCAGGGCGGCGGCGTCGCCCGTGCGTTTCCAATACCGTAACAGGAAGGTCAGGTTGTGAGGCGTGGGAAACTTGTTGCCCTTGCCGAACCCGCCGCGCTGGCTGTCGAAGGAGGCTTGCAACCCGGCGAAGGCCTTGCCCAAAGTCTGGGGACCAAGGTTTGCCTGGTCCTGCCGGGGGGGTGTTTGAGATAAGGCGCTGACCACTTGCTTGGCCGCACCCAGCGCCTTGGAGCGCTCGTTTTTCCAAAGTTCGCCCAGGATGGACGACAGCCTCAATATGCCCGGGCGCCCCATGCGGTCTTCCTTGGGGAAATAAGTTCCGGCGAAAAAAGGTTCCCGGTCCGGGGTGAGGAAAACACTCATGGGCCAGCCGCCGGAGCCGGTCATGGCCTGGGTGACGTTCATGTATACATGATCAATGTCCGGCCTCTCTTCCCGATCCACCTTGATGCACACAAAATATTTGTTCAATTGGGCGGCTACGTCCTTATCCTCAAAGGATTCACGCTCCATGACGTGGCACCAGTGACAGGTGGAATATCCAATGGATAAAAAAACCGGCTTGTCTTCCTTTTTTGCCTGCTCAAAAGCCTCATCCCCCCAAGAGCGCCAGTCTACGGGATTGGCGGCGTGCTGGAGAAGGTAGGGGCTTTTTTCAAAAATCAGGCGGTTGTATTGATCGCCTCCGTCAGGTGGAAGATTTTTTATTTGTTCCAATGTGAGTGATGATTGATGTCTGGTGTGTCCCTTGAATTCCATAGAGCGTCCTGTCCCCTTCCTGCTTGTTGAGCAGTATAGGCCTGCAACAAAAGAAGCCGCAAAGACCTCTTATATATATTAGTAACTACTCTCAACAATATGCACTATATGAACAGGATGCAATAGAACCGAGGATCATTTATGGGATTTGGTGAATAGACTTTGTTTCAATGCCCCGGGAATTTGAGGCGAAAACCAAGTCTATGGAGAAAAACGCCTGATGGAATCAGCGAACCATCAGGCGTTTTGGCTAATTCTCGCCGGTTACCACGCCTCCGCCGCCACCATTGTCTGAGGTGTCGGTCAGGTATTCTTCAAATACATGGGTGATTTCCGCCTTTTTGCCACCGGCGCCGGGATAATTTTTCACCTCCAGGCCTGCTTTGTTTTCAGCGTCACTGGACCCTTTGGCGGCCCCGTTGGCCACGGTGTAAGTTTGTTCGCCCTTTTCCCTGTGGAGAGGGTCTACAAAAGTCAGGGTCAGGTTGCCGTTTTGGTCCATGGTGGCGCCTGTGACGATGACCATATGGCCTTCCGCAGGGACGCTTTCAGGCTTGTATGTCAGAACGACTTCCACGTCACGCCCTTTGGAAACAGCCTGGTAGATCTGGTTAAAGCTAGGATTGGTTCTTTCTTTGGTGGTGAGGCCGGTTCCAGTGGCTGCTTTAAGGGCGTTGGATGCGGCCTTTTTACCGTTCATAAAACCGCCCAGGGATGTCCCCCTGTTGGGAAGGTCCATCATGCCTCCAGTTTTCATGGCATCCTTAAGTTTTTCATTAATAAATTCCCCGGCGGGATTGGGCCATTCCGGGATGCCCTCAAAGATGGTCCCTGTGATCCTGGACGGCTCCACGGGATCTTCCGGATAGGCGGCCTCCTGGATATCCATGTCCAGCCCGGCCTTTTCCATGAGATATTGCACGGAATTGACCGCGCAGGTGGGCATGCAGTCGTGAGATCCTTCCTGTTTGGTCCCCACCATTTCCGGGATATAGGCCTTTTTCTTAAAAGCCTCCAGGCCTCCTCCAGGGGGTTCGGCCATGCCCCCGGGGGCCTGGGTCACGGGATGGGCGCTGCCGCCTTCGGCCTTTTTTCCGGCAGGCGCCCCAATAACCGGGGGGACGGGGTTTTCGGGGCCGTCATAAATTGGCGGTTCGGGGTTAGGCCATTGGAGGGGCGGGACCTCCCAGACGGGTGGTTCGACCCCGTAGTTGATCGGCCAGTCGTAGGGGGTGATAGAGGTTCCTCCTTGGGGATCGAAACACCAGTCTTCGGTTTCGCCCCGTTCAAAGCCTCCAGCTGGACCGGAGCCATCCCAGCCGTTATCGCCGAACAGGGCAGGGTCAATCATTTCTGTGGTCAGGGTGAATCGCATGCACGGATAGGCGGCCAGGGCGCCGGAGTCCATAAGGGAGAAGGTGGTGCTTACATCCTTTTGCCGCCCTTTGTATTGGATGGGCAGGTTAATCACAATCCATTCATGTTGGCGATTAGGCAGGACGCCATAGGACTGGAATTGTCCGTCATTATTCAGATCCGCCGCCACATTCAGGTAACGCACGGCGGTGTTGCTGTCCGTGCCCACCGACACCCTGATCACCCCTATGTTAATGGGTTGGCCCCCGGAAGTGACCGGGTAGATGAGGAAGTCTCCGTCATCGAAATCCTGATCGATCATTTTGGCGTCCAACTCCGTGTCCGTGGTGGACGAGGAGGAGGCGCCTATCCATTCGTGGGAAACGTCTCTGTGATAAGGGCCTGTGCGGCCTAAGGCGGCATTGGATGTTCCCAGGGAGGTGGGAAAGTTGGTGGCGGCGTCATCCAGGTCTCCAAAATCAGCGGCCTGGTTGGAGATTTTAGCCAAGGTCCGCATATTGTAGAGAACTTCCACCATGTTAATAACAGAGTCCCCGTTCACATCTCCAAGAACCACTCCCGGGGGACCAGCCACAGGGTCTTTTCGTTGGCCTGCAACATCATCGGCAAAAATTGGTTGGACAGAAAACATGAATACAACAATGAGGCTCATGAATGGCTTTTTCATGGTCATTTTCCTTCCCTGTCCGCCGGGCGTGATCGCCCAGGCTGTTTGTGATCCGGTGTTCATAATTATGACAAGGGAGGATTCTCATGTCAAAATGTTTTGGGAGTGATGATGGGTTTGTTAAACAAAGGGGCGGGTTGGAAACCCGCCCAAAGTCATTTTATGTGGCGATCATTCGCCCGGTTTCGCAATAATGGGTCAGGGTGTCCGCCAAAAAATCCAGGGATACAAGCATTTTGTCATGGAGATTTTGGTCAGTGAATTTTTCATTGTTGGGGCTGGTGGAGGTCAGTTCCTTGCGCCAGCTAATCCGGGAATGGCTGTCACCCAAAGGGGTAACCTGTGCGGATGTCCTGGCCACCGCCCTGTCCCGGTAATGGATGATGAACTCCACACGCGTGGCTTTGGGATCGTGCAGGATGGTGATCCAGGTGGCGGTCACGGGCTCTTCAAACAAATGGGCGCCTGACATGGTTTCCCGGAAGATGCAGCCGGTTTCGTTCACCCCGCTTTTGGAGTAAACCAAGTCGTATTCCCATTGGGGAATCCACTTTTCTTCCAGCACCGGGCATAGCAGGGGGAATAAATCCCGGGGCGCGGCCTGGATGGTTTTTTCCTTCTCGCATACGATTTTTCTGCCGATGTTTTGCATGATGTTCTCCTTGGGTTTTGGGGGTTGCTCAATCAACCTGGAGCAAGGTATACAGAAATCGGTCCCCCGAATATTGACCCTTGGCGAGAATCTTTTGACCATTTGCGCAGTTCTTTGCAAAGGACATGGACCCATGCCCCGGCAACCCACAGTTTCCTCCCATATGGTGCAAAACCTGAAAAGGTATCTGCTTGGGCAGGGCCGGGACTTTGGGAGGATTTGCGCGGCGGCGGGGATTTCTTCGGAATCGGCGGTTTTCTCCGATCCCGAGGCGCGACTTTTTGCCGGGGATTATCTGAACCTGTTTTTGGAATCAAAAAAAGCCAGCGGAGACCCATGCTTTGGCCTGAATTTTGGCCGGGAAATGGCCCGAAGCTATCCGGGCGGCAGTGTTCTCATTAGCATGATGATGAACTGCCCCACCGTGGGTGAGGCCCTGGACCGATTTTTCCGGTATCATGACCTCATGGCCGACGCCTTACGGCCCTGCATGAATATTGACGGGGATTTTGTTCGCCTGGGCTGGAAACCGACCATCCCGGGGTTTCATCCCCCCGTGCAGATCGCCGAAACCCTGCTTTCATTTTTTGCCGGAATTTTGGAATTTTTGGGAGAGGGGCGCGTTGTCCTGCATGAGGTGCGATTTCACTACCCCAAACCGGGTAGCGCCATTCTGCACGAACAAAGATTCCAGGCTCCATTGATGTTTGATCAGCCGGAAAGCGTATTGGTTATCCGGAAGAGTTTTCTTTCACTCCCTGTTCCCCTGTCCAACTCCGCCCTGCTGGAAACCCTGGAAAATTTCGCCAACAAATTGCTTCACAGGATATATTTTTCAAAGACATGGTCCCATAGAGTGGGCGAAAACCTGTCCGCAAGGCTGCTTAAGGGAAAGCCATTCGGAGTGGACGCCGTGGCCCGGGACCTGGGCGTGAGCGCCCGGAGCCTGCAAGGCCGCCTCAAGGAGGAAGGCGCGACTTACCGCCAAATCCTGGATTACGTGCGCAGGGAAACCGCCTTGAAATGCTTGCAAGATGGAGGAATGACCCTGTGCGACATCGCCTTTTTGTTGGGCTTTTCCGAGCAAAGCGCCTTTAACCGGGCCTTTAAAAGATGGACAGGCAGCAACCCCAAAGCCTGCCTGCCCAAGGATTAACGGCATGATCGGATGTTCGCACAAGAGGCTCGTTATGTTTAATCGTGATGATAGGTTTTGTTGACGATTTTCCAGTCGCCATCCACCTTGGCCAAGCTCAGATAATCGAAAAACTGCATTTTTCCGTACACGTCGCGTACCTTCACCGCAGCCACCTGGCCTGTCATGTCGATGGTCAGGATCTCCATGTCAAAGGCCTCGCCTTTGGAATCGGGTGATGGCGCGGAAGCGATCATCTTGAAAAAACTTTTTGCAGGAAGATGGGTGAATTGGCCGTGGTAATGGCCGAAAAGAAAAGCCTCGGTGTGAAAGGCTTTTTCCAGCTTGTCCACTTTGCCGTAATACATGCCGTCAAAATAATTCTGAACGGTTTCCTTGATGAGGTCCAGATCCTGGGCTGTGTCAGTCATTTTTATTCTCCAATTCGTGGGGCGTTGTTTGCATGATTGAAAAAAAGGGACAGGTTATTCCCGGAGATTCCGGATATCCTGGATAATGCGGGTGGAGGAAACGTCTGCGGCATCCGGGACCAAAACCACCCGGCCCCCCAGTTCCTCCACCAGTTCGTGTCCGTAGACCTCATCAGGACGGTAGTTTCCGCCCTTGGTAAGGATATCCGGCCGGATGGCCCTGATGAAATCCCCCAGTTTCGGCGTGGAAAAGACCGTTACAAAATCCACCCCGTTCATGGCGCTGATGATCTTTACCCGTTCCCGCTCCCTGATGATGGGGCGGCCAGGGCCTTTGACCTTGCGGACGGACTCGTCGTCATCCACGGCAACCACCAGAACGTCGCCCATTTTGCGGGATTGCTCCAACAGGTTGATGTGACCTTCGTGCAGAAGATCAAAGCATCCGTTGGTCAGGACTATTTTTTTGCCCTGACGGCGTAAGTTTTCCAGGGTTTCCCGGAGTTCGTCCAGGGACTTGAATTTGGTTTGAAAAGAAGCGGGTTGATCCTGCAACTGGGCCGTGAGTTCCGCCTGGGTGACCGTGGCGGTTCCCACCTTGGCCACCACAATGCCTGCCGCGGTGTTGGCCAGGGTGGCGGCGGTTTTATAGGAGGCCCCGGCAGCCAGACTAAGCCCCAGCACCGATATGACCGTATCTCCGGCCCCGGAAACATCAAAGACCTGGCGGGCCTGGGCATGGACCCGAAAAGGCTCCTGGCCCGGGGAGAACAAGGCCATGCCGTCCTTGCCCAATGTGATGAGGATGTTTTCCGCGCCGGTGGTTTCCAGAATTCTTGCCGCGGCTTTTTCCAGGCTGGTCTGATCCGTGATTTCTACCCCCGAGGCCAGGGAGGCCTCCTTTTTATTGGGGGTGATGGCCGTGACGCCACGGTATTTGGAATAATCCATGCCCTTGGGGTCCACGATCAGGGTTTTTTGCGCTTCCTTGCAGATTTCCACAAGGCGCTCCATGAGCAGGGGGGTAACCACTCCCTTGCCGTAATCGGAAACGATCACAAGGTCGCACTGGGGAATCTGGCGCTGGGCGAACCCGCAAAAAATCTGCACCTGTTCAGGTGTTATGTCCTTTTTGGACTCCCTGTCTATGCGCAGGATTTGCTGGTTGGCCCCGATCACCCGGGTTTTGCGGGTGGTGGCCCGGCCCGCCTCCACCAGCAGTCCCTCCGTATTGACGCCCAGGGCCGAGAGCTTGCGGTTCAGCTCCGCCCCGGCCTTGCCGTCCCCCATGACGCCTGCCACGCACACCTTGGCGCCCAGGGCCGTGAGGTTGTTCACCACGTTCCCGGCGCCGCCCAGGGTGGAGGTTGTGTTTTTCACTTCCACCACCTGGACCGGAGCTTCCGGGGAAATCCGGCTGACTTCACCCCACAGATATTCGTCTATCATCATGTCTCCCACCACAAGCACCCGGCAGGACGAAAACAAAGACACGTCAAAGCTATGAATGGTTTCGGATTCCATGGTTTTTCCTTAGCATGAAGATACTATGTTAGGCAAAGTCTCTTTGTTTTTAAAAGGAAGCAAACGGCTGCTTTTTGTTGGAGAAATCCGGCACGGCGTTTTCCGGGGATTCTTCCGGGTCCTGGGTGAGAACCAGATCAAAGCCAAGGTCCCGGGCCATGTCCACGGCCTGTTTGTATTCCTCCTCCAAAATCGCCCGGTTGATTTCAGGAAATTCCCCGGCACGGTGCAAAGGGGAATATTGGGACATGAGGGACAGGCCTATCCCCGTGGAGACCTCCAAAGCCAGGAAGCACAGGGATTCCCACAGGCCCGATATGTTTCCCGGCAACACCAGCAGCCTGACCCACAGGCCGCGCCGGGCCAGGCCGGTAACCGGATCAATATCCATATCCCCCACTTGGCGGTACATTTCCAGGATTGCATTCCGGGAGGCCTCCACATAGCCCGGGGCCTCGGAATATTTTTCGGCCATGACGTCGGAGGAATATTTCAAGTCAGGCAAATACACATCCACCAAGCCCTCCAGGGACTTCAACATGTCCACGCTGTCATAGGCGGAACTGTTATAGAGGACAGGCAGTGTGATTCCCGCCGTTTTTGCGGCCGTCAGGGCTTCCCGGATTTGGGGAACCTGGTGGGAGGGACTTACCAGCCCCAAAAAGCTGGCCCCTTCGGCCTCCAGTTCCAGGGCCTTTTCTGCAAAATCCCGGGCGCTGAAAACCGTGTCCGCCATGCCTTGTTGGCTGATTTGGAAATTCTGGCAATACAGGCAGGCCAGGTTGCAGGAGGTGAAAAAGAAATTCGCCACGCCCCGGGGGCCGGAAAACACAGGCTCCTCGCCGCCATGGAGTCCGGCCCAGCTAATATGCATCCGGTGGTCCAGGCCGCAAAATCCCGTCTGGCCGTCAGTGCGGTCCAAGCCGCATTTTCGGGGGCATACTTGGCATGGGTTTAAGGGGGAATTTTTAAGCATTGGGCGCGCTTTCCGGCAAAGTAAGTATCGTTAACTATGAAATCAGGTTCGGGGTTCCGGACTCGTCCCATAAAGGCTGATGCCTGGAATCTGGGCATTATGAAATTGTACCCAAAAAAATGCAAGCCATTGAAGGCCTGCAATGCATGAAAATTGCCGCCAAATTGGATGCGCTGTTCAAATATTAGCCGCACAGGGCGTTTTTTGGTCCAAACGTAGAAATTATAGAGGGAGCTCGAAGGGTGGTTCCTGATTTTCGCCTGACTTTTCCATGAGTTTATTGTATCCTTGCCTTCATGATACATATGAATGATTCCAATGATATTTCCATGTCCTTGCCAACCCCTGATGGCAAGCAGCTCCCCGGCCCGTGGCCTTGGTACGCAATTCTTTTTACTGGCGTGGGCCTGAGCGGTTTTTTTGTCTGGTTTATGGTTTGTTGGGCATTATGGGCCAGGGATAAAAAGGGCTTGTGCCTAGCTGGACTGGCCGCCAATTTTGCTGTTTTCGGCGCCATGCGCCTTGCCAGCGTCCACGTTTCCTGTGAATGTTGGATACTTTCCCTGGGAACCATGTTCCTGGACCTGGCATGGACCATGGGCGCCTGGTATTTTCAATATTCCAACCTGGGGCCTGCGCCCGCCCGCTACCGAAGCACGAAGCCTGGGCAATGGGTCGCGCCGGTATTGGTAGGCGGTCTGCTGGGGTTCTGTATAGCTGCTTTGATAAGCATTCCCCAGGCCATGGAAAGCCGGATTGAAATGCTGTCCCTGTGGGATTCCCTTAATCGGGAAATTGTGCTGTGGGATTTTTTTAAGGATACCTTTTCCGGAATAGCGGCCGGGATATTTGTGGGCGCATGGTGGGCGGGAAACCCCAAGGGGTTTAGGGTAAGAGACGTTGTTTGTTATCTGGCCGGAACCATGATTGCAGGGATTGGGTTGCTTTTACTGTTTAAACTCCAGGCCTTCCTGATTGCCGGTGGAGGCGAAGCCCTGAACCTGGATAACCGTTTTAACGCGGTTGCGCCTTCCTGGGGAGACGGGGTCGGAGATTTTGTTCTGACTCTGGGCAATTATTCGGAATCACTGGGCCTGATTGTGTTGCCTCTCCTCTTCGGCGCTCCGACCAGATTTCGCGATTTTGCAAGAAGAACCCTGCTTATACCCCTGGCCTTTTTTTGCTCCTTCCCGTTTTGGATGACCTCCAACTCCCACTGGATGGATTACCAGGGCAAGGTCGTTTATCGTTTGTCGTCTCCGGACGATTCGGAGCGGCATCAGGCCCAGAAGGAACTGGAAGTGCTTTTGGCAAGATATCCCGGGCATGCCCGGTGGCCCTCCCTGGCTGAAAAGCATGCCAGCTACCTGTACCATGAAGGACGGACGGCAGAAGCCATGGAGTACAACCGCCGGATAGTGGAAGGATACAGCGGCTTGAACCAATGGTTCTGGACCGTTTCCCAGGCAAAGGCTATTTTGGAAGATTCCGACGCTTCCCGGCGCAATCCCATGGAGTGGCTGGATGTTCCCATTATTGAACATGAAAGCTATCTTACCGGTAATTGGATGTGCCTGCTTTCCGTTATTAAATATTGGGAAGGGGAGGATGTGCCTGAGTCCCAGATCAAGGCCAGGCTCAGGGCCATGTCGGAAACCCAGGACGTAATCAGCCTGAGGCCCATGCTCTCCTTTGCACACCTGGACGATGCGGCCTCCAATATGGGATATAAAACCTTTATCCTTCCTTCGGATATTGAAACCGCGCAAAGGCTGATGGAAAAAGGCATTCCCGTATTTTTGGAAGGTTATCAACAGTTTTATTTGATGGTTGGTTTTGATAAGGGCCGCTCCCTATCCCTCACCTACAACTTTTTTCCCATAAGCAATCGTTTGCTAAAGGATAACAGGGCGGAAGCGGAAGAGGTGCTGGGTCTGGAGGATGAGGGTAAAAGCAGGCAGCGAAGGGAGCGAATTCGCCGCGAAGCCTACTGGGAAATGTCTCCCAACGTATGGGAAGATCCGGCCAAAAGAGTCATCAGCCCCTTCATGGCCGTGGTGGCGCCTGAGTCATACCTATCCATAGTGGCGGAAGCAGTTGGCCAGCCTCCCGAGGACCTGGAAAGACTCAGCAAGGCCCGCCTTGCAGCCCTCATTGGTCTGACTTATGTCCAGGCCGGAAACCCCGTGCAAGCCGTGGAGTGGGCGCGGGTGTCAGCCAGGGGAACGGACGAGCCCCTGCCTCTTTATGTGGCCCATCTGGCTCATACCTTATGGAAAAACAGGCGGGAGAACGTAAAAAGCCAAATCGGACTTGAAGGCCGCTTTGAGGAATTGCAGGAAATCATCGATTATTTCAAACAACCCGCTGTACTGGATTTTCTTGAAAAAGCGGAGCAGCGTTTTGAAGCGGACCTTGACAACCCGGGCCTGCCCCGGATGATTTACAGGGATTATCTCCCCTTCCTCCACAAAAGCGATCCCGCACAAAGACTGATTATTGAAAAGATATATAATTATTTGGTCCAGGCAGATCCTTCCCGTTCCAGGGATTGGTCCCGGCTGGCTGATATTTACGAATTCGCCAATGATATTCCCCCCATGGTCCTGGCTTTGGAAGGCCAGATTTCCGCAAGTCCGGTCGATCAGAAGGCAAGGTTGAGGGCGGCTTATGGGTATGTTCTTCTGGATCAGGCTGAAAAGGCGAAAGAAGTTCTGGAGGAAGCAGATACCAGGCGCCTTAGGCATGAAGCGGATCACCAGTTTGTTTTGGGCGCCATTGCCGAATGGGAAGAAAAACCGGAAAAGGCCCTCTCCCACTACTCAACTGCAGTGGATATGCGGAGGCACATCCCCGTGTATCACCTCCATTATGGCCGGGCGCTTTTGGCCATGGGCAGGACGGCGGACGCAAAAATGGCCCTGGAATGGGCCTGCCGCATTGATCCGGGAACTGTTGTGACGGAAAAGGCCAAAAAGATCCTGGCCTCTATGGAAAAAAATACATGAGCCATTTCAACGATAAACATTCGCCTTCCATGCACCCTGGATGGTTGATCCCCCTGACGGTCCTGTGCGGAACCATGGCCACCGGACCCCTTGCCGGAAGCATGCTTGCCGGTCATGGCAGGAAGATACTGGCCTGGTGCACGGGCGTATTGGGCTTTGCCGCCGGGATAGCCACCCTGTGGACCATGGTGACCTGGAACACGGAATGGTCCAGAGTCGGGCTTGTTTTAACAGGCCTGAATCTTGTTTTCGGACTGGGCCTGTGGCGGTTGGTGATCGAACTTTCCCCTGCCCCAGGGAATGGTGAAATACCCTCTGGAATGGAGGGGGGGCCGGAAAGAGGCGGGTTTCGCCAGATTCTAACCGGTCTGATAGGCGGCGCCATGGTTACCGGCATTGTGGGCGCCGTGTGCGCCATTTTTTACCTGCTGCTGGCCGATGCCCTTTTTTCCACCTGGTTTCCTGTTACTTTTGAGGACAACTATGCCATGGCCCGGCTGGCCTTTTCCGGGTTTTGCCTGACTGCGGCAGGCGCCTTGGCCGGGGCGATCGGGGGACGCCTGCGCCCCGGCATTCGCCCGTGGCCCTTTGTGGTGGGCTGTCTGGCAATCGTTTATGCTTATCTTTCCTGGGAGATGGCTGCGGAAATAACCATCGCGCTCCCGGGATTCCAGGCAGGCGCCGTTACGGG
Source organism: Desulfatibacillum sp. (assembly GCA_016342355.1). Taxonomy (GTDB): domain Bacteria; phylum Desulfobacterota; class Desulfobacteria; order Desulfobacterales; family Desulfatibacillaceae; genus Desulfatibacillum. The sequence continues at coordinate 78,360 of JAEINP010000015.1, forward strand.
CAGCGGATGGGAAGATATTTTAAATTCCATGGTCCTGGGCGGTTTTTGCATCGGCATATTGTGGGCAGTGTTTTGGGCTTTTCACATTATGGCCCCTGTCCCAAATTATGTGAAAGCGCGCCGGGCCATAGCGGTCCTGGGTTTTAATCTGGCCGCTGCAGCCACCCTGGCCATCACCTTTGGTTACGCCGCCGAAACTTATCTTGCGGCAGGCCTTCACATGGAGCGCAGGGCTTATATATCCAATGCCTTGTGGTGCTACGAACACGGCCTTAAAAAGATGCCCAAGGAGAATATCGCCTCTTTTCTCCAATACCGGGCCGCCCTGATTTACCACAAACTGGGAAGGGAAGACCTGGCGGAAAAGGGTTTTGAACGCCTGGTTACCAAATATAACGCAAACAGCACTCTGGCGGAAAAGTCCGGCAAATTTTTGGACAGTCTTAGGCGTTCTTCCGGCCTTGCCCGTGTGGTCCTGCCCGGGGTGGAAACCCGCACCGAGTATAAAAGCTCCTACTGCGTGCCCAATTCCCTGGCCCTGACCATGCGCTATTGGGGAGCGGACGTGGACGCCCGGGAGATAGGCCGCAAGATAACCGGGCTTTCCGGGGGAACCTTTTCCGTGAATCAGGCCTGGTTTGCCATTCAAAAGGGGTTCCGCCACGACTTCCTGCCCATGGCGGGTCTTTCGGACATCAAACGATGCATTGACGCGGGTTTTCCCGTCATGGTCTATGTGCCATCTCATGTTCTGGTCATTTTTGGCTATGACGAGGCCCTGGAAACCTTTGTCACTTACGATACGGCCACGTCCGATCTTTGGTCCGAATATATCCAGCAGGATTTTATAAAAGCCTGGAAAAGACGGGCCACCACCGTGGTCCTGGCCTATCCCCCGGACAAGGAAAGCCAACTACCCCCGGATATAGCCCAAAGGCTGAGGGATTTTTCGAACAAGTACCTCCATTATCAGCTTTGCGCCCTGGATAGCGCCGGGAACGAAGTGTCCGTGCCCCATCTCATGGCTGCGGCCGGGGATACCGGGGAATTTTTCTTTCCCGTAACCGCCATGTACGCCAGTTTTCCGGGATTGCGCCAGGACCTGACGGAGCGGTTTGATCCTGAAATCGTTATCAAGTCCATACGCGGCTATTTTGGAGAGGATTTTGACGAGGGGGAGCATCTGTACGGCCAGTATCATGACGAGGAGTCCGTGGACGATGACATGGCTTTACGGGACAGCATTTATTACCTCATCGGCAACCGGCGTTTTGACATGGTGGAGAATCTCATCACACGCATCGATGAAGAAGGTCCTCTCAGTAGCAATATCCTGGGAGACGCAGGCATAATTGACCTTGTGTGGGGGGATTACGACAGGGGGCTGGACCGCATACAACGGGCCATAGACGATTATTCCGAGATGGATTGGGCTTTCTACCTGGGCCTTGCCAGGAAAAAGGGCGGAAACACCCGGGAGGCCGTGCGTCTTCTGGTCCAGGCTGTGGACTATGGAAGCCGGGGCAGCCAAAGAGGCCGCCGGGATAGTATGCCCCTGCACGACAGCAGCCTGGATGTGCGCATTGGTCTGGACGAATATGGCTTTCCCGCCCTGGCCCTGGCCAATGGGATTCTTGCTGAAACAGAGGACTTGGGGGAAAGCCGGGAGGAGCTTATGCCCGTATGGGAACGGTGGCACCATTTTTTACCCTTTGATGCTTCCGTGGCTGCGGCTTTATCAGCCTTATATGAGGAGGATCTGGCGCGCCTGAACCCCAAAAAGGACGCCTCGGAGATTTACAAAACAACCAATAAACTCAAACTGGTCAGACGACGCGCCACAAACTACAGGCCGGAAACATTTTTTCCGGATTTCCAAGCACCTCGCACGAACTTTTTTGGAGGGGAATCATGACAAGACCTGGCTGGGTAACTGCGGTGGGGATTATCGGAATCGTCATGGCCTGTTTTGGGCTGTTGGGGGCGGTTCAACAGTTGATCATGCCATCCATGCTGCACTTTCAGCAGGAAATGATGGGCGGTATTCAGGAAGAAATAAAAAAGGATATCGCCAAACAGCAGGAGGCCTATGAGAACGGAGAATCCACAACCGCGCCTCCCCCGGTTGCAGTCTTTGAAATGATGGAGAAAATGTGGAACATGCCGGAATGGTTCCGAACCTGGGCCATGATTGCCGGTATTTTGCAGGCCGTTGTTTGCGGGTTTATTTTGTATGCCTGCCTCCTTCTTCTTCAATTGAAAAAATCTGCCATTAAAATTTTTTATTGGTCTGCAGGGTTAAAAATGGCCATGGCGATTCTGAATATAGCGGCGGCTTTTCTGGCGATGTCGTTTATGGGCTTTGCCATGGCTGCTGGAGGGGGGGTTAGCATCGTCGTCTTCGGAGTTCTTTCTATAGTGGTTGTCACCGGTGATAAGTCGGCATTTTTTCATGGGAACCTGCCCCCTCCTATGCCGATGGCTCCCCCGCCGCCGGAGTGATCCATGCTGTGGCGCAGGGACCTTGACGGGACAAGATATAGGGAAAAATAGTCATTGTCCTCAGACCTTAATGAAAATCAGGCAAAGCCTTTAATGTCGGATATCGTGCTCATACACAGGGAGAAAATATTATGACCAGACCGTTTTTTATTAGCGGATTGATAGGGCTGCTGGTTGTCCTCATGAGTACGGCCATGCTTTTTGTGTTTCCAACAAAAGCCCCGGGGCTGCCCGAAGGATTCGCCACCCCTATTATCGCCTTTGAATTTGCAAAAAGCCCGGCTGATATTATTACTCTTTTCGGACCAAAAGATTCGCCGGAGCGGGACGCCATGGTCCGGTCCATGGACCTGGGCAATAAGCTGGACTATGTGTATATGGTTCTGTACACGGCGTTTTTGGCGCTTTTTTCCGTGCAGGTTGTCCGGCGCACCGGACTCAGGATTTTCTATCTGGCTGCAGGCTTGGCGGGGGTGGCGCTTGTTGGGGACGCCTTGGAGAACCTTCGGCTTTTTGCCATAACATCCAGCCTGGATACCATGGACATTGAGGCGGACCTTGCTGCGCTTCATGTGTTCACTTGGGCCAAGTGGGGCAGTCTGGCCTTGATTTTTCCAGCCCTGAGCCCCTATTTCTTCAAAGGCGGCAGATTTTCCATGACCATTGGAATTGTGGGGATTTTTTGTCCTGTGTTGGGGATTGCCGGATATTTTCATCCTGGGGCTTTTTGTGAAATGTTTAGTGTTTCCGTAGCGGTGATGTTTTTGCTCATGATCGCATACTGTCTGATTTACAAAGAACCTGTCTAAAGCTGTGAATTTTTGGAGAAGGGGGGCGTTCATGTTGGCCACATTACTTATAATCATAGGCTTTTTGGTTTTGCTTGTGGGGGTGGCGGGGTGTATTTTACCCGGCATACCCGGGCCAGCATTGGCTTTTTGCTCCCTGGTGATCCTTGGATTTGCCAAAGGATTCAGCTTGTTTTCCGGTACGTTTTGGATTGTCATGCTGCTGTTGCTGCTTTTAGTGACATTGGCCGATTTTTTCGTTCCCCTGTTAGGAGCCCAAAAATACGGGGCTTCCAAAAAGGCCATGCTGGGGGGAACCATTGGCATGATAGTGGGGATTTTTTTCTTTCCTCCGTTTGGTATTTTCATTGGGGCCTTTTTAGGCGCGGTCATTGCCGAGATGGTGGGGGGATCGGAAACCTCCAAGGCCTTGAATGTGGGGTGGGGGGTTTTGGTAGGCAGCTTGGCCAGCATGGGCCTGCAATTGGGGTACTGCATGGTGGCCTTGTTCTACTATGTACATCGGGTTTTCTTTTTTGGTTGAGCCTGGGGGTAGGCTGATCCAAATAATTTGCGGCAAAATCTTTCAAAGATACATCCAAATTTTTGGGTTTAGTCGGATTGCCTTGCAACATGATCGACTTTACCCCGGGTGTTAGCCTCCTCTGTTATTACACCTGTTACCGATCCAAGGATTTGACAGTCGCATTGGTCGGTTTGCTCTAAGCATGAATCAAATGATTGTTTGAAATTATCTGTCCAATGTTGAAGGGCATTGGACTGTCATGAAGTATGCATCTCTGACCAAACGGCTTTGGAAGGATAAACAAGAATTAATTTTTTGGGGGGAACACATGGAGCAGGACAAGTATCCGTGGCAAGGGCAGGTTGTGAACAAAAGCCTTAAAACACCGGACGGAGTAAAGATCAGCTATCAGACCCTGGGTACGGACAAGCGCAAGCCAGTAGTGTGCATTGCCCACGGGTTGGGGGCCAGGCTATATGCCTGGGCGCCTATTTTGGAAACCATCCTGCCCCAATATCGGGTGATAACCTGGCATTACAGGGGGTTGTACCAGTCTGAAACACAGGAGGATGTGCGGCGTTTTGCCATTGGCGACCACGCAGACGACCTGAAAGCCATTCTATCAAAGGAAAAGGTGGACAAAGCCCACATCATAGGCTGGTCCATGGGAGTCCAGGTTGCCCTGGAATTCGCCCACTTATACCCGGATAACCTGGAAAAGCTGGTCCTCATAAACGGCACTTACGGCCATGCCCTGTCCACAGGATTTCAGCCTATTTTCCGCATACCCTACATGGCTGATTTTCTCCATGTACTTATAGAATCCCTGAAGAGCCGGAAGGAGTCCGCCTCCCTCATAAGAAAGGTGGCGACCAATAAAAAAGTCACGGGTTGCCTGGGCGCCGCCTATTCCGCGCTGAGGGGCAGTCCCTACTTCACGGAGGTCCTGCAACAATACGCAGACGATGTATTGGGGGATAGCTTCAATAATTATCTCAGACTGTTCCAGGAACTGGACGCCCATTCAGTCTACCATAACCTGCCCGAAATTCTTCATCCGGCCCTGGTTATTTGGGGGGATCTGGACCCTCTTACCCCTGCCTATCTCTCCCGGAGAATCCGGCGCAGGCTCGTCAATGCCTATTCCATGCGGCTTTGGCTGGGCACCCATTTCGTGCATCTGGAATACCCCAAAAAGGTGCCCAAGCGCATTCTCCGCTTTTTGGGCAGCCACATTATTGAACCGGACGTTTGACCGGAATTGTTTTGTTGGTGTATCCTGGCAACATGCATATAATGTAAACCATAGGTGTATACCAAAAGGCGTATGGAAATTGCCAAAACAGAACCCCCAGAGGCCGCCGTCATGGCAGGGAGAGATGAAGGATGAAAAAACGTTATTTTCTTATGTTTGCTTTGATTGTTTTTATGGTCTCCGGTTTAATGGTCCATGCCGGAATGCGGGTGGAAAAGGACAACGGGGAAATTTGCGCCCCCATCCAGACCATGATTCTATATCCTCCCGAAGATGTGGAAGCCCGGCAACCGGACGTGCGTTTTCCCCACGCAACTCATTTTGATTATTCCTGTAAAACCTGCCATCACATGTGGGAGGGAGACAGCGGCATGGACGCCTGCATGGACTGCCACGACACCACGGAATATGTGAGCAGAAAAGCCCCCAAGGAAGAGTATATCATGTACTATCAGGCTGCCTACCATGGCCTGTGCAGGGACTGCCACGCAGATATAGGCAGGAAAAACAAGGAAATCAAAAAAGAGAACTTGGGCAAATCCGAGGAAGAACAAGCCGCCTTGCTGCCTAACGGTCCCAAAAGCTGCCGCACATGCCACGTGGTGGAGCCTGCAAAACCGGCTCCGGAAAAACCGGCGGAACAGCCCGCACAGGAAAAACCGGCTGAATAGAATGGTCCGGCCTGGGGGTCCTAACGGATCCCCAGGTCTTTGTCCATGAACCGGGTAACCAGACGCATGATCCCATGGTACACGGGAAAGCATTTGGTCTTAAAAAAGTATAAGGCCTTGATGTCCCCGGATGTAATCAGCAGGTATTGGTTCTTCTCAATGGCCCTGACTATTTGCCCGCCCACTTTTTCCGGGGTCAGTGCCATTTTGCGGAATTTGGCTTTCAGATGCTCTACGTTTGAGGCGGCGGCCTTGATTTTTACGCTGTCCAGGATGCCTGTGTTTACAGCGCCGGGGCATACCACGGTCACCTTGATGTTGTACTTATGCAGGTCGTAGCGCAAGACCTCGCTCATGCCCACCACCCCGTGCTTGGAAGCGCAATAGGCAAGGTGCCAGGGAAGCCCGAACAGCCCGGCCGTGGACGACACATTGACCACATGTCCGCCCTTGCCGCTTTTTACCATTTCGGGAATAAAACACTCTATCCCGTGGATAACCCCCCACAGATTCACGTTGATGATTTTGCGCCAGTCTTCCATGGTTACGTCCTGGGGCTGGGCGAAAAGGGCCACACCGGCGTTGTTCATCAGGATATCCAACGCCCCGTGGGCGCCGTGAATTTCCTGAGCCAGGCCCCGAACCGCCTCGTGGTCGGAAATGTCCAAAGCCTTGGCCAGGGCGACAGTTCCGCCTTGGTTCTCTATCTCCTGGGCTGTCTGCTTCAGTCCCAATTCGTTGATGTCCGTGATGAAGAGTACTGCGCCTTTCCCTGCCAAAGCCAGGGCTGTGGCCCGGCCTATGCCGCTGGCCGCTCCGGTCACCAAAGCCTTTTTTCCCTGAATAACCATGCTCCCCCCCTCCTTAAGGTTTGGTTGTCATTAATTCTTAAAGCCGCAGGGCGATTTCCGCCGCCGCTTTCGTTATGGTATTGTCAAAGCATATATGTGCATTCCGGCTCCACTCCCGGATTGTTTTGAATCAAAGGATTCGTTAAGCTACCCCACGTTTGGCATGAGCGCCCATTTGACCACCCAGGTGTTCGTATCGGGATGTTTGTCCAGGCACACAATGCCGCCATTCTGGAAGCGGAACACAGGGTGCTCGGCCCTGCCTGTAATCAAAAAAGAGGCCATACGCTCCATAAAGGGGAGGTGCCCCACGATCATGAGGCCCGGGGTGTTTTCAAGGATAGGGGCAAAGACCTCCACGTCATCCATGGGCTTGAGGCCAGTGGTCTCCTCCACCCCGTCCGGCGGGCATAGGGCTTTTGCAAAAATCCTGGCGGTCTGCAAAGCCCGCGTTTTGCCGCTGTGCCTGATTTGGGAAACCTTGACGCCGTATGCGGCGGCCACTCCGGCGATGCGTTCCGATTCTTCCACTCCCTGGGGAGAAAGGCCCTGGTCCGGGTCCTGGTCCTTGGGCAGGCTTTTACCGTGCTGTACAAGATAAACGGCCATAATCGACTCCATTGGAAATGGTGGATTTATTTCACCAGCTTGAGCGTTTCCTTAAACTGGGGCGTACCTGCCTGCTTCAGTATTTCGTAAAAAAGCATTTCCTTGGTGGTGATGGTCACGCCTTCCTGGCGCAATCGGTCCAAGGCAGCCTGCATATTAAGGAGGCTGCGGGAGGAAACCCCGTCCCCCACCACATGGACGTCGTAGCGGCCCATGGCGGCCAAGGCTGTCTGACAGACGCAGATATGGGCTTCCACCCCGGCGATGATAATGGTATTGGAGCCTGCTTTTTCAAGGGCCTCCACGAACTCCGGGCAATCAAAGCAACTGAAGGTGATTTTGGAGATGGGCTGGAAATCCTTGATGAGCCCGCTGATTTCGCTAAGGGTTTGTCCAAGGTTTTGCTGTTCTGTAACCAGGATGGGTATATCGTTGATATTGGCGAATTGCACAAGGCCCTGGATTGTTTTTGACACACCCTCACGGTTTGCGATGACGGGCATGAGGCGCTCCTGGGCGTCAATAATGACAAGGGCGCATTTATTGGATTCTGAAATCATGGGAGAACCTCCTTTATCCTGGGGCTCAGCCCCGGGACGGGTGTATACTGATTGGCAAGATCCCGGTAAAATTGAGCCTCTTGGTTTCTTTTTCGTTTGGCGCAGCCATTGGCGTAAATGCGGCACTTTTTTTGCAATACTTCAAGGGCGGCGGACCGCTGGCTATGAGTAAGAGAAGCCTTTTTCAACAGATTCGCCAGGGAGGCAATGCGAAAACGGTCCAGGCCAGGGGCTGAGGAAAGCTGATCCTCATGCCCCCCGTTTTTGATGACCATGGGCTCGTCGATGAGATGCACGGGATAGCGGCATCCAATCCTGAGCCACAGGTCATAGTCCTCGCAGGCGGGAAGATTTTCGTCAAAGCCTTGCATTTCGTCAAAAAGGCTTCGGCGCATCATTACAGCCGAAGGGCTCACAAGGCAAAGTTCCAGGGACCTTTCAAAAACCTGGCCAGAGGGCTTTTCGTGCTTCAATCGGGGGTTGACGCGTTTGCCGTTGCGTATCCAGATTTCTCCGGTCTGGCAGATCAGGGCCTGGGGATTGTTTTGGAAATATTCCACCTGGATGTGCAATTTGGAGGGCTCCCATTGGTCGTCCGAGTCCAAAAAGGCCAACAAGGCTCCTGAACTGGCCCGGACTCCGGCATTGCGTGCCGCGCTGACCCCTTTGCGGTCCTGGCGAAGCGTGCGGACCCGGGGATATTTTTCCAGAATTTGGGGCGTTTGGTCATGGGATCCGTCATCCACCACAATAAGTTCAAAGTCCAGGAAGTCCTGAGCCAGGACCGACTCCACGGCCTTTTCCAGGCACCATGCACGGTTGAATGTGGGGATGATAACGCTGACAATAGGCATGGGAATTCCTGACCTAAATTAAATGAATGACTGCCTCGTTGTACGCAATATGGCCGGGCTTGGCAAGAGATAGGCAAAAAAGACTCTTTTCCTTTGGTTTGCGATACGCTATCATAAGGGTTTAGGGATGGACAACTCATTTACAAGTGAGGAAACATTTTGAAATCCAAATCAATACCACTTTTAGGAAGGTCTGCGCCGGTGCGCCTCTTCCTGGCGGCTCTCAGCCTTTGCTTTGTCATGGGGCTGGATACAGCCTTTGGACAGGACAAGGCGGAGGCCATAGAAGCTGTGGAGGCCATCGGGGTTTCCAGGATTTTTCAGGGAAATGTCCAAAACGCAAGGCAGGCAGCCACCGAGGATTCCTTCGAAAGAGCTGTGGCAAGGGTTGTCGCCAGTATTTTGCCTGCGGATGTGCTGGCTTCTAATTTTCAGGCCGTAAGCGGCTTGGTTTTGGCCAACACTGAAAAATATGTCCAGGGGTTTCAGGTAATGGCCGAGGCTCAAACATCCACCCATCTGCGTATTATGACCCGGGTGCGTGTGGATCATTTCGCCATCCAGGAAGCCTTGAGAGCAGGCGGCGCTTTGGCGACCCAGGATAATCTGCCGGTAATCCTTTTTTTGGTCAACGAAAAGGAATTGGGGCAGAACGCCCCTCGCCACTGGTGGGGCAAGGCGGTTTCTCAAAACCTGACGCCTTATACGGAAACCATCATGGCCAGGGTAATTGCGGAAAAGGGTTTTCCGTCCGTGGATGGGCGGGACGCCATTCGCACAATGGTTTCAGGTACCCAGTTCAATCCCGAACGCTTTGACCTGACAGCAGCCATGACCTTGGCCCGGGACGCCCAGGCCCAAGTGGTTGTTTTTGGGGATGCGGCGGCGGTGCATGCCTCGCCCATCCCAGGCACCAATATGGCTTCCTATGAGGCCACCATATCAGTCCAGGCAGTGAATGCGGATACCGGAGAGCAGGTGGCTACGTCCACCCAGATGGTTTCCGTTATCTCCGACACCCCCCAGGCCGGCAGTCAGGAAGCCATGACCAAGGCTGCCACACAGGCGGCCCGGGAACTCTCTCTTGGGCTTATGGCCGTTTATCAAACCAAGCCCCAGGGGCCAGTGAGCCTGGAAATCAAAGTCTTGGGAATATCTCCCCTTGCCAATTTCGTGGCCTTCAGGCAGGCTCTAAAAGACAACACCGAAGGCGTTTCCAGGATGTTGCTCAAGTGGATGACCGACCGGGAAGCCCTGCTCTCGGTGGAATACAAGGGGCTGTCTCAAAAGCTGGCCCGGGACCTTACACTCAAGGCCTTTGATCGTTTTTCCGTGCATGTCAGTTACATTGGTGAAAATCAGATGGAATTGGAACTCATTCCCAAGGATCAGGGAGGGGGCGCCGCACCTGGAATCGTGGAAGAATTGCCCAGGCAGTGAACCCGATGGGCTTGGCCGGTGTCTGGCAAGGATGGCCGGACAGGAGACTATGAAACGGGAAAAAGTCAGGCCCTCTTTTGACCGGGTGCGGTCCGCGCACTTTGTTAGGGAAAAATCAGGTTGTATGCGCCATTTGACTTGACACGGTCTTCGGGCGCGTGTACAAGGATTGTCCATATACAGGCACGTAGCTCAGGGGGAGAGCGCTACCCTGACACGGTAGAAGTCGTTGGTTCAAATCCAATCGTGCCTACCAAAAATTACAAGGGCTTAACTCATCAAGGGTTA